>CADBUL010000087.1 GCA_902797875.1 Oscillospiraceae bacterium | reverse complement strand
GGTTGTAATAAACGAGAATTATTACAATTTCGATTCGGTACTGAAAAACAAAGGCATAAATAAAATAGACGGTTTACTCTTAGATTTAGGCGTTTCGTCTTATCAACTCGATAACGCGGAACGCGGATTCTCCTTCCACGGCGATGCGCCGCTTGATATGCGAATGAGCAAAAGCGGCGTGAGCGCTGCGGACATCGTAAATAACAGTGATGCCGCCGCTCTTTGTGAAATCTTTCAAAAATACGGCGAAGAGAAATTCGCCTACAAAATAGCAAACGAAATAGTAAAACGCCGCCCAATCTACACGACAGGCGAATTAGCGTCGCTTATATCCGACGTCGTCCCCGCAAAATTCAAACGAGACGGACACCCTGCAAGAAAGTGCTTTCAGGCGCTTAGAATTGCCGTAAACGGTGAACTTGACGATACGGCGGGGGTACTCGATAAAGCGTTCAAAATGCTTAACATAGGCGGCAGAATAGCGGTTATAACATTTCATTCGCTTGAAGACCGAATTGTAAAGCGGACCTTCAACCGCTTTTGTGAAGGTTGTACCTGCCCGCCTGATTTTCCGGTGTGTGTCTGCGGTAAAAAGCCTTTGGCAAAACTTGTAAACAAAAAACCGATAATTCCTACTGAACAAGAAATAGCAAACAATCCGCGTTCGCGCAGCGCAAAACTCAGGGTAGTAGAAAAAATAAGAGAGGACAATACCGTTGAATAATATTAAATATTATGACGATAGCTTAGCTTATAATTTTGAACTGTTTATGCCGGCTCAAAAAAGACAGGCCGACGTTATTTCTATGCCTGACAATCGCAAAAAAACCTCGTCAAAAAAGCGCGCTAAAGCCAAAAGCTCATCTCCCACAATTAAGGGAATTGTGGTTGCGATTGTATCGGTAACCCTTTTGTGCCTTATGCTTTTTTTGCGCTCTCAGGTTGGCGAAAAACAATCTAAAATAAATGCAATAGAGAAACAAATATCCACCGCCAAAAGCGAAGAAATAAGGCTTAATGTTGCGCTTGAGCGAATGTATTCTTACCAAAATCTTGAGCAAAAAGCGTCTTCACTTGGTATGTCTAAACCCGGCAAAAGCCAAATAGTCTACGTAAGATGCAACGATAAAGATAAGGCGATTACCTTAGACGGTGAACGCTTTGCCGAGAATAATTAAAGAAGAAAAATCATAAATTTATGCGAGGGCTAAGTTGTATTCTGGCTCTCGCTTTCGCGGTATAAACGGGTAGTTAAAAACTGCTTAAGCAAAGGGGAATAACAGCTTGCAAAACAACCGACCGACCAAAAAAATGATAAACAGAATATTCATTATTTTGCTGGTTCTCGTACTTGTTACGGTATCGGTTTGTTCTTTAAGCCTTGTTAACATTATGATATTTCACGGTGAAGAATATCAGTCCAAAGCTACCGAACAACAGCTATACGACACCCGTATAACCGCCGAGCGCGGCACGATTTATGACCGCAACGGCGAAATACTTGCTACGAGCGCCCCCGTTTGGACCGTTTTTGTCACGCCGAACGCCGTAGCTAAAATTGACGATTCAAATAAACGCGAGCAGATTAAAAATAAAATATGCGAAGGACTTTCCTCAATTCTTGAAATTGAAAAAAGCGAAATAGAAGAAAAACTCGGAAAAACAAAAACCTATTACGTTGCAATAAAACAAAAGGTAGAAAATGACGTAGCTCAAAAAATTCGTACCTTTCTAACCGATAATAAAGATTTAGGCCTTTCGGCTTACATAGGTCTTGACCAAACTACTAAGCGCTATTACACCAACGATAACCTTGCTTCAACGGTACTTGGTTTTGTGGGAAACGATAATCAGGGCCTTAGCGGCATAGAACTAAAATATGACGACCAGCTTACGGGGACGCCCGGCAGAATAGTCGCCGCAAAAAATGCGCTTGGTACCGATATGCCCTTTACCTACGAAAAAAAGATAGACGCCAAAGCAGGCAATTCGGTTTACCTGACCATAGACGAGTACATACAGTATGTTACCGAAAAATATCTTGCAGACGCGGTTGAGTCCAACAAGGTCGGCGAGCGCGGCGCGGCGCTTGTGATGAACGTAAAAACCGCCGAGATACTCGCCATGGCGGTTAAAGGCGATTTTAATCCGAACGAATACCTTAAGCTTTCAAAACAAGATCAGGCGACCGTTGACGCCATAACCGATACAACCGAAAAAAACAAAAAATTAAAAGAACTTCAAAACAAGCAGTGGCGTAATAAAAATATATCCGATCCGTACGAACCGGGCTCGGTATTTAAGGTTATTACCGAATCTATCGGCATAGAAGAGGGATTTGTAAACCTTAACTCAAGTTTTAATTGTACCGGCACCATCTTTGTTGCGGGTCAAAAATACAATTGTCACAAAAAAGGCGGGCATGGCGTACAAAACCTTACGCAGGCGACCCAAAATTCCTGTAACCCGTTTTTTATATCACTTGGTCAAACGATAGGCGTCAGCACCTTTTCAAAGTATTTTAACGCCTTTGGCTTAAACGAAAAAACCGGTATAGATTTACCCGGCGAAGCTACATCGCAGTATCACAGCGAAAAGAACATGGGACCTACCGAACTTGCTTCGTCTTCGTTTGGTCAGACATTCAAAATTACCCCGATTCAGTTAATAACGGCACTTGCCGCAACCGTAAACGGCGGCAAACTGCTTAGTCCCCATATAGTTAAAAAAATTGTAGATACCGACGGAAACGTTATAAAAAATTATGATACAACCGTAAAAAGACAGGTTATTTCAAAACAAACGTCTGACACGGTCTGTCAAATACTTGAATCGGTTGTCGATGGCGGCGGCGGTAAAAACGCCTATGCCGCAGGTTACCGGATAGGCGGAAAAACCGGTACGTCGCAAAAGGTTGCCGAAATGCTTGCAAGTGGCAAAAGCGGACTGTACGTTGCATCGTTTGTAGGCTTTGCACCTATGGACGATCCTGAAATCGCTGTGCTGGTTCTTTTGGACGAACCTCACGGTTCAAACTATTACGGGGGCACCATTTCCGCTCCCGTCGGCGGACAGATTTTGTCCGAAGTATTGCCCTATTTAGGTGTTGAACCCCAGTATACGGCTGAACAAAGCAAATACCTTCAGGTATCCGTACCCGACGTTAAGGGTAAGACCTTATCGCAGGCTAAATCTGAACTTTCGGCGCTTTCGCTTGGTTACCGAGTTGTGGGTAAGGGCGATACGATAGTTAAGCAACTGCCCGCGTCCACCCAAACCATCTATAAAAACGGTATAGTTATACTTTATACAGATAAAGATGAAGAAATTCAAAAAGCTCAGGTTCCGAACCTTAAAGGAATGAGCATTTCCGAAGTTAATTCCACTGCGGTATCGGCCGGCTTTAACGTAACCTTTAAGGGTAACATAAAAACCTCTTCGGGCGTGGTTTCGTATATGCAAAGCGTAGAACCCGGCACCGAACTTGATAAGGGCAGCGTAATAGAGGTTTATTTCCGCAGTCAGGAAACAGGCGATATATCTTTAGTTGATTAGAGGCATACTAAATGAAACTCAGCAAAATTATTACATCAACACTAAACGACCGTGAAATATCGGGTATAACCTGCGACTCACGCAAGGTTAAACCCGGATGGCTTTTTGCATGTATTAACGGTCCTGAACGCGACGGCCACGACTATGCCAAATCTGCGGTAGAAAACGGCGCGGCGGCGGTGCTTTGCGAAAAAGATTTAGGGCTTGATTGCCAAATATTGGTTGAGAACACGAAACATACCTATTCTAAAATTTGCGAAAAATGGTACAAAGACGCCGCTAAAAAGCTTAAAATAATCGGCGTAACCGGTACTAACGGCAAAACTTCCATAACATATTTGGTTAAAAATATGCTCGAAAGTCTTGGTCATAAGTGCGGTCTTATAGGAACTATTCAAAATATTTGCGGCAGTCAGGTTTTTGAAGCGAAAAACACTACGCCCTCAATAGAGGATTTACATTACTATTTCAGCCAGATGGTAAAAGAGGGCTGCGATTATTGCGTAATGGAAGTATCCTCCCACGCTCTCGACCAGGAAAGGGTATATGGCATAGAATTTGAAACGGCAATTTTCACCAACCTTACCCAAGACCACCTCGACTACCATAAAACGATGGAGAATTACCTTGCCGCCAAGAAAAAACTGTTTTATAATTGCAAAAATGCCGTAATAAATCTCGACGATCAATATTCACAAAAACTGATGAACGGTTTAAAATGCAATATTTTAACCTATTCTATCACAAGCAACCAAGCAGATTATCAAGCGAAAAATATAAGATATCACAGTTTTGGAAACGATTTTGAATTTTTAGATAATAACGAACTTTGCCGTGTAAAACTTAAAATTCCGGGCAAGTTTTCGATATATAACGCGCTGGCTGTCGCGGTTTGCGGCATAACGCTCGGGTTTAAGGCTTTTGAGGTAGCAAATTCGCTTTCTAAAGCCGACGGTATTAAGGGCAGGGCAGAGATCGTCCCCATCGACACCGATTACACCGTAATAATTGACTATGCTCACACGCCCGACGGTCTTGCAAATATCTTATGCACATTCAAGGACTGTCCCAAAAACCGCCTTGTGGTTTTGTTTGGGTGCGGCGGCGACCGTGATAAAACCAAACGTCCGATTATGGGCGAAATTGCGGTAAGACTTGCGGATTTTGTTATCGTTACAAGCGACAACCCCCGTACCGAAGACCCAGGCGAAATTATTAAGGATATTTTGGCGGGTATGAAGAAAACGACGACCCCCTATAAGGTTATCGAAAATCGCAAAGACGCCATAAAATACGCCTTAAAAACAGCGCAGGCAGATGATATTATCGTTTTAGCCGGCAAAGGTCACGAAACATATCAAATATTAAACACCGGCAAAATCCATTTTGATGAACGCGAAGTTATAAAAGAGTGCATAAAGGAGCTGTAAAATATGGACTTTTCACCAATAATTGCTGCGGTAATCGGTTTTGCTGTTGCATATTTACTCGGTTTTATATTTGTGCCGTACCTTAAAAAAATACACTTTGGTCAAACAATACGCGATGAAGGACCCTCATGGCACAAAAGCAAGAACGGAACGCCCACAATGGGAGGATTTATATTTATTATCGCGTCGTTGTGTGCATTATTGCTTACCGTTTGCGGTAAAACTATAACTGGCGGTATGCAGCTTCAACCTCACAAACGGGTAGCGGCCATTGCTTGTGTAACGCTGGCTGTTTGTATGGGTATAATCGGTTTTATTGACGATTATATCAAGGTTGTAAAAAAGCGTAATCTTGGACTTACCGCGCGTCAAAAAACCTTTTTACAACTGCTTGTAAGCGCAGGATTTTTAATAACGCTTTATGTAAGCGGCAACACCTACACTTTTATACCTTTTATAGGCTCTGTAGACGTATCGCAAGGCGTTGGGCTTATCTATTGGCCCATAGCACTCTTTTTTGTCTACGGTTTTGTAAACGCCGTTAACCTTACCGACGGCGTCGACGGTCTTGCAACGTCGATTACTGCCGTAGTATGCGCTGTATTTATTGTGCTTGCTTCTTATTTTGGAATTTCAAGCATTTGGACCGCCTCGCTTGGCGGCGCTCTTATTGGCTTTTTAATTTGGAACGCCCACCCCGCAAAGGTATTTATGGGGGACACCGGCTCGCTCTTTTTAGGCGGCGCGGTAGTCGGGTTTTCATTTTACATCGACCGGCCCGTATTTTTGATTTTTGCGGGTATAGTCTATCTCGCGGAAGCGGTTTCGGTTATTTTGCAGGTTGCGTACTATAAAAAGACCAAAAAGCGTCTGTTTAAGATGTCGCCCATACACCATCATTTCGAAATGTGCGGCTGGAGCGAAGAAAAAATAGTTATTGTATTTGCTGCGGTTGCGGCTATATTCGGCGCTATCGGAATAATTCTTTTTATATTTTAGAAAATAATCATACACCGAAAGGAAAAATCATGGAATCTAATCGTGGACAAAAGGTCCGTAGAATTAAAGAGCCCCTTTGGATAAAGGGGAAGCTCGACCTACCGTTTTTATCACTTGTGCTTATTCTGTTAACGGTTGGACTTGTTATGCTCTTTTCGGCAAGTTACGATTACTCTTACGCATATATGAAAAACAGCTACCACTTTATTTTAAGGCAGTTCATATTTGCGGTTATCGGCGTAGTGGCTATGTTGGTTGTTTCAAAAATAAACTATCGAAAATTAAAAAAATACTCCAAAATTATTTACGGAGTTTCTATGGTATTGCTTGTAATTTTGCTTGCCATGCCGCCAATGATAAAAGGGTTAGACGTAAAGCGCTGGCTGGTTATAGGCCCTATAAGTTTTCAACCGTCAGAAATAGCAAAGTTTTCGATAATTCTGCTTTTGGCGAATTATATTTCAAACAATCGCGACAAGATGGGCAGACCTAAAGAGGGATTTCTTTATCCGTTAATATATTTAGGAATATGCTGTGGTTTAGTCGTTTTTGAACCGCATATGTCGGCTACCATATTGATTTTTTTGATCGGTATTGCTATGATGGTTATAGGCGGCACCAAATTAAGATACCTGCTTATTAGCGGTGCGTCAGCCGCGGTGCTTGGCGGTATTGCAATTATTTCGGGTATAGTCGGTTACGGCGGCGACCGTATTAAATACTGGCTGGACCCCTGGGCGGACGCGACGGGTAAGGGATATCAGACCATACAGTCGCTTCTCGCTATAGGTTCCGGCGGAATTTTGGGTCGTGGTTTTGGTAAATCGCGCCAAAAACAACTTTGGGTACCCGAACCGCATAATGACTTTATATTCTCTATCGTTTGCGAAGAATTAGGGCTTATCGGCGCGCTGATAATAATTGCGCTGTTTTGCTTACTGGTCTGGCGCGGCTTTATAATTGCCATGCGCGCACCCGATACATTTGGTTCGCTGTTGGCAGTAGGCCTTACCTTCCAGGTGGGACTTCAAGCTGCGCTTAATATACTGGTTGTAACAAATACCGTACCCAATACGGGAATAAGCCTGCCGTTTTTCAGTTACGGCGGTACGGCTTTAATGCTCCTGCTTGCACAGATGGGCATTGTGCTTTCGATTTCGAGGGCGTCATTTATAGAAAAATCATAAAAAGGGCGGTTAATATGCATATCTTATTTGCAGGCGGAGGAACGGCAGGCCATATAAACCCGGCGCTTGCCGTTGCGGGGCTAATTCGAAAAAACAACCCCGACGCCACCATATCTTACATAGGTAAAAAAGACGGTATGGAACAACGCCTGGTAACGCAGGCGGGTTTCGACTTTTACCCTATAGAGGTCGAAGGTATTCAGCGTAAAATAAGTTTAGAAAACATTAAACGAAACGCCATAGCCATTAAAAAGGTATTTACATCTTCGGCGCTTGCGCGAAAATATCTGAAAGAGCTAAACCCCGACGTTGTTGTGGGTACGGGCGGTTATGTCAGCGGCCCTGTACTTCGTGAAGCCCACAAGCTCGGTATAAAAATCGCCATACATGAACAAAACGCCTTTCCGGGCGTTACTACCAAAATGTTAGCCCCCAAAGCCGACCTGGTTATGCTTGCCATGTCGCAGGCAAAAGATCGTATGAATTATAAGGGCGTACCGGTTATTACAGGTAATCCGATAAGGTCGGAAATGACCGACTTTTCGAAAGAAGCCGCTCGTGAAAAACTCGGCCTTAAACCGGAGGATCGCGTTGTGCTTTCTATGGGCGGCAGTCTTGGCGCCGATAGAATTAACGAAGCTATTATAAAGCTTATAGCCGAAAACTACAAATCGGGCGAGATATACTTTATTCACGGCACGGGAAAGAGAAGCTACGATAGATTTATAAAGCAAATAACCGCGGCCGGCGTAGACATTAGCGACCCCCACGTAATAATTAAAGATTACCTCGATAATACCGTTTGCATACCCGCCGCCGACCTTATAATCTCACGCGCGGGGGCAATTTCACTAACCGAAATCGGCGTTTGCGCCAAGCCCGCAATTTTTATTCCATCCCCAAATGTTGCCGAAAACCACCAGTATTACAATGCTCTCTCGCTTAAGAACGCCGGCGCCGCCGAACTTTTGCAGGAAGATCAGCTATATAAACTCGGCGATATGGTTAAAAGACTTATTTTCGACGATAAAAAGCTATACGAAATGTCTGAAAAATCGGCAGGCGCCGTAATCCCCGACGCCGCCAAGCGAATATACGACGAAGTAATAAAACTGTATAATAAGTAATTCACTAATTTAATATTACGGCATATTATAAGATTAGAATTCTTATGAAGGGTGCCGCAAAAATGTCGCAAATTGTTATAAACGGTGGTAACACAATACGCGGAAGTATAAACCTGCAGGGCGCTAAAAACGCCGCTTTACCGATTTTAGCCGCAACCGTTATAACAGGTGGCGAAAGCGTTATACATAACTGTCCGAGGCTTTCGGATGTAACCTGCGCCATAAACATTTTGCGGCATCTGGGTTGTCTTGTCTACCGCGAAGGTGACGCGCTTGTTGTTAATTCTTCAACCGTAGATAAGGACTATATTCCCGACGACCTTATGAACGATATGCGTTCTTCGGTACTGTTTTTGGGAGCTTTGATAGGGCGTTGCGGGAGTGCGAAAATATCGTCTCCGGGCGGTTGCGAATTAGGACCGCGCCCTATTGATATACATATTTCAGCGCTTAAAAAACTCGGCGTAACCCTAATTGATAATAACGGCGTACTTGAGTTTTCTTCAGATTCTTTACAGGGCGGCGATATCGTTTTGCCGCTGCCGAGCGTAGGCGCTACCGAAAACGCTTTGATTGCGGCAAGCTGCGCAAAAGGTACCACTGTAATTAAAAACGCCGCCAGAGAACCCGAAATTTGTAATCTAATTAAATACCTTAACGCCGCCGGCGCAGGGATAACCTTTCTTAAATGCGGCGACATATCGGTAACGGGCAGAACGCAGTTTAATAACTGTGAAATAACCGTAATACCCGACCGTATCGTGGCGTCGACCTATATGGCTTGCGCGGCGGTAACCGGCGGAGAAATACTTTTGAATAATCTTTGCCCCGAACATCTTATATCGGTTAATGAGTATTTTGCAAAAAGCGGTTGCTTAATAAAAGCCTATCAAAATTCACTTTATTTAAGCGCTCCCAAAAAACTGCTAAGCACCGACCAGGTGCGCACGCATTATTATCCGGGTTTTCCGACCGACAGCGCGCCGATGCTGCTATCCATGATGATTAAAGCAAGCGGCACCACCGTTTTTACCGAAAACATATTTCAAAACCGTTACAGGTACACGCAAGAGCTTAAAAAGATGGGCGCAAATATTTCGGTCTACGGTAAAACCGCAATAGTTACCGGTGTAAAAAACCTATACGGCGCAAATGTATTCGCAACCGACCTAAGGGGAGGGGCGGCGCTTGCGGTAGCGGGACTGTGCGCAAAGGGACGTACAAGAATAAATAAAATCGGTTATATCTTACGGGGATATGAAGATTTTTGCGAAAACCTAAAAAACTGCGGCGCAGATATAAAGGAAGTATAATGGAAATTAAAAACGTAAAACCCAAAAAAACAAAAAAGAAAAAGAAGAACGGCATCAAAACGGCGGCGGTCGTTGTTTTGGTGCTGCTTATTATTGCGGGCAGCCTGTTTGTTTTATCGCAAACCGTGCTTTTCAAAATTAAGAATATCGAAGTTAAAGGCAGCGCTATCTATTCGTCTGAAGAAATTCTTAATACCTGTAAGATTTCTTCGGGAGATTTACTGTATTCGCTTAACAATCAATCAAAATGCAATAACATAACAACCGCGTTGCCGTATATCAAAAGCGTAAAACTGAGTCAAAAACTACCCGATACACTGATTATTACGGTAACCGACAATACAGCGCATTACCAGTTTGAAAGCGGCGGCGTTTATTATTTTGCTGACAGCGAGTATAAAATATTAGAACTTGCGCAAGAACCCAATGAAGGTTTAATTACTATCACCGCAAGCGGTATAAAAAACCCCAAAGTAGGTCAAAAAGCCGAATTTGTCGACCCGACTAAACTTGACGTAATTGAAAAACTATCTAAAAAATGCGAACAATACGATAACATAACCCTCTCAAGCATTGATTTATCAGACGATATTTATATCAACTTTACGGTCAATAAAACGGTCGATGTAAAACTTGGCAGCGAAATCGATATAGACTATAAATTCACACATTTGTCGGGTATGATTAAAGAGCTTCCCGCCGACGTTAGCGGAGAGATTAACCTTGAAAGTTACACACAAAAAGACCCCAAGGGATATTTTAAGGGATACTAAACATTACAAATTGTAAATTTTTTAATATTAACTATTGCAATTCTTAAAAAATCGTGATAAAATATCATAGATAGTCGGGTTATTGGATACTAATTATTTTTGGAAGGATGATTAAAATGCCATTTGAGGTAAATGAAATGAATTCAGACATAGTTAAAATAAAGGTTATCGGTGTCGGCGGCGGCGGCGGAAACGCCATTAACCGCATGGTTGACGCCGGTGTTCGCGGTGTTGAGTTTATAGCTATCAATACCGACCGCGCGGCTTTATATCTTTCAAAAGCCACACAAAAAATCCAAATCGGTGAAAAATCCACCAAAGGTCAAGGCGCAGGCGCCGATCCCGCAAAGGGAACCGATGCCGCCGAAGAATCGCGCGACGAAATCACCTCAGCTATAAAAGACGCCGACATGGTATTCATTACCGCGGGTATGGGCGGCGGAACCGGTACGGGAGCAGCCCCCATAGTTGCTCAAATTGCTAAAGATATGGGCATTTTGACTGTTGGTATAGTAACCAAACCCTTCGAATTTGAAGGTAAACGCAGAATGAACCAGGCAGACGCCGGTATTGCCGCTTTAAGAGAGCATGTTGACAGCCTTATCATTATCCCCAATGAGCGCCTTAAATTCGTATCCGAAGAAAAAATAACCCTTAAAAATGCTTTCGAAATTGCCGACGACGTTTTAAGACAGGGTGTTCAGAGCATTTCGGAACTTGTTAATGTTACAGCACTTATCAACCTTGACTTTGCCGACGTTAAAGCCATTATGGCGGATTCGGGCTATGCTCACATGGGCGTAGGTGTTGCAAGCGGTCGTGAAAAGGCCGAGCAGGCAGCCAAAGCCGCTATCACAAGCCCGCTTATCGAAACCTCTATGGAAAATGCAGGCGGCGTTATTATCAGCATCACCGGCAGTGAAGATATTGGACTTGAAGAGGTTAACCTTGCCGCTTCGATTATCGCTGAACAGGCTCACCCGGATGCCAACATCATTTGGGGTTGCCAGCTTGACGATACCCTTGAAGATACCATCCGTATCACCGTTGTTGCAACCGGTCTTGGTTCCGATAATAAGAAAAACAGCGGTCTTGACGGTAACCTGGTCGATATTCTTTCAACCGGCGATGAAAAGGACGACGACTCCGATTACACCGAACTTTTTGATATGCTTAACAGCAAAAAATAATAGCAAACATTTAAGCCGCTTGCTTTTTGCAGGCGGCTTTCTTTTTGAACAATTCAATTATTTTGTAAAGTACGATAAAATCTATAAAAAATATAAAAAAATATATTGCAAATTCCATTAACTTATGTTATAGTGTTTATTATGCAAGAACAACTGTCCGCAAGAGGTGAACAACTTTGAGCGAAAAAAACTACTATATTATTAGCGAGTCAGCCATACCGTCCGCATTCAAAAAGGTGGCGCAGGCCAAAAGGCTGCTCGAAATTTCGGCTGTAAAAAATGTTACCCAGGCAATTAAAGAGGTCGGGATTTCGCGCAGCGTTTTTTATAAATATAAAGACTGTGTGTGCTTATATGACGGACCTCAAAACGAAGAGATTATTTTCTTAAACGCAATAATCAAAGACGAGGCGGGTATACTTTCAAAAATACTTAACCGTATGTATAAGGCAACGGCTAATATACTTACAATAAATCAGGGCTCGCCTCAGGGCGGTACGGCGGCAGTTACGGTAACCTACCGTATGTCGGATTATAAAAAATCAAAAAGTATGACCGAGGATATAAAATCTATCGACGGCGTTATCTCGGTAACCACCGTAAGAAAGGAAGAAAATATATGATTTACTGCGCAGTACTTGGACACGGTGTTGTCGGTTCGGGCGTTTGCGAGCTTTTGCTTTCTCATAAAGAGAGTATCACAAAAAAAGCCAAAAAAGAAATAAAGATTAAATACATTTTAGACATCC
>CADBUL010000086.1 GCA_902797875.1 Oscillospiraceae bacterium | reverse complement strand
TATGGGCTACACACATATTGAACTTCTGCCCATCACCGAATATCCCTTTGAGCCGTCCTGGGGGTACCAGGTTACCGGATATTTCGCCCCGACACACCGCTACGGCACGCCCGAAGATTTTGCGCGTTTTGTAGATATTTGCCACAAAGAGGGTATAGGCGTAATACTTGACTGGGTACCCGCCCATTTTCCTAAAGACGAGGGCGGACTTTTTGAATTTGACGGTACCTGCTGTTATGAGTGCAGCGATCCGCAAATGAACGAACATCCCGAATGGAACACACGCATATTTGATTACGGACGGTATGAGGTTCGCTCGTTTTTAATTTCGTCGGCTTGCTTTTGGTTGAAGAAGTACCATATTGACGGAATAAGGGTAGACGCGGTAGCTTCTATGCTTTACCTCGATTACGGCAGAAAAACCTATAAACCCAATAAGTACGGCGGTAACCAGAATCTTGAAGCCATTGAATTTTTGCGGCTGCTTAACCGTAAATGTTTTGAAGTAAACCCCGCCGTTTTAATGATAGCTGAAGAATCAACCGCCTTCCCGATGGTTACCAAACCGCCTGAGATAGGCGGGCTCGGCTTTAATTTTAAGTGGAATATGGGCTGGATGAACGACACCGTAAAATATATGTCTTGCGACCCGCTGTTTAGAAAAGGCTCTCATAATCAGCTTACCTTTTCGCTTACTTACGCTTTTTCCGAAAATTTTATATTGCCTCTCTCACACGACGAGGTAGTCCACGGAAAATGCTCGCTTATTAACAAAATGCCCGGCGAGTACGATAGTAAATTTGATAACCTTAGGGCGTTTATGGGCTATAAAATGGCGCATCCCGGCAAAAAGCTTTTATTTATGGGCGGCGAATTCGCCCAGTTTATTGAGTGGGATTTTACCAAACAGCTCGACTGGTTTTTACTTGATTACGAAAAGCACAAACGGTTTCACGATTACATTAAAACAATCAACCGGTTTTACGCCTCAAACCCGCCCTTATTTGAAAACGATACGTCATGGGACGGCTTTAGGTGGATAGTTCCCGACGATAACTCGCAAAGCGTACTGTCGTTTATCAGATACGATAAAAAAGGTAATTTAATACTTTGTGTTTTTAATTTTTGTCCTATAACTCGCGAAGGCTATAAAATGGGGCTTCCGTTAAACGCAACCTATAAACCCGTTTTATGCAGCGATGATAAAAAATACGGCGGCGGCGGCATAAAACCCAAAACCGTAACCGCACGGCGCGGTAAAATGCACGGCTTTCCTTACTGCGGCGAATTTACCGTACCGCCTCTTAGCGCAACCTATTACAAAATCAGCGAGGAGAAATCGTAATGAATTTCAAGAAAAAAGAATGTGTGGCAATGCTTCTTGCGGGCGGACAGGGCAGCCGTCTTACG
Source organism: Oscillospiraceae bacterium (assembly GCA_902797875.1). GTDB lineage: Bacteria > Bacillota > Clostridia > Oscillospirales > Acutalibacteraceae > UMGS1279. The sequence goes on along the minus strand of CADBUL010000086.1, from coordinate 10,413 downwards.
GTTTTAACCGAAAGCACCGCAAAGCCCGCGGTACCATTTGGCGGTAAATACCGTATTATCGATTTCCCTCTTTCCAACTGTGTAAATTCGGGTATAGATACGGTGGGCATTTTAACACAGTATCAACCGCTTCAGTTAAATGAATATCTTGGTAACGGTATGCCGTGGGGACTTAACAGTAACTGGGGCGGTGTTCACGTTTTACCTCCCTATGCCAAAAATAAAACAAGCGAGTGGTATAAGGGTACCGCCAACGCCATTTATCAAAACCTTAATTTTATTGAGCGCTACAACCCCGATAATGTTTTGATACTCTCGGGCGACCATATCTACCGTATGGACTATGCAAAAATGCTTGCGTATCACAAAGAACAAAACGCCGACTGCACCATAGCGGTGTTAGACGTTCCCATTAAAGAAGCCTCGCGCTTTGGCATAATGAATACCGATGACAACGGCATTATTAAAGGTTTTGAAGAAAAACCCGAACACCCCAAAAGCACCAAGGCTTCTATGGGTATTTATGTTTTTAAGTGGGATGTGCTTGAACGTTATCTTATCGAGGACGAAGAGGATAAAAAATCCGAAAACGACTTTGGCAAAAACGTTATTCCCAAAATGCTTAAAGAGAATATGAAACTGTGCGCCTATCCCTTTGAAGGATACTGGAAGGACGTAGGCACCATCGAAAGCCTTTGGGAGGCGAATATGGATATTTTAGGCGAAGACCCGCCGCTTAATCTTAAAGCCGGCTCGCGTATTTATGCGCGTAACTTCGCAAAAGCTTCAAGCTTTATTGCAAAAAGCTCAAAAATAATCAATTCGTATATAGCCGAAGGAAGCAAAATTTACGGTACGGTTATTAACTCGGTTGTGTCGACAGGCTGCACCATATCTAAAAACGCGGTTATACAAAACAGTTTTGTTATGCCCGATACCATAATAGACGAGGGCGCAAAGGTGTATTACTCCATAATAGGTGAAGACAGCGTAGTGCATAAAAACGCCCTTATAGGAGCTTCGCCTGATACTTGTGAAAAATCCGAGTGGGGCATCACGGTAGTAGGCAAAGGCAAGGCGGTAGCCCCCGGCGCCGTTTTAGCGCCCAAAGAGAATTATTAAGGAGGACTAAACCGTATGAAAACAATGGGTTTGATTTTTTCGAATATTTACGATAGTTCTCTTGCCGAGCTTACGGCCCACCGCACGGTGGCTTCACTGCCTTTTGGCGGAAGATACCGCCAAATCGACTTTGTGCTTTCGAATATGTCCAATTCGGGTATTTACAACATCGGCGTAATAACCAAATACAACTACCGTTCGCTTATGGACCATCTTGGCAACTGTTTAGAGTGGGACCTTAACCGCAAAAACGAGGGGCTTCACTTTATTCCTCCGTTTGCGTCGGGTAATTCGGGTATTTACGGCGGTAAATTAGAGGCGCTGTATACCGCCAAAGATTTTATTGAAGATTATGATTACGACCATGTTGTAATAAGCGATACGGTGGTGCTTTGTAATATTGATTACCGACCGGCGGTTGAAAGCCATATAAAATCGGGCGCCGATATTACGATAATAGCCTCGCCCAAGCAAAAGGGCGATAACCGTCTTCACGCACTCGTGGTAAAAGCCGACCGCACCGGCAGAGTAAAAGAGGTTAAAGCCCCCGCCAAACAAGAGGGCGGCTTCCTTGCAAGCATGGGAATGTTTGTAATTTCGCGTAAACTTTTATTGCAGTACATTAACGAAACCTTCTCAAAAGGTCAAATGCATCTCGAACGCGACCTTATCTTAAAACGGTTCAAGGCGGGCAAATTAACCCTAAACGCCTATAAATTTAACGGTACGGTACTGCGCAACCGTGATATAAAAACCTATTTTGAAAACTCTATGAAACTGTTAGACCCCAAAATAAGCGACGGTCTGTTTTTCAGTTCCTCACCGATTTATACCAAGGTTCGCGACGAAATACCGACCTATTACGCCAAAGGTTCAACGGTCGATAACTGCCTTATGGCAGACGGCTGCACCATTTACGGCACCGTAAAAAACAGCATAATGTTCAGAAGCACCCGTATTGAAAACGGCGCAACGGTCGAAAACAGTATCATTATGCAGGGCTCGCGTATAGGCAAAAACGCCCGCCTTGATTATGTTATTTTAGATAAAGACGTTACGGTTACGGACGGTACGGTACTTTGCGGCACACCCGAGCATCCCGTTATTATCCAAAAAGGAGCCACCGTATGAAAATACTATTCCTTGCGAGCGAAGCCGCCCCGTATGTTAAATCGGGTGGGTTGGGCGATGTAGCCCAGGCTTTGCCGGCGGCTCTTTCCAATATAAAAGACACGAATGTTACTCTTATTTTGCCCTACTACAAATCGGTTAAGGACAACCCTCAAATTAAAACCGAGTTTGTTACAAGTTACGCTATCCCGCTTTCGTGGAGAAAGCAACACGTGGGTATTTTCAAGCTTAAAAGTCCAAAAAGAAAACTGCGCGTTTATTTTATCGATAACGAATACTATTTTTACCGCGACGGTCTTTACGGTTACCCCGACGACGGCGAGCGCTTTGCCTATTTTTCCCACGCGGCGCTATCGGCGGCGGTAAATTTGAACCTATGCCCCGATATTATTCATTGTAACGACTGGCAAACGGCACTTGTGCCTATTTTGCTTCACTCGTTTTACCAGGATACCCTCGGCGGCGCAAAAACGGTGTTTACCATACATAATATCGAATATCAGGGCAAAGCCGACCCCTATTTTATTAGCGATACGCTGGGCCTTGATAGGTCTTATTCCGATACCCTGATTTACGACGGCTGCGTAAACTTTATGAAAGGCGCAATTTTGTGCAGCGACAGTGTTACCACCGTTTCAAAAACCTACGCCCGGGAAATAGAGTACCCGTATTTTGCGCACGGGTTATCGCCTATAATTAAAGAGCACGCCTTTAAGATCAGCGGAATAGTTAACGGAATAAATACCGATATTTTCAACCCCGCAACCGATAAAGCCTTAGTCGAAAATTACGATATTACAACCTATAAACAGGGTAAACTTAAAAACAAACTTGCGCTTCAAAGAGAACTCGGGCTTACCCAAAACCCCGATATTCCCGTTATAGGTATGGTGACCCGCCTTGTAGAGCATAAGGGAATTGACCTTTTGCAAGGCATTATCGACGAAATCGTAAAATGGAATATTCAGCTGGTTATCGTAGGAACGGGGGATAGAAGGTACGAACAAAGGCTTTCGGCGTGTGCGGGACTTAACGGCAAAAGTTTTTCGATGAATTTACGGTTCGATCCGAATTTTGCTTCAAAAGTTTACGCCGCGTCAGACCTTTATCTTATGCCCTCAAAATCCGAACCCTGCGGACTTTCACAAATTATTGCCATGCGCTACGGTACGGTGCCTATCGTTAACTGCACAGGCGGTCTTAAAGATACCGTAATACCATACAACCCCAAAACGGGGGAGGGCACCGGCTTTAATTTCCAAAGCTTTACACAAGGCGATTTGAAAGACTGTATCAGCCGAGCGCTAACCTGCTATTTTGAAACGCCCGAAGATTTTGACAAAATTATTCAAAACGGTATGTCGAAAGATTGGTCATGGAATAAACCCGCAATTGAATATCTTAACCTTTACCGTTCGCTTTAACACCGCAATATTTATTTAATAAAGGAGTAATACACAATGCAAAAAAAACGTGCCGAAACAGCCGCGGCGCTTGACGAAATATCGGTCAGGATGTTCGGCTGCGCGCTGAACGAAGCCACCGAAAAACAAGCCTATAAGGTGGTTTGCACCTACGTACGCGAAACACTTGCAAAAAAGCGCAAGGCATTTCACGATAAATGCAAAAAGGAGCAGGGCAAAGAGGTCTACTATATGTCGATGGAGTTTTTGGTAGGTACCTCTTTGCGCAACAATTTGTTTAATTTGGGGCTTATTGACGATATGACCGCCGCCCTTAAATCTGCGGGATTTGATATAAACGCCCTGTACGAACTCGACCCCGACGCGGGTCTGGGCAATGGGGGACTGGGGCGACTGGCTTCCTGCTATATGGACTCGCTCACCGGCGAAGGCTACCGGGCGACCGGCTTTTCAATTCGCTATGAATTTGGTATTTTCAAACAAAAAATCATCGACGGCTGGCAGATGGAATTTCCCGATAACTGGCTTGAAATGGGCGAAGTTTGGTTACAACCGCGCCAGGACGAAAGCTTTGAGGTTCGCTTTGGCGGCACCGTTAACGAGTGGGTCGATAACGGTGTTTTCAAAACCAGCCACGAGAATTATCAGGCTGTAACTGCCGTCCCTTACGATATGTATATTTCGGGTTACAGGTCCGACGCGGTAAATAAACTTGTTTTATGGTCGGCGCAGCTGCCCACCTTTGATATGCACGCCTTTTCACGCGGGGAGTACGTCCGTTCGCTTGAACAAAACACCATGGCGCAGGTAATTTCCAAAGTTTTGTACCCGGCAGACAACCACATCGAGGGCAAAAGACTTCGTCTTCGCCAGCAGTATTTGCTTGTTTCGGCTTCGCTTCAAAGTATACTCAAAAAGCACCTAAAACGCTACGGCACACTCGATAATCTGGCAGATAAGGTATCGGTTCACATAAACGATACCCACCCCGCTTTGTGCGTCCCGGAACTTATGCGTCTTTTAATGGACGAACATGGCTACGGTTGGGACGACGCCTGGAAAATCTGCCAAAAAACGCTGTCTTACACCAACCACACGGTTATGAGTGAGGCGCTTGAACGCTGGAGCGAAACCCTGTTTAGGGAACAAATGCCCCGCGTTTATTCAATAGTGGTAGAAATAAACCGCCGACTGCTCGAAAAACTTTACAATATCTACCCGGGCGATCAGCCCAAAATCGATTATATGGCAGTTATTTCGGGCGGCGAAATCCGTATGGCAAACCTGTGCCTTGCGTGTTGCCATACCATAAACGGCGTAAGCAAACTGCACAGCGACATACTGAAAGAGAGCATTTTTCGCGATTACTACAATATCGATAACAGCCGCTTTACAAACGTTACCAACGGTATCGCATACCGCCGCTGGCTGTGTCAGGCCAACCCCCGTCTTACAAACTTTTTGCAGGGTACCATAGGCGACGGTTTCCTAAAAGACGCCACCGCGCTTGAAAAGCTGTTAAAATACAAGGACGATAAAACTGTACTTGCGCAACTTAAGGCAATCAAGCACCAAAACAAAGAAGATTTGGCGAAGTATATAGCCGACAAAAACGGCGTGAACGTCGACCCCGACTCGATTTTCGACGTTCATATTAAACGCCTTCACGAATACAAACGCCAGCTTTTGAACGTCTTACACATACTTTATCTTTATAACGAAATTAAAGATAACCCCGGCGGTCTTTATCAAAAACGAACCTTTATTTTTGCCGCGAAAGCCTCGGCGGGTTACGATATCGCCAAGCAGATAATAAGTCTTATTTCGGCGGTGTCCAACCTTGTTAATTCCGATACTCAGGTGCGCAACATCATAAAGGTGGTGTTTTTAGAAGACTACAAGGTATCCCTCGCTGAAAAAATTATACCCGCCGCCGAAATATCCGAGCAGATTTCCATCGCCGGTAAAGAGGCTTCGGGTACGGGCAATATGAAGCTTATGATAAACGGCGCGGTAACCATTGGCACGCTTGACGGCGCCAACGTCGAGATTTTTGAACAGGTCGGGGAAGACAATATATTTTTGTTTGGTATGAATACGGCGGAGGTTAACGATTTGTGGCGCCGCGGCTACAACCCACGCGAGTACCTTATGAAAAACCAAAAACTTGCCCGCGTTATAAATATGCTTACCTCGGGCGTGCTTGGCAGAAGGTTTGACGATATTGTATCATCCCTTTTAACCAACCGCTACGGCGCCGCCGACGCGTATATGACATTTGCCGATTTTGACGACTACGCAAGGGCGCAAAAGGATGTTGCCGAAAGTTATCAAAAAGGCGACGAATTTATGCAAAAAAGCCTTGTAAATATTGCCAAATCGGGTATATTCTCGGCTGACCGCGCGGTTAAAGAATACGCCGAAAATATCTGGAAACTGTAATGCGAATTTTATTCGACAGTAAAAACAGCACCTACAAAACCGTTTTCGGCGCGCTTGCACAGGGCGAAAAATGCGGCTTTCGTATTGATATTCCCACAAGCTGCGCCACCAAAACGGTCGACCTTGTGCTGCTTGACGACAGCCAAAACGAAAAGCGGCGCTGCCGTTTTAACCTGAAAGAGGCAAAAGACGGTTACGATATTTTTACCCTCGATTTTGTCGCTTCGGACCCCGATTTGTACTTTTACTACTTTTTTATCACAACACAGAACGAAAGCTTTCGCCTTTATAAGTACGGCTACGACATGACCAACATTGAAGACGGCGATTTGTGGCAGCTTACCGTATACCCCAAAGATTATACCGTGCCTAAAGCTTTCTGCGGCAGCGTTATGTATCAGATTTTCCCCGACCGTTTTAACAGGGAAGGCGAGTGCGATTTGCAGGGTAAGTTAGAACCGTATTATGTTCACGGTAACCTTGCCGACACTCCCGATTATCTGCCCGACGAGTACGGAGAGGTAAAGAATTGTGATTTTTACGGCGGCAATCTTAACGGGATTACAGCAAAACTTGATTATCTCTACGATTTGGGCGTAAGGGTAATTTACTTAAACCCCATATTTAAGGCATACTCCAACCACCGTTACGACACCGCCGATTACCTTAAAATCGATCCGATGTTAGGCACACAAAAAGATTTTGACAACCTTTGCCGCCGCGCCCACAAAAAAGGTATAAAGATTATTTTAGACGGCGTTTTTTCGCACACCGGTTCAAACAGCGTCTATTTCGATAAAGAGGGAATTTTCGGCGGCGGAGCTTATAATAATCCGGCTTCACCCTACCGCGAGTGGTATGAATTTGGCGAAAACGACGACGATTATACAAGTTGGTGGGGCATTAAAACCCTGCCTTGCGTTAATGAAACCAACCCAAAATACCTCGAATTTATAACAGGTGAAAACGGGGTGCTGTCTTATTGGCAGTCGCTTGGCGCCGACGGATGGCGTCTGGACGTTGCCGACGAACTGCCCGAAGAGTTTATCAAAGCTCTTAAAATACGAGTCGCCGAAAATGATAAAAACGCCCTGGTGCTGGGCGAAGTATGGGAAGACGCATCAAATAAAATAAGTTACGGTTTTCGCAGGCACTATTTTTCGCACGGGCTTTTGCACGGCGTTATGAACTATCCGCTTAGGAACGCCATAATTGATTTTTGTTTAGGACAAGACGGCGGCGAAAACTTCAAAAATACGGTTATGAGTATAGCCGAAAACTACCCCCGCAAGACCCAAGGGGTGTTGATGAACTTTTTATCTTCACACGATACACCCAGAATTATAACCGTACTTTCGGGCGTTGTGATTGAAAACAAGACCGACCGAGCAAATTTCAGACTTGACCAAAACCAAATGTCACAAGCCTTAAAAAGGCTTTATATAGCCATGTTTTTGCAATTTTTTATGATAGGTATGCCAAGTATATATTACGGCGACGAGATTGGTATGCAGGGATTTGAAGACCCTTTTTGCCGCGCCTTTTATGATTGGAACAAAACGAGCGAAATTCAAGATTATGTAAAAAAGCTTGCCGCGCTAAAAAACAAAATAGCCGATTTAGACCGTATTTCGGTGCAAAAAATCGGCGAGGGCGCGCTTGAAATTACCTTATTTAACAAAAAGCAAAAATTCCTCGCTACCGTAAACGCAGGCAGGGAAGATATAACGGTGCAACCCTGCGGCGACCTTATTTTCGAGCATAATTTTAAGGCGGAGCATAACCTTTTACCGCCGTTTTCGGTTGCCGTTTTCAAAAAGAGTTGAAAAAGCGTACAAATCGTGATAGAATATCTTGTAATAAAGATTTAGGAGAGTTTATATGTCAGGACACAGCAAATGGAGTACCATCAAACGCAAAAAAGAAAAGACCGACCAGCAGCGCGCCAAGGTATTTACAAAAATCGGCCGCGAACTTGCCGTAACGGTTAAATTGGGCGGCCCCGACCCTGCCGTAAACTCTAAACTAAAAGATGTTATAGCCAAAGCCAAAGCCAACAACTATCCGAGTGATAACATCGACCGTATCATTAAAAAAGCCGCGGGGGAAACAGGCGGCAACAACTACGAAGATATTATCTACGAGGGCTACGGACCAAACGGAGTTGCCGTGGTAGTCGAAACCCTTACCGATAACCGCAACCGCACCGCCGCCGATGTACGTCACTATTTTGACAAATCGGGCGGTAATATGGGTCAAAGCGGATGCGTTATGTTTATGTTTAACCGCAGCGGAGTAATTGCGGTAGATAAAGACAGTATTTCGGAAGACGCCTGCCTTGAAGCGGCGCTTAATGCCGGCGCCGACGATTTTTCAGCCGACGAGGACGGCTACGAGGTGCTTTGCCCGCCTAACGATCTGTCGACCGTTCGCGAGGCTATCGAGGCGGCAGGCGCCAAGATACTCAACAGTGAGGTCGCATACCTGCCCACAACCACCACCGCACTTGAAGGCGAGGCGGTTGAGAAGATGGAAAAACTTATCGACTCACTCGAAGAAAACGACGACGTTCAAGCCGTTTGGCATAACTGGGAAATGCAATAAACATAAAAAGGCACCGTGGCTGCGGTGCCTTTGTGGTATAAATATGGAAGATTTCGATTTTGACAGTTTGATAAATGGCGCCAAAACGGTCTATTCCTGCCGGCGCAGTATAGCCATAGAGATCAAAAGCGACGGCTCGCTGATTATCCGCGCGCCGCAATTCATATCTCAAAAAAGAATAGACCGATTTATCGCGCAAAAACGCGGCTGGATAATTAAAACGGTACAAAAGGTCAATGACCGCCAAATGGTAGAGCAAACTATTGTGCCTTTGACCGATAACGAAAGGGCAAAGCTGAAAGCGGCGGCGATGGAATATTTTCCGCAAACGGTTGAATACTACGCTAAACTTGCGGGCATAAAATACGGCAAACTGTCTTACCGCTTTCAAAAAACGCGCTGGGGAAGCTGCAACCGCAAAGGCGATATAAGTTTTAATTGTGTTTTAATGCTCGCCCCGGGTAGGGTGCGCGAAAGCGTTGTCGTACACGAGCTTTGCCATATAAAACACTTTAACCACTCGTCTTCCTTTTACCGCGAAATAACCAAACTTATGCCCGACTACAAAGAGGTAAACGACTGGTTCAAGCAAAACGGTCAAAGCCTTTTGGCAAAAATAAAATAACAAAATTTCAGGAGAATAAAATGCTGATACTCGCATCGGGAAGCCCCCGCAGAAGCGACCTGCTTAAAAAGCATAATATAGATTTTAAGGTGATTGTACCGGACGCCGACGAACACGCCGAAATCACATACACACCCGAAGACGCCGCTAAATCCGCCGCTATGCAAAAGGCGAAGGCGGTGCTTAATCGCGCCGGGGACGGCGACTATATTTTGGCGGCCGACACCATAGTTACCTACGGCGGCGAAATATTTGAAAAGCCCGTGGATTTTGCCGACGCCAAGCGTATTTTATCCTCGCTTTCGGGCAACACCCACAGCGTAATCACGGGGGTCGCCGTCATAAAAAAGGGTACGCCGAATATAGTTGTAAACGAATGTGTAACAACCCGTGTTACGTTTTATCCGCTTACCGAAAAACAGATAGAAGACTACATCGCCACGGGGGAGCCGATGGACAAATCGGGCGCCTACGCGGTTCAGGGAATATCCAAGGTTTTTGTAAAATCGGTAGAGGGCGATATTGAAAACGTTGTGGGGCTTCCCACAAGGCGGGTTATTGAAATCTTGAAGCAAACGGGTTACCAAAGTTAATCGAAAAATCAAAAGATGCCGCTTTTTGCGGCATCTTTTTGTAAATAATTTATGCTTTTCTGATTACACTAAATAAGTAGTTTAGGCTTTATCGTTGCAGCCGAGAACGTCCTTAATCTTGTGTTCAACCATACCTTTTATGGCTGCGCGGCCGTCGCCGAGGTACTGACGGGGATCGAAGTGGTCGGGATGCTCGACAAGGTGTTTTCTAATCGCTGCGGTCATGGCAAGGCGCAAATCCGAGTCGATATTTATCTTGCAAACCGCCATCGAAGCGGCCTTGCGAAGCATTTCTTCGGGGATTCCGATGGCGTCGGGCATTTTACCGCCGTAGGTGTTTACCATTTCAACAAACTCGGGGATAACGCTGCTTGCACCGTGCAAAACGATCGGGAAACCGGGCAGACGGCGTTCAACCTCTTCTAATATATCAAAGCGAAGCTGAGGTTTTTGGCCGGGTTTGAATTTGTAC
>CADBUL010000085.1 GCA_902797875.1 Oscillospiraceae bacterium | reverse complement strand
CTGTAAATGGTAAGGTCGTCACCGCAAAGTTCCATGGTTTTTCTAAGGTTTTCAAGGTTGCCGCTCGCCTCTTTAGTGGCGACAATATTATCGATTTTTGAAAGTTCTTTGTAGGTTTGCGGCTCGATATTAAGTCCGGTGCGCGAAGGAACATTATAAAGAATAATCGGCGCGTCGACATGGCTTGCAATATGTGAAAAATGCGCCACAAGTCCGTGCTGCGATGTTTTATTGTAGTATGGCGTAACCGATAAAAGACCGTCGGCGCCCGCCTTTACGGCGTCTTTGGAAAGTCTTACACAGTGGTCGGTATCGTTACTGCCGGTACTTGCAATAACCGGAACACGGTGGTCGGCATATTCTATGGCGGCCTTTACAATATCAAGGTGGTCGGCATAGTTTATGGTCGAACACTCGCCCGTTGTAGCGCAGGAAACAATGGCATCAATACCGTTTTGTATTTGAAATTCTATGTTTTGGCGATATCCTTCAAAGTCGATAGACCCATCTTTGAACATAGGGGTGATCAGCGCTGTAGCCGCGCCGGTAAAAATGCGTTGTTTCATATACGGTACCTCCGAAAATCAGTCGAAATAACCCTTAGCACACAAAAGTTCGGCAAGAAGCAGTCCGCCGCCTGCCGCGCCGCGCAGGGTGTTATGTGAAAGGCAGACAAATTTGTAGTCGTACTGACTGTCCTCACGAAGTCTGCCCACCGAAATAGCCATACCGCCCTCGTTATCGCGGCAGAGTTTTGTTTGGGGCATATCGTCTTGCGCGTAATACTTTATAAACTGTTTAGGAGCGTGCGGAAGCGCAAGTTTTTGCGGCTCGCCCACAAAGTTCTCCCATACCTTTAGTATCTGATCTTTGGTGGGTTTGTTTTCAAATCTTACAAATACCGCCGCCATGTGTCCGTCCGAAACGGGAACCCGAAGGCACTGCGCGGTAAAGTTAGGTTTAGTAGCGGGGACTATCACGCCGTTTTCGATTTTGCCCCAAATTTTAAGCGGCTCTTTTTCGGATTTTTCTTCCTCGCCGCCGATATAGGGGTTGACGTTGTCTATCATTTCGGGCCAGCGCTCAAAGGTTTTGCCGGCGCCCGAAATCGCCTGATAGGTGCATACCAAAACGTCTTTTACGCCAAATTCTTTATCAAGCGGGAAAAGCGCCGGAACGTAGCTTTGAAGCGAGCAGTTGGATTTTACCGCAATAAAACCGCGTTTTGTACCAAGACGTTTCCTTTGTTCTTTGATAATTTCAATATGGTCGGGATTAAGCTCGGGAATAACCATAGGTACATCGGGTGTAAAACGGTTAGCGCTGTTATTTGAAATAACAGGGCACTCTTTTTGTGCGTAAGCCTGCTCTAAAGCCTTAATTTCATCCTTTTTCATATTAACGGCGCAAAAAACAAAATCAACCTTACTTACTATGCTGTCGATATCCGCCTGCGCGTCTTCCACCATAATGTTTTCTACGCTTTCGGGCATTGGTTCTTTCATCGCCCAGCGGCCGTCGATAGCCTCTTTATAGGGTTTGCCTGCGCTTCTGCCGGAAGCGGCGAGCGCGGTTATTTTAAACCACGGATGATTATGTAATAACAGTATAAAGCGCTGACCTACCATACCCGTAGCGCCAACTATTCCCACATTGTACGTTTTCATTGAACATTCTCCTCTAAAAAACACTTGATATGTATGCCTTGTTGCAATATAATAGTTCTTGGCTATTTTATATAAGTATAATAATATAACAAAAAACGGCGTTTGTCAAACACATAATATTCTAACTTTGCCGTTTTGTTTACAGTAGGGTGAGATTTTTGAATAAAAGCGATTTTTATTTTGATTTACCGCCGCAGCTTATTGCGCAAACGCCCATAGAACCGCGAACCGCTTCGCGGCTTTTGGTGCTTGAAAAAGGCAGCGGTAAAACCTATCATAAAACCTTTTGCGATATTAAAAACTATCTTAAACCGGGCGATACGCTTGTGCTTAACGACACTAAGGTTTTACCTGCTCGAATTTACGGTACAAAATCCACCGGTGCAATATGCGAGTTTGTTTTACTTAAAAGGATTAACGACACCGATTGGGAATGTATAGCGGGGCCCGGCAAACGCGCCAAAGAAGGCGCCCGTTTTACCTTTAGCGATCAGCTTAGCGCCACCGTATTGACAGTTAAAGCAGACGGAAACCGCATTGTACGTTTTGAGTTTTCGGGCGAGTTTTATTCGGTGCTTGATAAGGTCGGCAAAATGCCTCTGCCCCCCTACATAACAGCGGAACTTAAAGATAAAAACCGTTACCAAACGGTATACGCCAAGGAACTCGGCTCTGCCGCGGCGCCTACGGCGGGGCTTCATTTCACCAAAGAACTTTTGGCGGAAATTGAGAAAAAAGGTATAAACATTGTTTATGTAACCCTTCACGTGGGACTCGGGACGTTCCGCCCTGTTAAAGCCGAAAAAATCGAGGATCACAATATGCACAGCGAACACTATTATGTGTCGCAAGATACCGCCGAAATTATCAATAAAACCAAAAAAGAGGGCGGCAGAATATTCTGCGTAGGCACAACAAGCTGCCGCACGGTGGAAAGCGCCTGCGATGAAAACGGTATTGTTCACCCAGGCGAGGGAGATACCTCGATATTTATCTACCCGGGGTACAAATTCAAGTGTCTTGACTGTCTTATAACCAATTTTCACCTGCCGGAAAGCACGCTTATAATGCTTGTATCAGCTCTTGCCGGCCGCGAAAACGTTCTGGCGGCGTATAATGAAGCGATAAAAGAAAAATACCGGTTTTTCAGTTTTGGCGACGCCATGCTGATAGTTTGAAATACCCAAAATAAAAAATAAAGAGGAATAAAATGTTTGAACTGTTAAAAACCGAAAACGGAGCCAGGCGCGGGCGTTTTACCACCGTACACGGCACGGTGCAAACACCCGGTTTTATGAACGTTGCCACCGCCGCCGCAATTAAGGGCGGCGTCAGCGCATACGATTTAGCGGACCTGAAATGTCAGGTCATGCTTTGCAATACCTATCATCTGCATTTACGCCCGGGCGATAAGATTGTAAAAGAACTGGGCGGGCTTCACCAAATGACCGGATGGAACGGTCCGATACTTACCGACAGCGGCGGATTTCAGGTGTTTTCGTTATCTTCTTTGCGCAAAATAACCGAAGAGGGGGTTACCTTTTCTTCGCATATTGACGGCAAAAAGATTTTTATGGGACCGGAAGAGAGTATGCAAATACAGTCTAATCTTGGTTCCACAATAGCCATGGCGTTTGACGAATGCGTTGAAAACCCCGCCCAGCATTCTTACGCCGCGCAGTCGTGCGCGCGCACAACAAGATGGTTGGAACGCTGTGTAACCGAATTAAACCGTTTGAATTCTTTACCCGATACGATAAACAAAGACCAGATGCTTTTCGGGATAAATCAGGGCTGCACCTATAAAGATCTTCGCATACAACATATGAAAGAAATTGCCGAAATGGACCTTGACGGCTACGCCATAGGCGGACTCGCGGTGGGCGAACCTGCCGACGTTATGTATGAAATAATCGAAGCGGTCGAACCTTTCGCGCCTAAAAACAAGATACGTTATTTAATGGGGGTCGGCACGCCGGTAAATATTCTGGAAGCGGTAGAGCGCGGGGTTGATTTGTTCGACTGCGTTATGCCCAGCCGCAACGCCAGACACGGTCAGTTGTTTACAAGTTACGGCGTGATAAATCTTAACAACCAAAAGTATGAAAAGGACCTCTCGCCCATTGATGAGCACTGCCACTGTCCCACCTGCCGAAAGTTTTCAAAAGGCTATTTGCGACATCTGCTTAAAGCCCAGGAAATGCTTGGTCAGCGGCTTCTTGTTATGCATAATCTTTATTTTTACAATAATCTTTTAGAGCAAATCCGGCTGCATATTGAAAACGGATCCTTTTCTTCGTTCAAAAAGGAAGCCGTAAAAGTTTTAGGACAGCGCGTGTAAATTATGCTTGCAATAAGCCTTTCGATAATATATAATTACCTTATAGTATTTTTTGGAGGATAAATTTTATGAATTTAGCGTTTAATTCACTTAACCTGCTTTTAGACGGTGAAGCAGCCGCGGCCCAGCAACAACAAAGCAACCCCATTTTTATGCTTGTAATGCTTGGGGCAATGGTTCTTGTATTTTGGCTGTTTATAATACGCCCGCAGAAAAAGCAGAAAAAAGAAGAAGAAAAAATGCGTAACGAACTGTCTATCGGCGACGAAATCGTTACCATCGGCGGTATTTACGGCAGAATTGTTTCGATAAAAGAAGACAGTTTTGTTATGGAGTCTATTGCCGATAAATCGAAATATAAATTTGCCAAATGGGCAATTCAGCAAAATCTTACGGTTCACGACGCGCAGGAAGCCAAAGGAAAAGCCGCTAAAGAGAAAAAAGCCAAAAAGAGTAAAACCGAAGACAAATAATTATTTTAGAATACAAATAAGAACCTTCGCATAATTTCTTATGAGGAGGTTTTTATTTATGAATACATCAAAAAAACTGTGCTTCAAAGGGTTGGGTTTAGGGCTTATCGGCGGCATTTTTACCGCGTTGGTGCTTATTTTACTTTGCGCGCTGTTTTTATCGCTTTGTATGCTCCCTGTTGGGGCAATTCCCGTACTTACGAGTATTGCGCTTGCGCTCGGAGGACTGGCGGCGGGTATGGTTACCGCCTATTTTATTGGTGAAAAAGGTCTTGTTTTCGGGACAATATCGGGATTATTACTGTTTTTGCTGTTTTTTGTTGTTTCGTTGCTCGGACTTCGCACCGCTCCCACTTTCGCCACACTTATTAAGGGTGTTATCGACATTATTGCGGGTGGCATAGGCGGAATTATCGGGGTAAATCTAAAAGGTAAAAACGGCGGTTTCCGGTGATTGTAAAGCGAATTGTTATATTCTTGACGGTTTTGGTATTTGTGCTTTGCACCGCTTTTTCGGTCGGTGCGAACGCGCAGGGCGAAACCGGTTATTATGATACGGTGATTATCGATGCCGGACACGGCGGTTTTGACGGCGGAACGGCAGGCGGACGGTTTCTTGAAAAAGACGTAAATTTGAATATTGCGCTTAAACTTGCCAATCTTCTGCGGTTTTTGGGTTTTAAGGTTATTTTAACAAGGGACGGCGACTATGCCTTAAACACCACCGGCAGCAGTATTCACGATAAAAAAATAAGCGATATGCAAAACCGTTTCAGAATAATTGAAGAGAATAAAGGCGCGTTATTTATAAGTATTCACCAAAACTACTACCCCGGTTCAAATGTCTGCGGCTCGCAGGTGTTTTACGGCGAATTAAACCCGCACAGTATTAACGCCGCTGAGAATATTCAAAACACCATAGCCCGCTATCTGCAGCCAAAAAACAATCGTAAAATAAAAAAGGCTAACAAGGATATTTTTCTTTTATATAATGCAAAATCCCCCGCCGTTTTAATTGAGTGCGGTTTTATGAGCAACCCGGAAGAGCTTAATAAAATGCATGATAACGACTATACTACAAAACTATGTATGTGCATAGGTGCTGCAATAACAAACTCAATATAAAGGAAGTGAAAATATGCCCAAACAAAAAACCATATATAAATGTACCGTTTGCGGCGGCGTCAGCCCCAAGTGGAGCGGTCAATGTCCCTCTTGCGGTGAGTGGAACACCCTTGAAGAAACGGTGGAAACGCCCTATACCGCCAAAGTGCAAAAAACCGTTGCGCCATCGGATAAAACCATGACGCTCGACCAAATTAACCCGAGTGATACCGCCCGAATTGACACCGGAAGCGGCGAGTTTAACCGGGTGCTTGGCGGCGGTCTTGTACCGGGCAGTGTTGTACTGCTTTCGGGCGACCCCGGTATAGGCAAATCCACCCTGCTGCTTCAAGCGTGCGAGCATATAAGCGGCGACGTTTTGTACGTTACGGGCGAAGAATCTTACGGACAGATTAAACTGCGCGCCGACCGTCTCAAAATAGACAATAAAAACCTTACGATTATGTGTGAAACCAACGTTTTGTCGGTTTGCGAATACATAGTACAAAGCCGCCCAAGCGCTGTTGTAATTGATTCAATTCAAACAATGTATAATATGGATTTTCCCTCTTCGCCTGGTTGCATTACCCAGGTAAGAGAGTGCACCGCAGCCCTTTTGCGCACCGCCAAAGAACACAACATACCAATAATTATTGTGGGGCATATTAACAAGGGCGGCGATATTGCCGGTCCCAAGGTTATGGAGCATATTGTAGATACGGTGCTTTATTTTGAGGGGGACAAGCAGGGTTCTTACCGCATTTTGCGGGCGCAGAAAAACCGTTTTGGCTCGACCAACGAAATAGGCGTTTTTGAAATGCAAAGCTACGGTCTTTGCGAAGTGGACAACCCCTCTGCGCTGATGCTTTCGGGGCGGCTTAGCGGTATTTCGGGCTCTGCCGTTGTGGCGGTGCTTGAAGGGTCGCGTCCACTGTTTGTCGAGGTGCAGGCGCTTTGCACCCCTACCTCTTACGGCAACCCGAGGCGCAACTGCACAGGGTATGAGTATAACCGACTGGGTATGATTCTGGCGGTTATGGAAAAACGCACAGGGCTTAATTTTTCGGCTTACGACGTTTTCTTAAACGTTGTTGGCGGCCTTACCTTAAGCGAACCTGCCGCCGATTTGGCGGTTGCGGCTTCGCTTTATTCGGCGATAAGCGATACCCCCATAGACGACGGGCTTTGCCTTTTTGGTGAAATTGGTCTTTCCGGCGAGATAAGGGCGGTGCCTTACGCTGTCGCACGCGTCAACGAAGCCGCAAGACTCGGTTTTAACCGGTGTATCTTGCCAAAGGGGTGCTATAAACAGCTTATCAATCTAAAGAATGACGATATTGAAATTGTGTACGTTCGTACACTCAGCGAACTGCTTAAACTTTTGAAGAAATAAGGAGTTAATATGTCTTGGTTTATTCTCGCGTTGATAGCAACGCTTGCCTGGGGCTTTGCCGACCTGTTTTATAAAAAATCGGCTAATGAAGAACACTCTCACCTTATTACCGCTATTTGGGTTGGTATTGTTATGGGTGTCGGGGCGATTGTGCTTATGCCTTTTTCGTCCACACTTACTCAAAACGGTTTTAGCTTGCGGCTGCTTATTGAAAACGCCTATTACTACTCGCCCGCTTCTCTTTGTTATATTATATCGATGGTTATAGGGTATGCGGGTCTAAGGTATTTGGAGCTTTCTATTGTATCGCCCATACAAAACGCTTCGGGAGCATTTTCGGCAATAGCCATGTTTGTATGGTTTTCTGCCGCAGGTAAAGCCGGCGAGTTTTTTGACGAGTATTGGTACATAAACGTATTTGCCACCGTTTTAATTGTTGCCGGCGTTATTGCACTGGGCATAGTGGAACAGCGCCTGGCAAACGGCGAAAAACATCTTGATAAAAAGGACCGTAAATACCGCTTTGGCGCGCTGGCGCTCTTGTTCCCCGTACTGTATTGTATTTTCGATACCGTAGGCACCGCGGCTGACGGTATTATTTTAGACGAGGAAACCGGACTTAATCTTTCGGAAATCGACGTTCTTATTATATACGGCTTAACCTTTTTTGTCGCCGGAATAATCGCGTTTATTTACATCTGTGCTAAGGATAAAAAGATTTTTAACCCGTTTACCGTTCAGCGGTTTAGAACGGTTGTACCTGCGGCGTTGTTTGAAGAGTTCGGTCAAATCTTTTATGTATACGCCATGGCGAGAAACCCCGTACTTGCGGCGCCCATGATAGCTTCATACTGCATTGTATCGGTTGTGCTTTCGCGACTTATTTTAAAAGAAAAACTAAAGCCATCACAGTATATTTGCGTTGCGGCGGTTATTGCCGGAGTTGTGCTTTTAGGCATATTCGACGGGCTTTCGGAAATGTAAAAAGACCTTTATGCCTTGCGGCAAAAGGTCTTAGAATACTGAATAAAAGGTTGCGCTCTTTCGCAACCTTTTTTTATTTGTAAAGTTGTTGCAGAAGCGCTGTTGCAATACCGTGGGTGCTGCTTGCGGCGCTGCCGCCGTGCTCGACCATTATGCAAAAGGCGTACGGGTGCGCCGGATCATCGCAAAAGGCGGTCAGCCAGGCGTGAGGGCTTCCCTCTTCAACCTCCGCAGTACCTGTTTTACAACGCAAAGAATACTTTTCGGTGGTGGTTTTACCAAAGGTGTGTACCGCCGCCATTTGCATCATCCCGTTTAGTTTTTGGGCGGTTGCTTGCTCTATTACGGTGTTTTTAATACCTACGTTTATTTTGGTAGGTATACCAAACGGACTGTAAACGTTTTTAATAAGTGTAGGCGGTTTGAGTTTGCCGCCGCCTGCTACCACAGACGAGCAAAGCATCATATTTATGGGGCTTGCCAAAACGGTCGACTGCCCTATTCCCGACCAGGAAAGGTCGGTGATGTCTTTGTATTCGGTTTTATAATAGCCGCCGCTGTAGGTTAGTTTTTCGATGGTGTGAATATCGTTAAACCCGAATTTTTGCGCCGTTTGGTTGATTTTTTCGGCGCCAAGCCGCGCGGCAATTTGCGCAAACACAACGTTACACGAAACCGAAAAACCGGTTTTAAGGTCG
>CADBUL010000084.1 GCA_902797875.1 Oscillospiraceae bacterium | reverse complement strand
GTGTCGCCGAAAATGCCCGATATAATATGGGTGGCAAGCACTATAACCATACCTGCCGCTGCGATCAAAAAGTTTATCAGCGACGCGGTGTCGGTCATTATCGCATTGGTGATCTGGGTGCTGTTCGCCATTATTTGCGCGTAGCCGGCGGCGGCGTAGTCAATGCCCAAATGCTTAAACAGTTGGATGCTTCCGAAACTGCTTAACACTACGCCCACAAGTCTTAAAACGAACGCCAAAACACCCTGACCGTAGCATTTGCGGTAAAAATACCATGCGTGCGGAAAGATTGCCGAAGCCCAGTTCCAGGAACTGCGGCTTCCCTTTTGTATGCCGAAAAACTTAGGGATATACCGCGCGGTATTAAAAACGACGCATTCTTTGTATTCTTTTGCCGTGATATTGGTTTGGGTGTCGACCTTGTTGGGACTTACGCCGCCGTAGGGGTCGATATTTGTGATAAAGGTTGTGCCGTAACCCTCAAAACCGCCAAAACGGTTGTTTTCGACCTCTTCTTCATCATCGAAATCAACCTGCGGCTGCGGTTGTTCTTCCTTTTCTTCCTTTTGTGACCTTTCGGGTTTTCGGTACTGCATATCGGTACCGTGGTACCGCGCCGAGGCACACTCGCCAAGCGCATTGTAACACTCGCGGTGGTGCGGCTGACCGCAGACCGGACAAAAAACAATGTCCTCATCGTCAAACATATATCCGTGACAAACAGGGCATTTTTCGCCCTCGACTGTTAAACTCATATATTCTCTCCTTGTGCGGCAACCCGCCTTTGCGCTTTAACCGCTTTGGCAAAGTCAAAAATAAGCTTAAAATAATTTGCGCCGTAATTGTGAAATTCGCCGCGCTCTACCATATTTTTAAGGGTTTGAGCGCTTACCCATTTTGCGCCCGATACCTCGCTTCTTTGCAGCTTAAGGCTGTCGACCGTAACCCTTACGCGCGCGGCGTATACGTCCACAAACGAATTTCTCTTTTTTATTCTTTTAATAAACTCCAAATCGGAATCTATACCAAGTTCTTCCAAGAGTTCGCGTTTGGCGGCGGTTTGAGAGTCTTCTCCCGCCACCGCCGAGCCGCCCGTTGCCGCCCAAATACCGGGCATCATTTGTTTTTTGCGGCTGCGGCGCTGAATAAGAAGCGCCCCGTCTTTGGAAACGGGCCAAATATGGACAACCAGATGGTACTCGCCCATTTTTAAGGTGCGTACGCCCCGCGGCACGATTTTGCCGGTCGGTTTGCCGTTACCGTCGTATACGTCCCAAAGTTCCATTAGTTTTCCTCTAATTTTGAGGCCACTTCACCCTGATTTTTGTAAATACTGTTTGCCTCTACCACACCGCGTACCATAGAAAGGGGATAGATACTGCAGTTTTTACCTATAACGACGCCCGGACATAACACCGTACCGCAGCCGACTTCTGTAAAGTCGCCCAAAAAGGCGCCAACCTTTTTACGACCGGTTTTAATAATATCTTGCCCGTTTTTAATGCAAACAAGCGTTTTGTCCGATTTGACGTTGCTTGTAATACTGCCTGCCCCCATGTGCGAGCGGTATCCCAAAATCGAGTCGCCCACATAGTTATAGTGGGGCACCTGAACGTTATCGAAAATAATAACGTTTTTCAGCTCGGTCGAATTGCCTATAACGCAGTTTTCGCCTACAAGGGCGTTGCCGCGTATAAAGGCGCAGTGGCGGACCTCGGTGTTGTGCCCTATAATACAAGGACCGGTAATTGAGGCGGTCGGGGCGATTTTTGCGGTTACGGATACAAAAACCCCGGGAGCTGTTTCTTTGTAATCGTCGCCTAAACTCTCTTGCAGTTTTAAGATAAACTCGCCTATCTGCGAAAGGGCGTCCCATACGTTTTCTTTATCTTCAAGTATGGGTCGCGCAAGGGTGTGCTCAAGTGAAAAAAGGGTTTGCGGTCTAAAATCTTCCATATGTTTTTCCTTTTGCGTAAAAACGCGCGTATTATCATTTTTATTTTATCAAATTTCGCAAGAATATACAAGTCCTAAAAAATATATTGTAAAATTAGTAAATATGTTATATAATATCTTAGTAAACTGTAAATGCTTTTGGGCGTGCTGACCGGCGGGTCCTGTGCGAGTGTCTGTCGCGAATCATGTCAGGCGGGGAACCGAGCAGCATTAAACGATTGGCCGCTGCGCTGCAGCAAATCGGTCGGTCGGCGCACCCAAAAGCATTGATTATAAAGGGGTGAAAAAATGTATCAGGCGTTATACCGCAAATACCGTCCGCTAACCTTTTCGGACGTATCGGGTCAGGAGACAATAACCGCCACCCTGCAAAACGCAATAAGGTCGGGGCGTATTTCGCACGCATATCTTTTTTGCGGTATAAGAGGTACCGGTAAAACCACCTGCGCAAAAATTCTGGCAAAGGCTGTCAACTGTCTAAACCCCAAAGACGGTAACCCCTGCGGCGAATGTGAAAACTGCAAAGCAGTAAGTTCTGGCGCAACCGATATTATGGAAATCGACGCCGCAAGCAACAACGGCGTTGACAACATAAGAGAACTGCGCGAACAGGTAGGCTTTATGCCCGCGCTGTTAAAATACAAGGTTTATATCATCGACGAAGTACATATGCTTTCACAAAGCGCCTTTAACGCGCTACTTAAAACCCTTGAAGAACCTCCCGAGCATATTATTTTTATTCTTGCCACCACCGAAATAAACAAACTTCCCGCTACCATCGTTTCACGCTGTCAGCGGTACGATTTTAAGAGAATCCCTAACGAGGTTATTTCCGACCGCCTTATGACGGTAGCAGATAAAGAGAATATCAATCTTTCGCAGGACGCCGCACGGCTTATCGCTTCGCTTTCAGACGGCGGACTCAGAGACGCCATATCGTTTTTGGACTTATGCGCTTCGCTTAGCGATACGGTAGATATAAAATGCGTTCAGGACGCCTGCGGAAGCTCCGATTTTGAGGATATTTGCGATATTATGGGCTGCATCGCCGCAAAGGACAGCGACGGTATTTTTGAAATAACCGAAAGGCTTTACCGCGACGGCAACGATATGAAAATTCTGCTTGGCGACATACTTGCGTTTTTGCGCAATATGATGATTATAAAAACCACCAAAAACCCCGCCCCCTTAACGGGGCTTACCCCGCAGCGTTTTGAAAAAACCAGGTCCGCGGCGGACGGGTTTTCGCTTGATTACATTATGTACTGTATGCAAACCGTAAGCGGCGTCACGGTGGGACAAAACCCGAAAATTGACGCGCAGCTTACCCTTATAAAAATGATTTATCCGCAAAGCGACGACAGTATACGGTCGATTATTTCAAGAATTGAAAAACTTGAAGAAGGCGCGGTTTCAAGACCGCAGCCCGCCCCCAGGCAAAAGGCGGAAGAAAAACCCGCAGAAAAACCCACCGGAAAATCCGATGAAAAACCCGCGGAAATTAAAGAGGGACAACTTACACAGTGGCAGTCGGTTATAAACCTTCTTAAAACCTCTAACCGCCCGCTTTTTGGCGTGCTTTTCGGTTCAAAAGCCTACTTCAAAGACGGAAGGGTACTTATTGATTCGCCGCTTTCGTCTTTCCGCGAAATGATAAATTCCAACCCTGCCGCCAAAGAGGCTCTTAAGGGTGCAATTGCAAAAATTTACGGCAAAGCCTACCCCATAGGCCCCTACAAAAAGGACGGCGGCAAGGCTGAGTCGCTTGGGTCCCCCGACGACGGCGATGATCCGCTTGTAGCCTTTGATCAGCTTATCAATTAGAAAGGACACTGATTATGAAAGTAAGAATACCCCAAGGCCCTTCAAAAGCCGACCTTATGCAACAAATTCAAAAATTTCAGGACGACGCCGCCGCGCTTCAAGCCGACCTCGATTCGCGCGAGTACTCCGCCACGGCAGGCGGCGGACTTGTCAGCGTAACGGTTAACGGACTGCACGAGGTTAAATCGGTTAAAATTTCACCCGAAGCTCTCGAAGACGCCGAAATGGTCGAAGACCTTGTAACGGTGGCCGTCAATCAGGCAATAGGTGAAGCTCGTAAAACAAGCGAAGAAGAAATGGCGGCGCTGCAAGGCAGTATGAATTTGCCGTCTATTCCGGGGCTTTTATAATGGACTACAAGGTTACTTCTCTAAACCGCCTTATCGAGTGGTTCGCACGGCTGCCCGGCATTGGCAAAAAGACCGCCGCAAGGCTTGCCTTTTACGTTTTGAATCTGCCGCAGAAAGAGGCGCTTGATTTTGCGCAGGTAATAATCGACGCAAAAGAAAAGGTGCATACCTGCAAGGTTTGTCAAAACCTTACCGACGGCGAAGTTTGTGAGGTTTGCGCCGACCCTAAACGCGACCGCGCGGTGGTTTGCGTGGTCGAAGACCCCAAAGACGTTTTGGCGTTTGAGCGCACAGGCGAATACCGCGGACTTTATCACGTTTTGCACGGCGCGCTTTCCCCGCTTGATAACATTAACCCCGAAGATTTGAAGATAAAAGAACTGTTTTCAAGGCTTTCTGGCGGCGAGATAAAAGAGGTAATAATGGCGACCAACCCAACGGTTGAAGGCGAAGCCACCGCAGGGTATATAAGCCGTTTTGTAAAGCCGATGGGAATAAAAATTACCCGCCTTGCCTACGGTATACCGGTTGGCGGCGACCTTGAATACACCGACGAAATAACCCTTAGCCGCGCCCTTGAGGGCAGGCAGGAAATATAAAAATATCAGAAGCCGCAGTTTTGTGTGCTTCTGTTTTTTAAGGACAAAAAATGGATTATAACGATATTATTGTAACCGTCCCCGTAGCAGACGTGGAAACAGCCGAAAATATTTGTAATATGGTGGTCCCCTATGGCATTTACACCGAAGACTACTCTGACCTTTTGCAATTGGCGCCGCAGATTGCCCATATCGACCTTATTGACGAGGGACTCTTGGCAAAGGATAAAAGCGTGGCGAAAATTCATATTTACATCCCCGCTTCGCAAAACCCCACCGAAGAAACCGCCTATCTTAAAGAGCGGTTTTCGGCGCAAAATATAAACGCCAAGATAGACGTCGACACGGTGCTTGAAAGCAGTTATAAAGATAAGTGGAAAGAGTATTTTAAGCAGCGCGCGGTGGGTAAAAATATGCTTGTTTGCCCCGCCTGGGAAACGCCGGGCGATACCTCCAAAACGGTCATAAAAATTGACCCGGGCGCGGCGTTTGGCACAGGGACGCACCCTACTACGGTATCTTGTTTAGAGCTGCTTGAGAGGTACGTTGACAGCAATTCCAAAGTTTTAGATATAGGCACGGGCAGCGGAATTCTATCGGTCGCGGCGGTTAAACTCGGCGCTGAATTTGCCAGAGGAATTGATATTGACGAGTGTGCCGTACGCGTAGCCAAAGATACCGCGCGGTTAAATAACGTCGGCGAGCGCTGTTCCTTTGACACCGAGGACGCCCAAAACATTACGGTGCAAAAGTATAATATTGTGGTTGCAAACATTGTGGCAGACGTAATAATCTATTTAAGCGACATTTTCAAAAATTTACTTGAAAAAGACGGTAAATTTATTGTGTCGGGCATAATAGATTTTAGGGCAGACGAGGTAAAAGACGCCCTTATAAAAAGCGGCGCTTCCGTAACCGACGAGATAAAAATCGATAACTGGTACGCTTTTGGAGGAACCTATGATAGAGTATGACCAAATAAAACAACAGCTGAAATCCTACAGTGAAAAGCTGAAAAATTTGAAGCAGGCGTTAAAGTATGAACAAAACGCCGCTACCGTCAAAGAACTGCAAGAGCGCTCGCTTGCGCCCGATTTTTGGAACGACGCCAAAGAAAGCGGTGCGGTTATGCAGCGTCTTAACGCCGCCAAAGCAATCAACCAAAAATATGACGAACTAAACTCGCTTTATAACGACACGCTTGACCTTATCGATTTGGCAAGCGCCGAAGACGACGAATCGTTTTTGGACGAGATAAAAAGCGATACCGAAAAATTTGTGCAAACCCTTGAAAGCCTTTCGCTTCAAACACTTCTAAACGGCGAATACGACCATAATTCTGCCTTACTTACCTTTCACTCGGGCGAGGGCGGTACCGAAGCGCAGGACTGGTGCCAGATGCTTGTTCGTATGTATACAAGATGGGGGGAAAGACACGGCTTTAAGGTGTCTACCCTCGATTTTTTAGACGGCGAAGAAGCAGGGCTTAAATCCTGCGTTTTAGAGGTTGAGGGGCTTAACGCCTACGGTTATTTGCGCGGCGAAAACGGGGTTCACCGATTGGTAAGAATTTCGCCTTTTAACGCCGCGGGCAAGCGGCAGACATCCTTTGCCTCGGTTGAAGTTATGCCCGAAATCGAGGACGACGACTCCATAGAAATTCGCGAAGAGGATCTGAAGGTCGACACCTACCGAAGCGGCGGCGCGGGCGGTCAGCACGTTAACAAAACCGAAAGCGCCGTGCGTATAACCCACATACCCACCGGCGTGGTGGTAGCCTGTCAAAACGAGCGTTCACAACACCAAAACCGCGAGGTTGCTATGAAAATGCTGCGTTCCCGCCTTGCCGAAATTAAAGAACGCGAACACCTTGATAAAATCGACGGCATTAAGGGCGTACAGCTTAAAAACGGCTTCGGCAGCGCTATCCGTTCCTACGTGTTTATGCCCTACACCCTTGCCAAGGACACCCGCACAGGCGCCGAAAACGGCAATATCGACGCTGTTATGGACGGAGATATCGACGTATTTATCAACGCCTACCTGATAGCCAAAAGCCGCGGGGAAATATAAGTTTAATATGAAAAAACGGCACCGCAACGGGTGCCGTTTTTTTTGTTTGTTATTTTCCGTGGGTGCGTTTTATAACTTTAAGGTGCGAAAATTCTTCGCGTTCGCGCTCGTCGAGTACGTCCGAAATATTAGACACCTGACTAATAAAGCGCGGTATAACAATATTTTTAAGGGCGTTGGCGCGTTTTTGGGTGCGGCGAATTGCCGCCGAAAGACGGAAGATACTGCTCTCTATTTCGGCAAGGCGAACGGTCAGTTCTTTAACCTCGTTAAACTTTTGAACCGCTATATCAAACGACTGCGAAGTAGCCGCATAGCCGAAAAGGTTGGTTTGACCCGCAGGGTCGATTTCGGCTTTGGGTATTACAACCCCCATAACGCTGCGGTTGTGAATTTTAAGTGAATTATCAAGCGGGCAGGTCAGCGCGATTTGGTCTACCGTACCAAGGTCGATATTGGCTTTTTGGAGGGCGTCGTAGGCGATAATATAGGCGTCGACAATCTTGGTTTGAATTTCTTTTGCGCTGTCAATAAGCTCCATTGTTTCGCGCACCAGGATATTGCGTTTGCGGTCCATAAGCTCGTAGCCGTTACGGGCAAGCGCCAGCGAGTTTTTAAGCGCTATTAAATTACCCTTGGTGGGCGCAATGTTCTCCGCCAAGATTCTCCCTCCTTTGTTTTGTTAAATTAGGTTATATTTGCAATTCTTTTTGTTCTTCGACGTAGTATTTTTCGAGCATATCGGGTGAAACGTTGGTTAACTCGCTTTTCGGCAAAAGAGATAACATCTTCCATCCAAGGTCTAAGCTTTGAATTATATCGCGGTTTTCGTTTTGAGCTTGAGAGAGAAACCTTGTTTCGAACTCTCTGCCGAAATTGAGGTATTTTTTATCGGTATCCGACAGTTCGTCCTCGCCTATAACCGAAGCAAGCGAGCGTACCTCGGCTACCTTTGCGTAGCAGGAAAACAGCTGACCCGACAGCGCGGCGTGGTCTTCTCTTGTAAAACCTTCGCCTATGCCGTCTTTCATAAGTCGTGAAAGCGACGGCAATACCCCTATCGGCGGGTAAATTCCCGCGCCCTCGAGCGAGCGGTCGAGGACTATCTGCCCTTCCGAAATATAGCCGGTAAGGTCGGGGATGGGGTGGGTAATATCGTCGTTGGGCATTGTCAGTATGGGTATTTGGGTTACGCTGCCCGCAACACCGCGGATAATACCGGCGCGCTCGTAAATCGAGGCAAGGTCGGAATACAAATAACCGGGGTAACCTTTGCGCCCGGGGATTTCTCCCTTAGAAGAGGAATACTCTCTAAGCGCTTCGCAATAGGACGTCATATCGGTCATAACGCACAAAACGTGGTAGTGTTTTTCAAAGGCAAGATATTCGGCCGCCGAAAGGGCGCATTTGGGGGTTATGGTGCGTTCGATTATCGGGTCGGACGAAAGGTTAACGTACATAACAACGTGGTCAAAAACGCCCGATTCTTCAAAACTCTTTTTGAAATACTGCGCAACATCATTTTTTACACCCATCGCCGCAAAAACAACCGCAAATTTTTCGTCGGTCGCGCCCATAAGACGCGCCTGTTTTACTATCTGTACCGCAAGCTCGTTATGTTTTAAGCCGTTGCCCGAAAAAATGGGGAGCTTTTGCCCTCTTATGAGGGTACAAAGGGTATCGATAGCCGAAATGCCGGTGGCGATATAGTTTTTGGGGTACTCGCGCGATACGGGGTTTATGGCGCTGCCGTTAATATCGCGCAGCTCTTCGGCAAAAATATCGGGCAGACCGTCTTTGGGACGGCCTGTGCCGTCGAAAATCCTTCCGAGTATCTCGGACGAAAGTTTGATTTTCATAGGTCCGCCCGAAAGCGCAGTACGGGTGTTTTTAAGTGAAATGCCGCGCGTTCCCTCAAAAACCTGAATAACCGCGCGCTCGCCGTCAAGCCGTACTATTCTGCCGCTGCGCCGTGTGCCGTCGTCAAGACGCAAGGACACAAGCTCTTCGGCTTTGGCGCCCTTAACGCCGTCAAGTATTACCAAAGAGCCGTTAATTTCTGTTAAGCCGCAATATTCCTTAATCATATGGTCAGTCCTTCAAAACGCCGTCTGCGGCGGCGGTTATTTCTTCAATATAACGATCAAACAGTTCAAGTTTGTTTGCGGGGACCTCATACTTCATTTTTATGACCTTTTCAAAAATACCGGTCGCCGCAAAATCACTTTCGGGTCGAGCCGCCGCTACCACCCTTTTGCCCTCGTTATAAAGGTGGCATATCACCTTTAACATAAGGTACTGTTTTTTCGGGGTAACGTAAGTATCTTCTTTATCGTTGGCGTTTTGTTGTAAAAAGCCGACGCGAATTACCTGCGCGACGTCGATAATCAGTTTTTGGTCGTCGGGAAGAACGTCGCTGCCTATAAGTTTGACTATCTCCATAAGTTCGTTCTCTTCCCTAAGCAGCGCCACGACCATCTTGTGCAGCTCGGGAAAATCGGAAGCAACGTGTTTCTTAAAATAAGGATACAAATCGGCGGTGTATTCGGAGTAGGACTGTATCCAGTTAATCGCGGGGTAATGCCGCTTGTACGCCAGCGTCTTGTCGAGCGCCCAAAACGCCCTTGTAAAACGCTTGGTATTTTGTGTTACGGGCTCTGAAAAATCGGCACCCTGGGGCGATACCGCGCCTATAACCGTTACCGAGCCTATATCGTCGGCGGCGGTTTTTACCCTGCCGGCGCGTTCGTAAAACTGCGCAAGCCGGCTGGGAAGATATGCGGGAAAACCCTCTTCGGCGGGCATTTCTTCAAGCCTGCCCGAAATCTCGCGAAGCGCCTCGGCCCAACGCGAGGTACTGTCTGCCATCATGGCGACGTCGTAACCCATATCGCGGTAAAACTCGGCTATGGTTATGCCGGTGTAAATTGACGCCTCGCGCGCGGCGACCGGCATATTCGAGGTGTTTGCTATAAGTACGGTTCGCGAAAGCAAACTCTTGCCGGTTCTGGGGTCGATAAGTGAAGAAAACTCGTCTAAAACCTGGGTCATTTCGTTACCGCGCTCGCCGCAGCCAACGTAAATAATAATATCGGCGTCGCACCATTTGGCTATCTGGTGCTGCGTCATGGTTTTGCCTGCGCCAAAGCCGCCGGGCAGTGCCGCCGCGCCGCCTTTGGGCAGCGGTAAAATGGTATCTAAAACCCTTTGACCGGTAATAAGCGGAAGGTCAAGGGGAAGTCTTTCTTTTGATGGGCGCGGCACCCTGATAGGCCACTTTTGTTGCAGTGTGAGTTCGATTTTTTCGCCGCGGTCGTTTTCTATAACGCACACCTTATCGGTAACGCGGTACCGTCCGTTTTTTGCGATTTCGGTAATTGTACCGCAGAGATTGGGCGGCAGCATAATTTTACAGACGATGCTGTCGGTTTCCTGTACGGTGGCAAAGGTTTCGCCGCCGCAAAGTTTATCGCCCACGCCTTTTACAAACTCAACCTGCCACTCTTTATCGGTATTAAGCGAATTGTAATCGCCGCCTCGGGATATAAAGGCGCCGTCCTTTTGAGCCATTACGCTTAAAGGACGCTGTATACCGTCGAAAATCGAGCCGATAATTCCCGGTCCGAGCGTTGCGCAAAGCGGCGCGCCGGTGGGGACAATCTCCTCGCCGACCGTAAGGCCTGCGGTTTCTTCATAGACCTGAATAAGGGTGTCCTCGCTTGCAACCGAAATAACCTCGCCGATAAGCTTTTCCTTACCGACAAGCGCCATTTCCTGCATAAACAAATCTTGCGCCCGTTTAACCGTTATAACGGGTCCGTTTATTCCGAAAATACGGTTATCCATTTGTTTCTTCCTTTACAGACAAAGTTCTTTGTGGCGGTTGCGGAAATCGTCAAGCGCCGCGGATAATCTACTGTCAAGCGTATCGTCGTAAAAACATTTTTCGCTCTCAAAACGAAGTCCGCCGTACTTTATGGTTTTATCTATCTTTATATGGTCAAAATCCTTTTCAAAAAGCGCGGTTTTATCGCTGTCTTCGGGGGATAGACACAGCGTTCCTTTTTTGCCCGAAAAGGCGGCGGCGCTTGTTTTAAGAAAGGCGATGTAATCGTCGGTTTTTTTGAACCCGTCAATTTTTTTCAGTACGCCGCTTTTAATTTCGTCCAAAAGCTTTTCGCGTTCAAGCAGTACGCTTTTGCGGTACTCCTCGCGGGTTTTAGACGCCGTCGCCGATATTTCAAGCATTATTTCTTGTTTAATTCTGCTTAAAGCTTCGACCGCCTTTCGGCGTTCTTCCCTTTCGCTTTTGCGAAGGGTCTGCTCAATATACTCGTCGGTTTGTCCTTTTAGCTGCTCGGTTTTTTGGTCAGCAGAGTTCAGCACAAAGCTCATAAACAAATCTTTGTTGTTTTTTATTGGCATAATACTCTCTCTTTATTTATAGTTTGGCGCCAATAGCCTGTTTGACGTACTGTGAAAGCGCCTTATTTATATCGCCCTGTTTAACGTGTCGGTCGGGGATTTCGACAATAAGCGGCTGGCTTTTTTGAAGCCGTATGGCGTGTACGGTATCCTTTGCCATGGCTGCCGCCGCGGTGGTCATAAAAATCATACCGATATCGTTATCTTCCGCCGCCTTTTCAAGCGCAGCCGAAGCGTCCCCGCCGTTTTCTACAATAACCCCTTCGATACCCGCAAGGCGCAGTCCCATAAGGGTATCGTGATTATCTACAATAGCAAATATTTTCATATCAAAGCGTCGGCAAATCGGGGATTTTGATAACCATAAGTATTGCGATAATAAAACCGTAAATCGCCACCGCTTCGCCAAGGGCAACGAAGATTATCGATTTACCAAAGGCCTTGGGGTTTTCGGCAACCGCGCCGATAGCCGCAGGTGCGCCCGCAGACAACGCAATACCGGCACCGATGGCCGCAAGACCTATTGCAAGACCCGCGCCCACAAGGGCAAGACCGGTCGCAAGTCCCGCGCCGCTGTCGGTGGCGGCGGTAGCTGTTTCGGCGGTTTCAGTGGTGGTGGTAGTTTCGGTTTCGGTAGTAGCGGCGGCGGCGTTATTCTCGACGGCGGCTACCGCAAAGGTAAGGCTGAAACATACCGCCAGCATTACGCAAAGGGTAACAAGTTGCTTTGAAAAAGCCTTTTTGGGGTTGTGGGTTTTTTTCATACTTTTTATTGCAAAAAGTACCGACGCGACAAGCGCCGCTAAGGGGAGCGCGATGGTTAAAATTGTAGAGATAGTCATAATAATCTGCCTTTCTTTTATAAATTACGTATTTTCATTTATTTTTATGGGCGAGAAGGGTACGCCGTCGCCCTCGTAAAACCTGCTGAACATTTCGTAAAACTCAAGCCTTAATACCTGAATACCTACAAGCAGTCCTTCAAGCGCGATTACAAACAGGTTGCCGAATACCATCATAATAATTCCTGCGACGCCGCCGCCGACCATATCGGCAAGTGCCGAGAAGGCCATCATCATTCCCGAATGTATAAGCACAAACGCGCCAACGCGCAAAAAACTTATGGTGTTTGTAAAGTAGCCCAGAAGCACCTCGAACAGTTCGAAAAAGTTTTCTAAAATAAAGTCGCCAATGCCTTCTAAATCAACCTTTTTGCCCTGAACCAATTGTCCCAGCGGCTCTTTGAAGAATATCAGTATTATGGGAAGTATTACTCCAAATACGGTTATAACGCCGACAGGCAGGTTCCATCCGAGTATCATAGACCCTATAATGGTTAGAAGCGATAGATAAAATACCGTTCCCGCAATGCCGTTCGGCCCAAACAGCGCGCCTGCGATGTTCTTCTTTTTGAAGTTGGCGGCAATGCCTATAAACATTGCAATAACCGTTAGGGCAATGCCTATACCTACCGAAATAAGAAGCAAATTTATGGCATTTTGCATTACGGGGAAGGGCTTACCGTTAAAACCGACCGCCCTGTAAAGCGGGTCTAAAACCTCTTCATACCCGAAGACGCTTCCGAATATCAGACCGAAAACGGCGCCGGCTATACCGCAGGGTATAAGCGGAAGTCCAAGTTCCATTTTTTTTGCCTTGTACATCCACAGTCCCACCAAAGAAAGCACTATTCCCTGCCCGAGGTCGGCAAACATTATGCCGTACAAAAGGGTATAGGTGAGAGCCAAAAAGGGCGTTGGGTCGATTTCGTTGTAACCGGGCGTGCCGTAAATGTTTACAAAAAAACCAAACGGCCTAAACAGAGCCCTGTTTTTAAGCTTTGTGGGCGGGGTAAGGTTTTGCGAACGTTCGGCTGTTGCCGACATAACGGTGGTATCTTTAATATCGCTTAACATTTCGCAAAAGCGTTTGTAATCGCTTTTGGGCACCCAACCGGTAAGCATTATGAATTTATCTTTGTACTCAACGGCATATTTGCGGTATTCAAAAATATCGTATCCGCGTTTCAGGTAGGTGTAAAGCTGTAAAAAGCGGTCGCCGTTGTTTTTGTGATACCTGTCGAGTTTTTCGACCGTTTTATCAAGTTGACTGCAAAGTTTTTCGCGCTCTTTTTGGTACTGCATAACAAGTTTGTCGGGACTGCCCGAAACATCGGGCAAATCGATTCGCTCGAAAAACAGTATCGAAAAAATACGGTCGGCGGCGTCTATATACTCAACAGGGGCGGTATAAATGCCCCAGTAAAAGTCGCCCTCACGCGAACAGGGAGTAAACAAAACATAGGGGTTTTGCTGTGTGTATTTGTTAAGCTTTTGGTAAGACGCGCTGCTGAGCTTACCAAATCTAACCTTAATAAACTGCGAGTGTATGGCGGCTGAAATGTCAAAGTCAAGTCCGCAAAAATGCTTAAGCTGCGAAATCTTTTGGTCGGTGTCGGAAATCGCGTCGGTTAGGGTTCCTCTCTCTTGCTGAAGGGTGTGCAAATCGGCACGCATACCTTCAAGTATTTTTACGACCTGGTCGTTTTTGAAAGACTGACGGGTTGAAATAACCTTGGGCTCTATCTCGTAGTAGTTTAGTATTTCGGTAAGCGAAGCTAAACTTTGCGCGTAGGGGTTTTCGGCGCCCGGATGGGCGTGCGCCTTATAAATTGCCGGGCCGGTTTCTTCAATATCGAAGCAACCCGCGTCCATACAGACCGACAAAATATCGTCAAGCGCCGCTTCCGGCCCTACGATATTTACCATCTGCATTTTCTCAACCATCGTTTTCCCCCCTTATTATTTCGTAAAGTTCAAGTCGTTTTAATATTTCTTCGGGCGAAAGACCGTACCTTACACCCTCGATTATGTGGATAATGTCGCGTACCTCGGTGTTGCAATAAAAGGCGTAGCTTAAAAGTACCGTGGGCGCGCAGGATGAAAAATGTATATTTTTTATATACTGTTTTATCTGCGCTTTATGGGCTTTTTCCGCCGCCTTTTGCGGTGTAAAATCTTCAATTTGTCCGTAAGGCGTATCCCGTAAAGCTTCGCTGAATTCGTCTATGCCGTTCGCCGCCAGCAGGCGGTCGTACTGTTCTTTTTTTAGTTGGTAGGGTATTTTATACGCATAGTCTAAAAGACGGCGGTCGTTCGGGTAATAAAGGTTTACGCGTAAGGCCTGCAATATATCGCTTAATTCGCATTGGCGCGCAAAAAGCTTTGCCGCCTCTTCTTTTTTATCTTTTATCAGGGTTTGATAGGCGTTGGAATAATAGCTTTTAAGAAGCGACGCCTCGATTTCGGAATATGAAATCTCGCGACCCGCCAGCGCCGTAAGCCATTTGTTATATGAAGTATCTTTTAATACCTCGTAAAGTTGTCGGATGTTTGTAACATCGCTTAATTTAAGCAGGTCTATTTCGGCGGTTTTGTTGACCGTGTAAGATACGGCAAGCGCAAATTCGTTTGGTTTTCCCGAAAAGAAGTAGCGTAAAAACAACAAAAACTGGTCGATTTCTTCCTTTTGGCTTATGATTTTGCTTAGCGACTTATCGGTATTTTGCGTATATGCGCAAAGTTCTGAAATATCGGCTCGCGCCTGTTTTTTTATAAGCTTTTCCAAAAAATCGCGGTGAATATTACCTGTGCTTTCGCGGAATATGGCGCGGTATCTTTGTGTGGCTTTCAAAAACTCGGCAACCTCGCCAACCGTGTTAAGCGAGCACATAGTCCGAAACTGCTCGGCTGTAAGCCGCAAACCGAAACGGGTGCGAACCTTGGCGTATACGGCGCTGCCTGCATGGTTTGACACGAGATTACCTCCTTAAAACTATTGTTTTTCAAATTATTTTACGGTATCCGAAAATACCTCCGAAATATAATCGTTCAGGTTTTGCTTAAAACTATTGTTAAGGTTTTTCATTTGCTCGTCGGTTTGCAGCTTGGCGTCTTCGACCTTACGGTTTGCGGCGCGCAGGGCTCTTTCGCGTTCTTTTTCGGATTTTTCTTTAACCAAAACCTCGTATTTCTTTTCGATTTCACGCTTTTTTTGCGGAATTTGAGCCTTTAGTTCTTCGGTTTGTTCCTGCGCCTTTTGATACTTGCGGGTCGCCTTTTTTTCGGCGTCGAAAATCTGCTCTATGGTATTTTTAGCGGGGGTAAAAAGGTTGTTTTCTTTATTCAAAAGCTCACCTTCTAAATACAAAAAATTAATGTTTTCTTATAACTTAATATTATATAACCTTTACCGCGCAAAATCAAGGTTTTATGAATAAATAATTTAATTTAAGATATTTATTATATATCTATGTTGACTTTCGCCCCTTATTGTTTTATCATTATACTTGTAATTTTGTGTTTTTATAATGGGAAAGGATGTTTTTGTGCATGTTAAAAGCCAGAAGAATTATAAGTATTTTGATGTGTCTTGTTTTGGTATTTTCTCTTTGCGGATGCAGTGATTTCCCCGCAAGCGAAGCCGATCTTAAGGACGAACAGGTACCGCAGGAGTACCGCTCGCAAAAGTACACTAATAAAGAAGCGGGGCAGGACACCCTTAATCTGTGGTATGATATGAACCTTATTATGGCGGTTCACTACCCTACCTTTAACAACGGTCTTGATTCATACATTGTAAACAAGGTCAACGAAATCCGCGGCGCCTTTGTAAACGAGGCGCAGGGCTTTAAGGCTAAGCGTTTTAGAAACCGCGGCACGCTGTATACCGACTGCGAGGTCTACAAATCCGGCGATCTTATAAGCGTTATTATGCACGTTTTCAGTTACAACATCGAAACCACCCTAAACGGCGGTATCGAAACCTTTGTGTACGATACAAAACGCGATTCGATTATTTTAGACGACGCCTATTTTAGTTCCGATTATGTTTCGTTTGTAAACGAAACCGCCAAAGTCGAAATACCCGCCGCCTTAAAATCGCAGGGTGTAAATGATTACACCTTTAGCGATTTTCCGAAGTTCTCAAAATTCTCGGTTAGGGCGTCGGGTGTAACCTTCTGGTTTTCGGCAAACGAATTTACCGGTGCGAAAGAGCCCGTAAGCTTTGAAATTGAGGCCTCTAAAATTAAAGACCATGTATTTTACGGCAAGATAGATCCCAATAAACCCATGGTTGCCGTAACCTACGACGACGGTCCGGGCGCAGGTACCTCGCACGTGCTTGACATTATGGAAAAATACGGTGTTCGCTGTACCTTCTTCCAGGTGGGCGAGTGCCTTGGCGACAGCCAGGCGGCGGTGCTCAAACGCGCCGTAAAACTGGGTTGTCAGCTTGGCGCCCACAGTGAAAACCACGATGATTTATCAAAAATGTCAACCGAGGCGGCATATAAGGACGTTATGGGGGTTGCCAAAACAATCAGCGATTTGACGGGCGGCTATAACGTAAAGATTTGCCGTCCGCCGTACGGCGCATACACCAAAGCGATGGTAGATTATTTTGAAAACAACGGCATTGCGCTTGTTAACTGGTCGGTAGATACGCTTGACTGGAAATACCGCGACTCATCCTGGGTTGTAAGTCAGGTTCAAAACGTCAGCGACGGCGATATTATACTTATGCATGACATTCATGCTTCTACCGTAAACGCCTGCGAGGACGTTGTAAAATCGCTGCTTGCTCAGGGATTCCAGCTTGTTACGGTCAGCGAAATGATGACCGCAAGGGGTGTTAAAAACAACGGCAAAATAATTTTAGACTGTTATAAATAATATGGCAGGTATATTATACGTTGTAGGCACCCCCATAGGAAATTTGGGTGATTTTTCGCCACGAGCCATACAGACGCTTTCGGCGGTTGACCTTATTGCCTGCGAGGACACCCGTGTTACCGCCAAACTGCTAAATCACTTTAATATCAGTACTAAATGCGAAAGCTATCATAAGTTTAACGAAAAGCAAAAAGGCGGTATGATTTTAGAAAAACTGCAGGCGGGTCTTTCGGTCGCCCTTTGTACCGACGCGGGTATGCCGGCAATTTCCGACCCCGGTCATGAGTTGGTTGCTCTTTGCCACCAAAACGGTATAAAG
This sequence comes from Oscillospiraceae bacterium, assembly GCA_902797875.1. Lineage (GTDB taxonomy): Bacteria > Bacillota > Clostridia > Oscillospirales > Acutalibacteraceae > UMGS1279. Next base: position 3,428 of record CADBUL010000084.1, on the reverse strand, counting down.
ATAGAGTGCGTACCCGGTCCCACCGCGCTTACAAGCGCGGCGGCGATGTCGCTTGTCGGTACTGCAAGGTTCTGTTTTGAAGGGTTTTTATCTACCGCGCCAAAAAGCCGCAAAGAACATCTTAACGAGGTTAAAACCCATAAAGAAACCCTTATTTTTTACGAAGCGCCACACAAACTGCGCGCCACGCTTGACGATATGTTAAAAGTGTTTGGCGACCGCAGCATAAGCGTTGTTAAAGAGATTACCAAAATTCACGAAACGGTCTTAAACACTACCATTTTGGGCGCGGTGGAATATTTTAAGGAACACGCTCCCAAAGGCGAATACGTTTTAATAATCGAAGGCGCAAAGGAAGACGAAACAAAAAAAGCTACCTTGCAAGACGCCGTAAAAATCGCAAAAGAACTTAAATCGGGCGGAATGAGCGCCGCCGAAGCCGCCAAAGCCGCGGCGGTAAAAACCGGTTATAAAAAAAGCGATATTTACAAGGAGATGGTTTGAAAATGGCACAGCTTAAAAGCATAAAGGATAGTTTTTTAAGCGCGGCAATGCAAAGCAAGGAACATCCGCTGCCCACCTACGAGCAGCTGCCTACGATTGAGCTGTATATGGACCAGGTTATATCGCTTATGTATAATTATCTTGCGCCGTTTTCACCCCTTTGGGAAAACAGCATTATCACCCGTTCAATGATAAACAATTACGTAAAGCTGCATATAATGCCCGCCCCGGTAAATAAACGCTACCGCAAGGAGCACCTTTGCTACCTTATGATAATATGCATTTTGAAGCAAACGCTCCCCATTCGTTCAATAGTAGCCCTTATAAATCTTGGGCTTAGGCACAGCACCATTGAAAACCTTTATAACTCGTTTGCCAAAAACTATTCTCTTCTTATAGAAAATGCGGTTGACAGCGCCATAAAGCGTATCGACGGCGAAGAAGCAAACGGCGATTTGTTTACCGATATTGTTATGATTATGTCGATAAGCTCTGCAACGGGGCGTTTTTTGTGCGAAAGTATAATTAAAGAAGACGGCAAAATCGACCCCGAACTGCCGGTCGATTTTGCCTTTGTGGAAAAAGACCCGGGCAAGGTAAAAAAGAAAAAGAAACTGCCGCGGCTTCGTAGTAAAAAGTAAAAGGGGAAACTGATGAAAACCATAAAAAGTTTTACAATCGACCACCTCACACTGCTGCCCGGTGTGTATGAAAGCCGCCTTGACAGTATAAGCAAAAACGACGCGTTTGACGGTCTTTACGCACCGCCCGTCCCACACGAAAAATTTAATAAAGACGACCTTCTGCCTATAACAACCTACGATATTCGCATAACGCGACCCAACTTTGAACCGGTTATGCAAACGGGCGAAATTCACACCATAGAGCACCTTGGGGCGACCTACCTGCGAAACCGCCAAGACCTTGTAAATAAGATGATTTACTGGGGTCCTATGGGTTGCCGCACGGGGTTTTACCTTATTGTGGCGGGAAACCACAAAATTACCGATATTGTAAAACTTATGCGTGACACCTTCGAGTTTATTAAAGATTTTGACGGGCAAATACCGGGAGCTACCCCTAAAGAATGCGGCAATTACAGCGATATGGACCTGCCAGCCGCTAAAGCCCGCGCCGAAAAATATTTGAAGGTTTTGAATAAATAATAAAAAATCCGCATAAAAAACGCACCCCAAAAGTTAAACTTTTGAGGTGCTTTATTTTTTGCTAACCTATTATGTAATTTTCAATTCGGGTAATTTTGCCGCCGCGCAAATACAGGCGAGGTACCCTGCGCGAGATATTACAGCAGATTTCGTAATTTATGGTATCGCAAAGCCGCGCCACTTCATCTACGGGTTGCTCTTTGCCGAAAATGGTAACCGTATCGCCCTCTTTACAGTCAATACCGGTAACGTCAAGCATACATTGGTCCATACAAATTCTGCCTATGATTTTGGCTTTTTTGCCGCCCACCACCATACTGCCAACGTTCGAGAGGCTTCGTCGTAGTCCGTCGGCGTAGCCTACGGGGACGGTGGCGACCTTTACGGGTTTGTCGGCAATAAAGGTTCTGCCGTAAGACACGCTCTCTCCCGGTTCTATTTCTTTAATTTCGCTTATTACCGTCTTAAAGCTCATAAGCGGTTTTAATTTTACGGGCAGTTTTAGTGAGCGGTCGGGCAAAAGTCCGTACAAAATTATCCCTACGCGGTTAAGGTCGCGTTGAAAATCGGGTTTCAGGACGGTCGCCGCCGAGTTACAGCAGTGTTTCACGATTTTTCTGCCTAAATAGTCTTCAATATCGCCGCACATATTATCAAACGCCGCAAGCTGCGCTTTGGTAAAGGCGAGATCGTCAACCTCTATGCTGTCCGCCACCGCAAAATGGGTGAATGCGCCGCTTACATAAAGGTTGGAAAGCGATAAAATATCTTTAATTTGTTCAAGAGAACGGTCATGCTGGTCATCGTTTCGACAGCAAAAACCGATACGCCCCATACCTGTATCGAGTTTTAGATGGCAGTTAACCTTTACGCCGCATTTTTTAGCCGCTGCGTTTAATTTTTTGGCATAATCAAACGAAAATACCGCCTGAATCAGGTTGTTTTCGAACAATTCAACCGCCAAAGCTTCGTCGGTATAACCAAGAATTATTATATCGCTTAGTACCCCCGCGCGGCGGAGTTCCTGCGCTTCTTCAATGTTGGAAACGGCAAAATACCGCGCGCCGAGTTTTTCGAGATAGGGCGCTAAAATGCAGGCGCCGTGGCCGTAGGCGTCTGCTTTAACGACCGCAACCGCCGCGCCCTTTATAAGGCTTTTATTGATCTCTTTGAAATTGTGCGCCAAAGCGTCCAGATCGATTTCGACCCATGTGCGTCTACCCTGCATAATGCGCCTCCTAAATCTTAGGATTTATTATGTTAATTTTACCACATATTTACCATATTTTCAAGGAAAAGGATATAATTCAAACGAAAAGGTTACATTTCCTGCACCCCGTAGGGGATGGCGCTCGGTTTACGCTCGACAAGGGCAAAACGCCTGACAATCGGCTGTTTTTCGTCCTTTTGCGCCTTCGCTCATTGAAATACGCCGTACCGCGAGATGGCGAAAAAAGGCATAGAAAAATAAAGATATATAAAATGAAAAAATAAAAAAAGATGGTATCGTTTTATGGTTTACACAACCAAAATTGATACCATCTATTCTCTTAAAAATCCCTTTATTTTTCGATTTGCGCTAAAGATGCCGACCTATTATTTAAGGTCGAGCAGATTTAGATGCAGAATGCCTTTTCTTCGCCCCGAAGCTGTACGAAGGTACCGCGAGATGGCGAAAAAAGGCATAGAAAAATAAAGATATAAAAATGAAAAAATAAAAAAGATGGTATCGTTTTATGGTTTACACAACCAAAATTG
>CADBUL010000083.1 GCA_902797875.1 Oscillospiraceae bacterium | reverse complement strand
CGATAAAATTCGCATTAACCCGGGCAATATCGGCTCAGTTGATGGCGTAAAGCAGGTCGCTTACGCCTGCGCTAATAAGAATATTCCCATAAGAATAGGTGTAAATTCGGGCAGTATTGAAAAAGAGTATCTGCAAAAATACGGTGTTTGCGCACGCGCTCTCTATGAAAGCGCCATGTCACACGTTAAACTTTTGAATAAATACGATTTTGACGATATTGTCCTCTCGCTTAAATCTTCCGACGTACAAATGATGTACGACGCCTACATACTCGCCGCAAATTCCTGCGATTATCCGCTTCATTTAGGGGTTACAGAAGCAGGCACCCTACAATCGGGTACCCTTAAATCGGCGGTCGGCATAGGGGGACTGCTCCTTGCTGGCATAGGCAACACCATAAGGGTGTCGCTAACCGACGACCCCGTCCGCGAGGTACAAGCCGCCAACGACATTTTAAGGGCGGCAGGCATAAAAAAAGATGGCATAAAAATTGTGTCCTGTCCCACCTGCGGCAGAACCAAAATAGATCTTATCTCACTTGCGACCGCCGTCGAAAAGGCGCTGAAAAAAACCGACAAAACCCTAACCGTCGCCATAATGGGCTGCGCAGTAAACGGACCGGGCGAAGCCCGCGAAGCCGATATCGGCATAGCAGGCGGCGACGGCGAAGGCATACTTTTCAAAAAGGGCGAAATAATTAAAAAAGCGCCCGAATCAGAACTTTTAGACCTTCTTTTACAAGAAATTGACAGGATGTAACTAAATGGAACAAAAAGCTTTCGAAACTTTATTCGGCAACATGGTTGACGCGCAAACCGCAGAAGCGTTTGCCGGCACCGCCATCACTGCTTGTGATGTCGACATAAAAAATCGCACGCTAACGGTAGAAATCGCAACCGGCGATTTTATCGAACAGGGTGCGCTGACTTCGTTTGAAAACTCGGTTAAAAATGCCCTCAAACTTAATGAAATTTACGTAAAAACGGTAAAGTTTAACAATACTGCCGATGTTCCTACGCCGGAATATTACCCCCCATCTAAATTTGATGATTATCTCGGCAATGTTTTTGACGATAGTCCTAATCCTAATCCCGATCCCGAAAAAGAACCTGTCAAGAAAGACCTCTCCAACGCAACTTCAACCGACCTTGAAAACATTTTGAGAGATATTAAAGCCCAAATTGGTGTTGCAGGCGGCTTTTTAATCGGAGCAACACTCAATTTAGATAACAAAAACGCGGTTGTATCGCTTAAAAACGGCGGCCTTGAAAGCATAAAATCAAGCAATTTTGAAATGCTTCTAAAACGTTTTCTAAAAGAAAAATTCGGTTACGATTATAAGGTTATATACAACGGCAAAACCGATTTTGAAAAAATCGACGCGCCGCAAACCGAAAACCAAGCGCCCCCAAAAACATCCTCCAAAGTTTCAGCCCCGAAAGAAGAAAAAACCGAATTAAACTACGACCCCACCGTCCCGCCGAAGGACCGACTTCCGGTTTACTTGCAAAGCGCTAAGCGGTTTTTCGGGTCGGACGTTAAAAAACAAATCATCCGCATTAAAGATATAGAATTCCCTAACGACGAATACAGCTCGGTACGGGTTTGCGTTATAGGCGAGGTCTTTAACAGTAGCCATGAGATTAAAAATACCAGGGGCGGCAAAATGGTCTTGTGTAAATTTTGCGTATCCGACGGCACCAACGCGCTTAGTGTTGTTATTAAACAGTTTTTCGGCAACAACAATGGCGACGCCGACCGGGCTTCCCTTTCATTGGCAAAACGTCTTAAACCCGTTGAAGACGGCGTTTGGGTTTTGCTCAACGGCGATATCTCCTACGATTCTTATAGCCGCGGGTTCGTTTTGCAGGTAAAATCCGCCGCTACGCTCGACAAATACGTGCCAAGCGACAACTATAAGGGCGAAAAAAGGGTAGAGCTTCACTGCCATACCAATATGTCGGCAAAAGACGCGGTATCATCTGCGGGTGATATTATTAAACGCGCCTATTTATGGGGGCACAAATCCATCGCCATAACCGATCACGGCGTTGTCCAGGCTTATCCCGATATCGCCGCGGCGGTTTCAAACATAAAAAAATCGGGCGGTAATTTTAAGGCGATTTACGGCGTCGAGAGTTATTTTATCGACGATACTCGCCACGACATTAAACATTTGACCGGCAAAGAAATTTCAAAACTTCGCAACCATCAGATTATTTTAGTAAAAAATCTTACAGGCCTTAAAAACCTGTATAAAATCGTGTCGGACGCCCATCTTAACCACTTTCACTCGCGCCCTATTACCATGCGTTCAACCCTCGATAAATTCCGTGAGGGGCTTATTATAGGCTCGGCTTGTGAGCAGGGCGAACTTTTTCGCGCCATAGTCGACGGCAAAAGCGATGATGAACTTTTAGAAATAGCCTCCTACTACGATTATCTTGAAATCCAACCCCTTGACAACAACCGTTTTATGATACGCAAATCGCAGGAACCCGACGCTTACGACCGACGCGGAAACCTGATACCTAACCGTTTCAGGCAGGTTACAAGCGAAGAGGTTTTAATGCAGTTTAACCGCAAGGTGGTCGAAATTGCCGATAAACTGAATAAACCCGTAGTTGCCACGGGAGATGTGCATTTTTTGGGCAAAGAAGACGGCGTGCTGCGGCAGATAGTGCTTGCCGGACAAGGCTTTGACGATATCGAAGACCAGGCGCCGCTTTATCTTAAAACTACCGAAGAAATGCTTGAAAACTTTTCGTATTTCGGCGAACGCGCTAAAGAGTTTGTTATAGAAAACCCCAACAAAATAGCCGATATGGTATCGGATGATGTTATCCCGGTTCCAAAAGGCAATTATCCGCCGGTTATCGAGGGTTCCGACGATATGCTGCGCGATATCTGTCTTAAAACCGCCCATAATATCTACGGCGACAATCTTCCCGAGATAGTCGATCAACGGATGCACCGCGAACTCGATTCGATTATTAAAAACGGCTTTTCAATAATGTACATGTCGGCTCAAAAACTTGTCGCTTTCAGCGAACAAAACGGCTATCTTGTAGGCAGCCGCGGTTCGGTAGGCTCAAGTTTTGTCGCCACTCTTGCCGGCATTTCCGAGGTTAACCCCCTGCCGCCCCACTATGTTTGTCCCAAGTGCAAAAAAAGTGAATTCATTACCGACAATTCGGTAGGTTCGGGCTTTGACCTACCGCCTAAAAACTGTCCGGACTGCGGCACCCCCTACAACCGCGACGGGCATAACATTCCCTTTGAAACCTTCCTGGGGTTTGATGGCACCAAGGTCCCCGATATTGACCTTAACTTTGCCGACGAGGTGCAAAGTAAAGTACAGGAATACACCAAAACCCTTTTTGGCGCCCAAAACGTTTTTAAGGCGGGAACCATTTCTACTATAGCCGAAAAAACCGCCTTCGGCTTTGTTAAGGGCTATGCCGAAAAAACCGGCAAAGCATTAAACTCTGCCGAAATAGAACGCCTTGCCAAAAAACTTGAATCGGCGCAGGTCAAACAGACCACCGGTCAACACCCCGCGGGGATGATTATAGTGCCCGGTGACAAAGAAATATACGATTTTTGCCCCATTCAGCACCCGGCGGATGATGTTACAACAGATATTATTACCACCCACTTCGATTTTAACTCAATACACGATACCATATTAAAGCTTGATGAACTGGGCCACGTTGTGCCCACAACCTATAAATATCTCGAAGACTATTCCGGCGTACCCGTATCGCAGGTACCTATGTCCGATAGTGTTGTTTACAGTCTTTTTACCTCCACCAAAGCGCTGGGCGTTACCCCCGAAGAAATATTCTCTAAAACCGGCACGTTGTGTCTGCCCGAATTCGGCACACGCAACACTCGCGATATGCTCGTAGAATGCAAACCCAAGTGCTTTGCCGATCTTTTGCAAATTTCGGGTCTTTCTCACGGCGAAAACGTTTACCACGGCAACGCCAAAGAACTTATCGACAACGGTACCTGTACCATTTCGGAGGTTATAGGAACGCGTGACAATATAATGGTTTATCTTATATCTAAGGGTATGGACAGCGCTCAGGCTTTCAAAATTACCGAAACGGTACGTAAAGGTATGTACGCCAAGGGCAAAATCTCGCAAGAAGATTGGAACAAAAAAGAAGATCTTATGCGAAAAATCGGCGTTCCCGAGTGGTACATAAACAGTTGTAAAAAAATAGCGTATATGTTCCCGAAAGCACACGCCGCCGCCTATGTTATAGGTGCGCTTCGATTGGCGTGGTATAAGGTTTACAAGCCGCTTGAGTTTTACTGCGCCTACTTTACCGCGCGCCCCGACGACATCGATGTTCCCACAATATTAAGCGGCGTAAAAGCCGTTAGGGCAAAAATCGAAAGCATAACCGCCAAAGGCAAAGAAGCTGAAGATAAGGAAATTAAGATTAAGGACAATCTCTTGATTTTCAACGAAATGTTAAGCCGCGGATATCAGGTGCTTCCGGTTGAGATTAAACACTCTCACGCCGTAAAATTTCTGCCCGAAAACGGCAAAATGCGTCTTCCGTTTTACTCGCTTAACGGCGTTGGCAAAAACGCCGCCCGCGCTATTTTTGAGACGGCGCAAAAGAACGAATATTTGTCTGTCGAGGATTTCCGTATGCTTTCGGGCGTGTCCAAAACAGTAATAGCCAAACTCGAAGAGCTCGGCGCATTCGGCAACCTCGAAAAAAGCAATCAGCTTTCACTTTTTTAATTATGTATAATCAATTTTTCAAGCCTTTTCCTACCATTTCGGCGCCGCGCATAACCCTGCGCCGTATCACAATGAAAGACCTTACGCCGCTATATGACGCCTGCAGCGACCCGTCGTCCAGCAGGTATTCGGGTTGGTATCCTCATGTCGATAAAAGCGATACGGCGGCGTTTATACGCTACCTAAACAAAAGTTACCGCCGTAACAAACTGTTTACCTTCGGCATTATCGAAAACAAGCTCGGCTGTCTTATAGGCACCATCAGCGTTGTTAACATAAACCCTGAATATACGATTGCCGAAATCGGCTACACCGTATCTTCTAAATACCGCCGCAAAGGTTATACAGGCGAAAGCGCAAGGGCGCTTATAGACTATTTGGTAAAGGTTGTCGGCATAAAAAGGGTAGAAGCCAAAGTTTTACCCGAAAACGAGGCCTCCCGCAAACTGCTCGAAAGCCTCGGCTTTAAGATTGAGGCATTTCAAAAAAACGGCGCCGTAATTCGCGGCGAAATAAAAGACTGTTGTCTTTATTCCTATATCCCCGAATAAATTCAATTATCTTTGGTGATATTTATGCCCGTAGCATAGATATCACTGTTTTTTTTGCGCAAAATAAAAAAATATACAAAATTTATAGAAAAAGGTTGCAATTTTGTAACTTTTGTGTATAATAATAGTAACGGTTATTACAATTTGTAACTATTGAAAGGTGTGTTTTTTATTTTAGGTTTAGTTAGACAAGCCCTTAAAACCGTAATAAGAATGCTCAGTTTTGTTAAAATATATATTGTTCGCTTTTTAGGTCAATTGGTCAAAACCGCAAAAAAATTTCCGCGAATTACCCGTGCGGCGGCGTGCGTGGTACTGGTTATAGCCATTATGGTGTGTGCCGTAACCATCACCGGCGCTACCTCGGCGCTCGAGGTCATTATCGACGGTAAAACGGTAGGTTGCGTAGCCACGTCCGGCGAGGTCGACACCGCCAAAAAACTTGCGGGCGAGCGTGTTTTTGATAACGTCGGCAAACGCGAGCTCGATAATATCGAGTGCGTCGGCGTTGTAACCGGCGCAAATAAGCTTCAAAACGCCGAAAACATCGTTGAACCACTTTTAGACAGCGCCGAAAACCTTGTAAAGGCAAGCGTGGTAATGGTTGACGGTAAAATTATAGGTTTTACAGCAACGGCAGACGAGATGGACGTGATCGTACAAGACCTGCTTGATAGCAAAAAGACCGAATATAAAGCTGCCGTAGCGGTACTTGATGATAAGGTCGAGATTGTTTCGGCGTATTTTTCAGCAGATCTTCTTGCCGCGCAGGAAAATCTTACTCAAAACCAAAAACCGTTAAACGCCGTTCCCGTAAAAACCGGCAGAAGCGTAACGGTTCAAGAGGACATCCCGTACAAAACGGTCGTCAATAAAAGCGATCAATATATGGTCGGAACCCAAATTGTCGTACAAAAGGGTGCGGCAGGCAAAAAAAGCGTTACCTATAATATTTATAATGTAAACGGTCAAGAAACCTCACGCGAAAAGGTGGACGAGCAGGTAATTACCAAAGCCGTCGATAAAATCGTAACCGTCGGAACCGACACAATACCAAAAGGCTCGGTTTCAAACAGCGTAAAAAACGCCTACGGTTTTATCTGGCCGGTTGATAATAGCGTAAACAACTATGTTTCGGCATACTTTGGCGACGGCAGGGGACACAAAGGTATCGACATTGCCGCAAAATCGGGTACCCGTATATTTTCGGCAAAGGCCGGTACGGTCGAGTTCGCGGGATACGACGGCGCCTACGGCCTTTCAATAATTGTAAACGTCGGCGGCAATATGAAACTGCGATACGCCCATTGCAGCGTTATATATGTACGCGCAGGCGATACGGTATCTTTGGGCGAGAATATTGCGCGGGTTGGCACTACCGGACAGGTTACCGGTCCTCACCTTCATTTCGAGGTGCTTATAGGCGACTCACAGGTTAACCCCGCAAAGTATATCGGCGCATAATCAACATTATATAAGAAGGGTTGTGATTTTACTCACAACCCTTGATTTATTGTTAATAGGGACAAAAATCGCCTTCCAAAACCGATTTGCCCTTATCAACAATAAGTCTTTTTTTAGGTGCAAAAAACGTGATTTCCTATGGTCATTATTATAGGTCTGCTTCTTATCCAACTGCTGGTGGCGGTTTTAGGGTTGTAGTAGTATATTGCGCCGCCTGTGGGGTCCCAACCGTTAAGGGCGTCCCGCGCGGCTTTGTAGGCGCTGTCGGCTACAGGCTTGTTCCATTGACCGTCCTTAATACACGAAAAGGCGTTATTTTGATATATTACACCCGAAACGGTATTAGGAAACGAAGGATGTTCCACACGGTTTAGTACTACGGCGCCAACCGCAACCTGACCTATATAACTCTCGCCGCGCGCTTCGGCAGAAATTAAACGCGCTAAAAGGTTCAAATCGGTGGTCGATATTGCCGAACTGCCCGAGGTACTGCTGCTTGACGATATACCCATAGCCGCCAGGGTTTTAGGGCCGGCTATGCCGTCAATCGCAAGGCCGTTTTTTCGCTGAAAGTACTTAACGGCGGATAGTGTTGCGGAACCGTAAATGCCATCGATACTACCAAAATAATAACCCCAGTTTTTAAGTTTGGTTTGAATTTTGGTAACCTCTGCCCCTCGCGAGCCGTAACGCGACAGCGAAAGGGTAGTGGTCGCCGTCGAAAATAAAAGACAAACGCACAAAAAAACAGTAACAGATTTTTTAAGTATTTTCATAACAAAATCTCCTTTTTTATATTGTTTTCAAAATATTTTGAATTATGCTTTACGAAAAAAGGTCAGGAAAAGTCAAAAAAATTTTCCAAAAACTATTGACATTGGCTAAAAATGGTGGTATATTACATTTGTTAGCACTCGAAAGGCGCGAGTGCTAAAATCTGCAAAAAGCAAAAAAGAGGGTGATGATACGGAAGAACTGACAAACCGCCAAAAGCAAATATTGTGCCTTATGGTTAAGCAACACATCCTTACGGGCGAGCCTATCAGCTCAAAAGCCATCTGTCAGCAATTTGACACCGCCGTATCGTCAGCCACCATCCGAAACGAGATGAACTATCTAACAAGCCTCGGCTTTTTAGAACAGCCCCACACCTCTGCGGGCAGGGTACCAACCGCCAAAGCATACCGTATGTATGTTAACGGATTGCTTGATTCAAAAGCCACGCCCGGCGTCAAAAAGGCCATAGATAAGGCAATACACGAAATAGCGGACAATTTTGAAAATCTTGGCGACAGCGCAGGCAAAGCCTTAAGTGAAATAACGGGGCTTCCTTCGGTAATGCTTTTTTCTCATAAAGACAACGCCTACGTTAAGCGCTTCGAAATTTTGCCGATGGGCAAAAAAACGGTACTTTTGGTACTTGTTACAAGCGACGCGCTGTCAAAAAGCCGTTTGTGTAAATTTAATTTTGAGGTTACCCAAAAAGATGTTGCGGCGTTTGAAGCGGTCGCCGCAAAACTTATAATAGGTACCGAACTTGTAAAGTTTACCCCCGCTTTTATGCAAACTCTCGCCGGTGTTTCAAACGATATAAACTTTATTCCGTTTTTTAACACCACTTTCGAAATGATAAACGACCTAAACCGCGAAAAACTAAGTTTAAGCGGTGAAGAAAACCTTATTGTTTCAAGTAAAACCGATAAAGACGCGCTGTCTTTAATGGAATTTATTTCCCGGCGAGACGCCATCATTTCGGTGTTATCAAGCGCAAGCGACCCCATAAGCATAGTTTTCGGCACGACCGACAAAAGTACAGGGCCTCAAAACAGTATGATAGTCGCCTCACACAGCGGCGGTAAAATCGGTGTAATAGGCCCTTCGCGTATGTCATACGAAGAAGTTATACCCTCAATAGCCTATTTTGCCTCAAAGCTTGGTGAAATAATCGATAAAGCTATAAAAGATATGGAGTGAAAAAATTGAGCGAAACCAAAAAAACAAAAACCGCGCAAAAGCCGCCGCAAGGCGACAAATCAAAGATTTCAAAAGAAGCCGAAAAACTTAAAAGTCAAATAGCAACCCTAAAAAAAGAACTCGAAGCCCAAAAAGATCTGGTGCTTCGCACGGCGGCGGAATTTGATAATTTTAAGCGCCGTACGGCAACCGAAAAAGACCGCATAGCCGAGTTTGCCAAAAGCAGTCTTATAAAAGAACTTCTGCCGGTTATCGACAATGCAGGTCGTGCGTTAAGCGCGCAAAGCGGCACCGAAGAATACAACAAGGGTATAGAAATAATCGCCAAACAACTGCTTTCTCTTACCGGAAAATTCGGTATGAAAGAGCTTGCGGCGGTGGGCGATGAATTCGACCCCAATATTCACCAGGCGGTTATGCAAACCGAAAGTGAAGAATTAAAACCCGGTCAAATATCGGCCGTACTTCAGCAGGGATACAAAATAGGCGATACGGTTATCCGCGCCGCCTGCGTAGCGGTCGTTAAATAAATTAACTAATTCATTTATAAAAGGAGATATTGAAAATGGGAAAAATTATAGGAATTGACTTAGGTACAACCAACTCATGCGTAGCCGTTATGGAAGGCGGCGAGCCGGTCGTTATTGCTAACGCCGAAGGCGCAAGAACCACACCCAGCGTGGTTGCATTTTCTAAAACGGGCGAGCGTATGGTAGGCCAGGTCGCAAAGCGTCAGGCTATCACCAACTCCGACCGAACCATCAGCTCAATCAAAAGAGAAATGGGTTCGTCTTATACCGTTGACATCGACGGCAAAAAGTACACCCCTCAAGAAATTTCGGCAATTATTTTAAGCAAACTTAAAGCCGACGCCGAAAGCTATCTTGGCACCCCCGTTACCGAAGCGGTAATCACCGTTCCCGCCTATTTTACCGACTCTCAGCGTCAGGCGACCAAGGACGCGGGCAAAATCGCGGGTCTTGACGTTAAGCGTATTATTAACGAACCCACCGCCGCGGCGCTTGCTTACAGCATCGATAAAGAAAACGACCAAAAAATTATGGTTTATGACCTTGGCGGCGGCACCTTCGACGTTTCGATCATCGAAATGGGCGACGGCGTTCAAGAGGTACTTGCCACGGCAGGCAATAACCGTCTTGGCGGCGACGACTTTGATAAACGCATAATGGACTACATTATCGACGATTTCAAAAAGCAAAACGGTATTGACCTGTCGGCCGATAATATGGCAATGCAGCGCATTAAAGAGGCAGCCGAAAAGGCTAAAATAGATCTTTCGGGTATGACCTCGACCGATATTAACCTGCCCTTTATTACTGCCGACGCCACCGGACCCAAGCACTACGAAACCACCCTTACCCGCGCTAAATTTAACGAGCTTACGGGCGATCTTGTAGAAGCCACCATGGGACCTGTTCGTCAGGCTCTTGCCGACAGCGGACTTGATAAGAGTGAAATAAACAAGGTGCTTATGGTCGGCGGTTCCAGCCGTATTCCCGCCGTCAGCGACGCGGTTAAAGAATTTATCGGCAAAGAACCGTTTAAGGGCATCAACCCCGACGAATGCGTAGCCCTTGGCGCCGCAATTCAAGGCGGCGTACTTGGCGGCGACGTTAAAGGATTACTACTTTTGGACGTTACTCCGCTTTCGCTTGGTATCGAAACCATGGGCGGCATTAACACCAAGGTAATTGAGAGAAATACCACAATTCCTACTAAAAAGAGTCAGATTTTCTCTACCGCGGCAGATAATCAGCCTTCGGTTGAGGTACACGTACTTCAAGGCGAACGTGAATTTGCCAAAGACAATAAAACGCTTGGCGTTTTCCATCTCGACGGCATAGCTCCCGCTCCGCGCGGTATCCCGCAAATCGAGGTTACCTTCGATATCGACGCCAACGGCATAGTCAATGTCGCCGCAAAAGATTTAGGCACCGGCAAAGAGCAGAAAATCACCATTACTTCTTCTACCAATATGTCTAAAGAAGATATCGACAAGGCGGTAAAAGAGGCCGAGGCCTATGCCGCCGAGGACAAAAAGCGTAAAGAGGATGTCGACACCCGCAACAGCGCGGACCAACTCGTTTACACCACCGAAAAGGCGTTAAGCGAAATGGGCGATAAGGTTACCGAAGACGAGAAAAAGGATATTACCGCCGCTTCTGACGCCTTAAAAGAAGCGCTTAAAGGTACCGACCTTGAGGCCATAAAAGCCAAACAGGACGAACTTCAAAAGAAATTCTACGCCGTATCAGAACGCGTTTATAAAGAGGCGGCAGCGGCTCAGCAAGCAACACAGGGCGGCGCGCAAGCAGGCCCGCAGGACGCAAACGGCGGCGCCGACAATGTCTACGAGGCAGACTTTAAGGACGCCGAAGAAGACAAGAAATAATTATTTAGTGGCGGCATAACCTGTCGCCACATTACCTTACTTTGGGAGAGAGTTTTTTGGCAGATAAAAGAGATTATTACGAAGTTTTGGGCGTTGATAAAAGCGCAAGTGAAGCCGAAATTAAAAAGGCTTATCGCGCCGCGGCAAAAAAATATCATCCTGATTTACATCCGGGCGACAAAGAAGCCGAAAAGCACTTCAAGGAGGTTGCAGAAGCCTACGACGTGCTTTCCGATAAGGATAAAAAGGCAAAATACGACCAATTCGGTTTTGCCGGGGTCGACCCCAACTTCAGCGCCTCAGGCGGCGCGGGAGGTTTTGGCGGCGGCTTTGGAGGTTTTTCGGATTTCGGGGATTTGGGCGATATTTTCGGGTCGTTTTTCGGCGGCGGTTTCGGTGGCGGAAGGCGCTCTAACCCAAACGCGCCGCGTCGCGGTAACGACTGCGAAATAAACCTTGTGCTATCGTTTGAAGAAGCCGCAAAGGGTTGTACGAAAAAAATCAAATATACAAAAATTGCAGTCTGCAGTGATTGCGGCGGTTCAGGCGCCAAAAAGGGCACATCCCGTAAAACCTGCTCTAAATGCGGCGGCAGCGGTCATATTACGACCGTCAGAAATACCCCTTTAGGGCGTATGCAGACGCAGACGGTCTGCGACGCATGTCAGGGTAAAGGATTTACAATCGAGCAACCCTGCAGCAGGTGTCACGGAGCGGGCAGAGTAAGATCCACCACCGAACATACGGTTGATATTCCTGCTGGTATCGACGACCGCCAAACACTCAATATTTCGGGCGCCGGCGACGGCGGCGTTAACGGCGGACCGGCAGGCGATTTGCATATTGATATTTCAATTCGTCCTCATCCTATCTTTGAACGCCGCGGATACGACGTATTCTGCAGCGTTCCCGTAACCTTTGCCGAGGCGGCGCTTGGCGCCGAAATCACCGTGCCTACCCTTGACGGCAAGGTTAAGTTTAACATGCGCGAGGGAACACAGCCCGGCGACGAGGTTAAACTGCGCGGTAAAGGTATACAACGGCTTCGAGGCGGCGGACGGGGCGACCAGTACGTCAAGATTATTGTCGAGGTGCCCAAAAGCCTTAATAAAAAACAAAAAGATCT
>CADBUL010000082.1 GCA_902797875.1 Oscillospiraceae bacterium | reverse complement strand
CGCGACGGCGGTTTTATTAACCCTACCGAAGAGTCCCTGTTAAAATCGGTTGCAAAAATCGGCGCGCCGGTAGTTTTGGCGATAAATAAAATCGACAAACTCGAAGATAAATCGGCGTTGCTTGAAATAATAGCTATGTATTCGGCTGCCTTTAATTTTGACGATATTTTCCCCATTTCGGTATCTTCGGGCGATGGTATAGACGATATTATGCAAAAAATCTGCGGTTTTGCGGTAGATTCACCGCATTATTTTCCCGATGACGCCATAAGCGACCAACCCGATAAATTGATGGTCGCCGAGCTTATTCGCGAAAAGATACTGCGGCTTTACGATAAAGAAATACCCCACGGCGTTGCGATAGATATTGAGAGGTTTTTTGAAAAAGATACCACCTCGGGCGAGCCGCTTTTGGTGGTAGAAGCCACCGTCTATTGCGAAAAAGAAAGCCACAAGGGTATTCTTATCGGCAAACAAGGCGCCGCCCTCAAAAAAACAGGAACTCTCGCCAGACGCGACATCGAAAACTTTTTCGGTGTTAAAACCTCGCTTCAACTGTGGGTCAAGGTTAAAGAAGACTGGCGTAACCGCGGCGGTATAATACATAATTTCGGACTTGACTGATTTTATATGTTTATATTCACAAAATTATCGCAAAATAATATCGGGTGATAATTTTGGACAGCAAACAAAAATCTTTATGGCAAAAATTTGAAAACAGCGGAAGTATAAAAGATTATCTTAATTATAAAGCGCTAAAGAAAGAACATCACAATGAAAACAACCAAACAAAGCAAAAAAATAACTACCACGGGGTTAGTAATAAAAACGGTTGACGTTGGAGAGAGCAACCGTATTTTAACCCTGCTTTGCAAAGATATAGGTGTTGTGTCGGCATTTGCGGGCGGCGTAAGAAAGCCAACCGGCAAACTTACTCCGGGGTGTTCTATTTTTGTTTATTCACAGTTTGTTTTAACCAAAACGGGCGAACGCTACAGGGTGGACGAAGCGGTGCCGCAAGAGCTGTTTTTTAACCTGCGGTACGATATAACCTCGGTAGCGCTCGCTTCGTATTTTTGTGAGCTCCTTGCAAGAAGCTCACTCGAAGGCACCCCCGGGGAAACATTTTTATCACCCGTTCTTAACGGACTTTATCTTTTGTGCAAAGAAAATCCCAATTACCTTTTAATAAAAAGCGTTGTAGAATTAAAACTGATGTGCGCCGCCGGTTTTATGCCCGATTTTACCGAAATATCGTGCGGTCATAATGGCGGCGTTTGGTTTGACTACACAGGCGGCAACCTGATTTGTGATAAATGCCGCGCGCAAAACACCCGTTTTGTGGGTGCAAAACTTTCAAAAACCGTTTTAGACGCACTTTTATATATAGTTCAAAGCGATATAAAAAAAGCCTTTTCGTTTGACATACCGCAAAAAGACCTGAAAATGCTCTCAAACATTTGCGAAGGGTACGTAGCGGAGCAAATCGAATACAAATGCAAAACATTAAAATCATTAAAAGAATTATTAAAATAAAGGTACATAAATGAAGACAGAGTACGACATTGTAAAACACGCAAAAACACTTGAACTCGACAAGGTTTTGCAACTGCTTGCGGCGCAGACATCTACCGCCGCTGCGGCGCAAAAGGCGCTTGAAATTATCCCTTCAATGGATTATGAGCAGGTGCGCACACTCTTAACACAGACCGACGACGCGTTTTGTCTTTCGGCTTCGTTCGGCGCGCCCTCTTTCGGCAGACTCGAAGCGCTTGACGAAATACTTTCTCGCATCAAAAATGCGGGGCGTCTTAATGCGGGCGAGCTTTTGAAAATAGGTGAACTGCTTTCGGTAATTAGAACGGTAAAACTCTGGCGAGGTGAAAACGGCGCAGGGGCAAACAACAGTCTTGACGGTTATTTTGCCCGCCTTACACCCAATAAAACCCTTGAAAACGAAATTAAAAACGCCATAATAAGTCCTGAAGAAATAAGCGATAACGCATCTTCAATACTTTTTGAAATTCGCAAAAAAATACGAAAAGCGGGAAGTGATATTCGCGAAAAACTCGACCGTATTGTGCGCTCGGGAACTTCAAAATATCTTCAAGACGGTATAATTACCCAACGTTCGGGGCGGTTTGTCGTACCTGTTAAGGCAGAACACAAATCGGAACTTCCCGGGCTTGTCCACGACACCTCCTCTTCGGGCGCAACCCTTTTTGTAGAGCCGATGGCGGTAGTGGAAATCAACAACGGAATCAGGGTACTGCAAAACAAAGAAAAGGACGAAATCGACCGTATACTTTATGAAATTTCGGTTAAGGTTTCAGAGGTTTATGAATCGCTTACGGCGTCCTACGCGGCGCTTGTGGACCTTGATCTTATTTTTGCAAAAGCGGCGCTTGGATATAAGATGAAAGCTACCGCGCCCGTCCTTAACGATAAGGGAGTAATCAACCTTAAAAACGCCCGCCATCCGCTTATCGACCCTAAACTTGTGGTACCAATAAATATTTCGCTTGGCAAAGATTATAAATTACTGCTTATAACGGGGCCTAACACAGGCGGTAAAACCGTAAGCATTAAAACCGTGGGGCTTTTTACACTTATGGCGCAGTGCGGTCTTATGGTGCCGTGTGAAAGTGGCAGCGAATTGTCGGTATTTAGTTCAATATTGTCGGATATCGGCGATGAACAAAGTATAGAACAGTCGCTTTCAACCTTTTCAAGCCATATAAAAAACATAATTAAAATATTGCAGATTTGTGACCGAAGTTCACTGGTTCTTTTGGACGAACTTTGCGCCGGGACCGACCCTGTCGAGGGCGCCGCATTAGCGCAGGCGATACTTGAAAAACTTCTTTCACTTGGGGCTGTCGTTTGCGCAACCACCCACTACGCCGAGCTTAAATCTTTTGCGCTAATGCGAGAAGACGCGCAAAACGCCTGCTGTGAATTTTCGGTCGAAACATTATCCCCAACCTACCGTCTTTTAATCGGCGTGCCGGGTAGCTCAAACGCCTTTGAAATCTCGAAAAGACTTGGACTTAATGAGGATATAGTATCGGCGGCTACAAAACTTATTTCGGGTGAAAACCGCCGCTTTGACGAGGTTATTGCGCAACTTTTGAAGGCTCACTCGGACGTCGCCAAAGAAAAAGAAGCGGCAGTCGAAATCCGCCGAAATTTAGAGAAAAACAAAAATACGGTAGATACAAAATTATCGCAGGTTGACAAACAAAGTGAAGAGATTATAAACGCCGCCAGAAAAAGGGCGGAAGATATTTTGGACTATGCTAAAAACGAGTCCAACCGCCTGCTTGGCGACCTTGAGGATATGCGCGCAAAAATCAACAAAGAAAACTCTGCCGATATGATAATAAAGGCGAGAAGCGCCATAAACAGCACGGTTAAACATTTAGAAAAAAACGCCGACGCCGGTGAAAACGCCGATAAAGAATTTGACGGTTATGTTTTGCCCAGAGAACTGATTAAAGGCGACGCCGTAAAAATTCGCGGTTTTTCGCAAAACGGTACGGTTTTATCACAACAGGGTAATACCGTAACCGTAACAATAGGCAGCATGCGTACCAAGGTTGGCTTACAAGACGTAATGCTGGTAAACAACAAAAAACCGCAGTTTCAAAGCCGGCGGACTGTTAAAACCAACCTTGACAAGACTAACGGTATAGCAAAAACAGAACTCGATATTCGCGGTTATGCCACCGATGAGGGTCTGATGGAACTCGAAAAATTTATCGATAGCGCTATATTATTGGGGATTGAAACGGTATATATAATTCACGGCAAAGGGACAGGGGCGCTGCGTAACGCCGTAAGAAAACACCTTAAAACATTACCGGTGGTAAAATCATTTAGACCCGGCGTTTTCGGTGAAGGCGAAGACGGTGTTACTGTCGTAACACTGAAATAACAAATAATGCTTGAATAATATATAGTCTTATATTATAATTTAATTGTATTATAAGCGCTTTTTTCGCCATAATAACACTAAAGGATGTGTTATTATGTATATAAATTTCAGCCGAGATACTTACCTTAACGCAGACGCGGACCAAAACCCGAAGGATGAGCAGATAGACACAGCAGGCGATCAGATAAAAGATTTCGGCAGTATTACCTTTAAGGGCATCGATTATCCTATTCACTGCCTTACGGTGATTGGCGAAATAGAAGGGCATTACAACCTTTCAAGCGGCTCGAAAACCACCAAATACGAACATGTTATTCCGCAGCTTATAGCGGTGGAAGAAGACCCCGAAATACGGGGGCTTTTGGTGGTTCTTAACACCATGGGCGGCGATGTAGAGGCCGGACTTGCCATAGCCGAGCTTATTTCGGGCATGAAAAAGCCTACCGTATCGCTTGTGCTTGGCGGCGGACATTCGATAGGCGTGCCGCTTGCCGTAGCGGCGAAGCAGTCGTTTATTGTGCCGTCTGCCACCATGACGCTTCATCCCGTACGCACCAACGGTCTTGTGGTGGGTGTTCCGCAAACCCTTAAATATTTTGAAAATATGCAGCAAAGAATTATAAACTTTGTTATAGATAATTCATCGGTTAATAAAAGCACGCTTACAACACTTATGATGAAGACCGGTGAACAGGCAACCGATATGGGAAGCATTATCGACGGCGTAAAGGCGGTAGAAATAGGACTTATCGACCGCGTAGGCAAGCTATCTGACGCAATAGAGAGTTTATACCAAATGATAGAAAAAACCGAAAAGCCTTAAGGCTTTTCATAAAATACGGAGGATACATAATGGCTGCACAAAAAAAGGCGCCTAAAAAGAGCAATACGGCAACCGGCATAAGAAACGCCGAAAAAGAAAAACATCAAAAAGAGGTTAACGGTAAAAAGAACGCAATTAGGGCGATAATTCTTTTTGCCATTTCGATTTTAACCCTTTGCCTGGTTATAATACCCGGCGAAAACGTTTGGCTTGCCGTTCATGATTTCATTTTCGGCATATTTGGACTGTGCGCCTTCTTCTTACCTTTCTTTTTACTTGGTATGTCGCTTCTTTTGGCGTTTAACCGTCAACGCTCTTCGCTTGCCGCAAGGCTGTTTGAGTGCGGCGGCGTGGTGTTCAGCCTTTGCATTCTAATTGATGTTTTTGCAGCGGATCCGGCATCGGCGACCGATTATTTCAACTACCTTGCCAAAGCCTATGAAAGCGGCACAAAGGGCGGCGGGTTTATAGGCGGCATTATAGGCTATCCGCTTCAAATCGGCGTAGGTGACGCATGTTCGGCCATAATTTTGATTTTACTTATATTTATTCTTTTAATGCTTGCGTTTAATCTCGACCTTGCAACACTTATTTTAGCTATTAAAAAACTGTTCACAAAAAACGAGGGCGAACAACCGCAAGCGGCAATCGAAAAAGAAGATGCCAAAAAACAAACCGATAAAGCAGAAAAAGAGGAGTCAAAACCCGAGCCTTTTGTTTATGATATTCCGGTGGACGACATCCCCGAAAAACGCGACCGCACCCCCGAGGGCGCCAATGATAAATGCAAAAAGCTTATTGAAACTTATTACGACGAAGAACAAACCGTAAAAGACGAAGCTAATAAATCCACAAGCACACAAACCAATGACGTACCGGAGCAAAAACCTAAAACCACCCGCAAGCGCAAAGAAGCCGACGGCGACAATGCCCAGCAGGTTTTATATCAGTATCCCTCAATTAACCTTTTGAAAAGCGGCAGAAAGAGTACCGCCGCGGCTAAATCCGAAATAGAGGATACCGCCAACCGACTTGTCGAGGTGCTTCGCAGTTTCGGTGTTGAAACAAGAATGCTCAGCGTATCGCAAGGACCTACCGTAACAAGATACGAACTGCAACCTTCGGTAGGCGTTAAAATAAGCAAAATCACCAATCTTGCCGACGATATTGCCCTGAACCTTGCGGCGGCAGGGGTCAGAATTGAAGCGCCCATACCCAACAAAGCGGCGGTAGGTATCGAGGTACCAAACCGCAGTAATTCCATTGTAACGGTGCGCGACGTTATTGAAAGCGACGAATTTCAAAACGCTAAAAGCAAACTTACCGTAGCGCTTGGTAAAGATATTTCGGGTAAGGTTGTACTTGCCGATATAGCCTCTATGCCTCACGGACTTATTGCAGGTTCTACCGGCAGCGGTAAATCGGTTTGTATCAACTCTATTTTAATCAGTCTTTTATATCGCACCACCCCCGACGAGGTTAAATTTATACTGATCGACCCCAAAATGGTTGAGCTTAACGATTATAACGGCATACCAAACCTGCTTGTTCCGGTTGTTACCGATCCGAGAAAGGCCTCGGGCGTGCTGTCGTGGGCGGTTAACGAAATGGAACGCCGCTATAAACTTTTTGCCGATAATAACGTGCGCGACCTGGAAGCATACAATTATCTTGCCGATTCGGACGACGAGCTAACCCCGATGCCGCAGATAGTTATAGTAATAGACGAGCTTGCCGACCTTATGATGACCGCCCCGAAAGAAGTGGAGGATTCGATCAACCGCATAGCGGCAAAGGCAAGAGCGGCGGGTATGCATCTTATTATCGCAACCCAAAGACCATCTGCCGACGTTGTTACGGGTGTTATTAAATCGAACATACCTACCCGTATCGCTTTTGCGGTGGCTTCGCAGATAGACAGTAGAATTATTTTGGATATGTCGGGTGCCGAAAAACTTATAGGTAAGGGCGATATGCTCTTTAATCCGCTCGGCGCAAGCAAACCCGTCCGCGTTCAAGGTTGTTTTGTAAGCCAAAAAGAGATAGAAGCGGTTATAGATTTTGTTAAACAAGATCACTCTCAAAACTACGACGAAGCGGTTATGGACGAAATTAACCGTCTTGCCGCAAAAGATAAAGCCGCCGTCACAAGCGACAGCGACGATGGTGACAGCGACCCGATGCTCGAAGCCGCTATAGAGTGCGTTGTCGAAAACGGTTTGGCGTCTACATCACTGCTTCAGCGCAAGCTTAAACTCGGATATGCGCGTGCCGCTCGAATTATGGATGAAATGGAAGCCAAAGGCGTTATAGGGCCTTTTGAGGGTGCAAAGCCGCGACAGGTTCTTATCACTCGCGAGCAACTTATGGAAAAACAGGCGGGAGAGGACTAATGGCATTTTTACCCATATCAAAACAGGATATGGAAGAAAGAGGGCTTTATTACCTCGATTTTATATTTGTTACGGGCGACGCTTATGTCGATCACCCGTCGTTTGGTACCGCCATACTTTCAAGACTGCTTGAAAGCAGGGGTTATACGGTGGGCATAATCGCCCAGCCAAACATACACGACGACCGGGATTTTATGCGGCTTGGCAGGCCGAAATTCGGTTTTTTGGTAAATTCGGGCGCGGTAGAT
>CADBUL010000081.1 GCA_902797875.1 Oscillospiraceae bacterium | reverse complement strand
TGGTCTTTGGTTCGGAATAGTGTAGTGCTGGCGGTCTATCTCTTGTTTTCGGTTGCTTGCTTCCTTACCGTACATGAGCATTAAGGTAGGGCTCGTAATCACTGCGCTCGCCGTCAATATATGCGTCTATA
Source organism: Oscillospiraceae bacterium (assembly GCA_902797875.1). Taxonomy (GTDB): domain Bacteria; phylum Bacillota; class Clostridia; order Oscillospirales; family Acutalibacteraceae; genus UMGS1279. The sequence goes on along the minus strand of CADBUL010000081.1, from coordinate 2,111 downwards.
AGCGGCGTGTTATCGTATGGATAGAGATTAAACTCGTACGCGTTTTTCAGTTTGACCGGGATTACAACCTTATAGGCGTAGTCGTTAGAAACGAATTTTTCGCCCGCCGCCATTTCTTCCCACTCAATGCCGGGGTCGTTGCGGTCGTTTTTGTACCACTTAATGTTTTTGTTGTCTACGTTGGCGTAGTCGCCGTCTACAGTTAAAACCTTATCGGGCGTTTGGTTTTCTTCGGGATGGGTAAGGCCGGTAAGATTTACGGCGTAAACGCAGTCTTTACACTGGCCGAAGTCAAAGCTTACCGTAATGGCGTAGGACTGGTATGAGCTTGAAACGGTCGCTTCTTTTCCGTTTACGTAGGCACTTATACCGTCGAGGTCTTTGTAGGGAAGGTAGCCGTTGCTCATTATGGTTTGCAGTTCCAACTTAACCGAATAGGAATTGCCTTTTGCAAAGGCGGTATCCAGATTCATTTCCGCGCCGTTGCAGTACCATTTTGGCGTACCGCAAAGACGGTATTTTGAGCTTGCGGGGGTTATGCTGTCGCGCGGGGTTTTGCCCGCAACGGGTATAGCGACGTCGGCGTAAAACTTATCTATAATCTCACAAACACGGGTTTCGCCGCTTGTTAAGGTCGAGTTGGTTAATTGATAGGGTTCTTTCCATAATCCGCCCGAAAGACAGGTGTGGTAGGTGTTGTTGCAGTAATCGGAAAGGCGCGCCGAATCGCTGTTAAAATATATGCCGCCGCATGATTTGAAGGTGCCGCGGTTGATTTCAAGGGAAAGATGGTCGGAAACGGTCATAAGTCCGTAGTTGGTATCGGCGCCGCCGGTGCCGTAGGTAGCGTCGAAGGTGCCGCCGTCGATATAGGTGTCGCTGCCGTAACCAAGCACCAACGCGGCGTCGTTTGCCGCCATACGGTTTTTACACTTAAAGCTGCCGCCCGTGATATTGAGCTTGCCTCCGCTGTTGTTAATGGCTTGCGGGTAAACGTTGTTATAAATACCCTCGGCGTACAGGCTTACGCCGTCCTGTACGCTCAGCGAGCCTTTATTAAAGAAAATTGCCGCGGGATACTTCGGTTGGCCGAACCGAACATTAAGCGAGCCGCTGCCCGAAAGGGTAACGTTGGCGCCGCGCTCGATTTTGAACAAATCGGTGTAGGGGTAGTAGGCTTCGGTGTTGACCTGCTCGATGGTCAGGGTGTTGTCGCCAAAAAGGGTAATGATTTTGTCGCTTGCTATCGAGAGGGCGCTGTCGCGCTTGATATTGTCTTTTTGGTTGGCGGTTTCGTATTCTCTTAAAGGCAGGGTGTCGTTAACGCCGTCAAGCTCTAAGTAGCGTATGTTTGGCTCCCGTATAGCGATGCTAAGGCTCTCGTACGAGTGCACCTGCATACGGTGGTCGTAGGTGGCGCCGGTCTTTTCGCTTTTAAGGTGGTAGTCCGCAATAAAGTAAAGTGTTATAAACACTTCGGTTTGCTTGTAGGTTATAAATTCACATTTTGCAAAATAGCAGTCGGGGTCAAGACCCTCGATTTCGACCGTCGGTTTTTTGTCGAAACGGTAAATATCCTTGTATTTGTCCTTCATTTCAAGGTGTATGCCGTATTTTACCAAACCGTTTAAGGGCGCGTAGTCTACGGTTTCGTCTTTTTCGTTAAGCCAGGTAAAGGTCGAAAAGCCTATGCCGGTATATTGGCGCTCATAGGGTAGGTCTTGGTCTATATCAAAGCCTACGTTCCGTGCGTCAGATAGTTTTTGATTGCTGCGTGGATAAAAATCGGTTTTGGTATTACACTTGTTGGAAAGCTTAATAACCTCTACGGGTTTGAATTCTTCAACATGGAATTTATACACCACCACAAGTTTGGCGCGGCCGTCTTTAAGGGTTATTGAATCGGGTATGGCGGTTACTTCGGGATCGGCGGTAAGCACGGTTGGTTTTACCATCATAAAACCGCAGTCCTGCGCAAACTTATAACCTTTTTTCGCGGTAAAGGTAACGGTTAGTTTGTAGTCGCCCGCCGCAAAGTACTTTTTTTCACCTTTTGGGTTGCCGGGGTCGGCGACAAACTCACCTTCCCACGAAGCTTCAACATCGTAATT
>CADBUL010000080.1 GCA_902797875.1 Oscillospiraceae bacterium | reverse complement strand
TCGAAAATTTCCGAAAAATATAACATAAAAAAATCGGTTTTTGAAGAAAAAATAAAGTATTATTCTAAAAACCGCCAAAAGAAGCAACAAAAAGAGAGTATAGGCAGTATAGTTTCTCCTAAGTTCGACAACAACGCCCCGAACCCCGACGTATTTAAGCATAAAAAAGCGGTAAAATGTGAAGAGATAATAATATCGGTTTTAATACGGCACCCCGATTTAATAAATAAATGTAAAGATATCGGAAAATACTTTATATCAGAGCTAAACAAGGCGATTTTTACAAAGCTTGAAGAACTTTTACGTTCGGGTATTACCTTTGACGTTTCGTATTTTATCGACCTTTTACCCGACGAAAAAACCGGGTACCTTATAAAACTTGCCAACGATACCCTGAACACCGATAACCCCGCAAAGCTTTTGGAGGATTCGGTTGATTCGCTTAGAGCCGAAAGCGAAAGAATAAATATTAATAACACCGCAGTAAGTGATGATGACTGGGCTGAAAAAATGAAGTCGATTTTAGACAGAAAGGGAATGCAAAATGGATAAGAAAGAAAACATTGAACTTGAAAACGAGGAGCGTGAACAGTTAAGCGAGACCTCGCAGGAGGATTTAGATATAGACGACGCCGACGATTTTGATTCGATGGACGAGCCTACTGATCTTGAAAGCTTAAACGAAGAGCCGCCTGTTCTCGACCTTGATTTTGTCGAGCCTACCTTGGCGGATTTACAGTATGAAGAAATGCACGCCGAGAAAATCGACGACGATCTTTATATCGACAGCATATCACTCGACGACCCCGTAAAGGTTTATCTTAAAGATATAGGCAAAGTACCGCTACTTTCGAGCGATGAAGAGATTGTGCTTGCTACCAAAATTGCCGACGGCGACGTAGACGCAAAACAGCGTCTAACCGAAGCCAATTTGCGCCTTGTAGTAAGTATTGCTAAAAAGTACGTAGGCCGCGGCATGCACTTTTTGGATCTTATTCAAGAGGGCAACGTTGGGCTTATTAAGGCGGTCGAAAAATTTGACCACACAAAAGGTTTTAAGTTTTCTACCTATGCTACCTGGTGGATTCGCCAGGCGATAACCCGCGCCATAGCCGACCAGGCTCGAACAATCCGTATTCCGGTGCATATGGTCGAAACAATTAACCGCTTAAAGAAGGCTCAAAGTCAGCTTTTACACGAAAACGGCAACGAGCCTACCGAAGAAATGATAGCCGAAAAAATGAATCTTCCGGTTGAACGTGTTCGCGAGATTATGCGTGTAGCTCAAGAGCCGGTTTCAATGGAAACCCCCATTGGTCCCGAAGAGGACAGCCGCCTAATGGATTTTATTAAGGACGAAGACGCCATGGCGCCGGACGAAGCGGCCTTTAAGACTATCACTAACGAAGATATCAATTCTGTATTAAAAAGCCTGGCTCCGCGTGAAGAAGAGGTCATTAGATTGCGCTTTGGCTTAAAAGACGGAAGGTGCCATACCCTTGAGGAGGTTGGCAGTGAGTTCAACGTAACCCGTGAACGTATTCGTCAAATCGAAGCAAAGGCAATTCGCAAACTTCGTCACCCTATTAGAAGTAATAAATTTAAGGATAAATAAATGCTGCTGAGTAAAGAAACCGACTACGCCATAAGAATAGTGTCCTGCTTATCTAAAACCGATAGGCATCTTTCCGCTACCGAAATTTCCGCAAAAACAGGCGTAACTAAAAACTTTGCGCTTAAAATTTTACATAGCTTGTTAAATAACGGTATTGTAAGCGGAATTAAGGGTAAGAACGGCGGATATTTGCTGTGCAAAAACCCCAAAGATATAACCCTGCTTGAAATTATTCAGATTTTTGATGAAACCTCGTTTGTAAACCATTGCACCCACCGCAACAGCTGCAATAATCCCGGCGGTTGCTGTGAATTCAAATCGGTTTTTGATAATGCCTCTCAAAGTCTTAAAGAAATATTCGGAAAGGTAACTTTTGATAATGAAAACAACCTATAAAACCTTTGGCACCTGCTCGCGCGCAATAGAAATCGAAACCGACGGCGATATTATCAAATCGGTAAAATTCATCGGCGGCTGTTCAGGCAACACCCAAGGCGTTGCTAAACTGTGTGAAGGGCAGAATATCGACTATATCATCGGTATGCTAAAGGGGATAAAATGCGGTTTTAAGCCAACTTCTTGCCCCGATCAGCTTGCATGTGCGCTTGAGAAAATCAAAGAGGAGAAGTGATATAGTGTTTGAAGACGGTGATATGAAAATCGCCGGTGAAAAACCGTCGAAAGAAATGAATAACGCCGTTTATCCTCTTAGCGGTGAAGAATATCAGCGCGAAAGAATTAACGGCAATATAGAAAAAGCCAAAAAGCTTGGGCAAACAATTGCACAGGTGTTGGTTGATAATTCAAAAAGCGCGATAGCACAACAGCACGAAGCGGCAATTGAATCACAAAAAATACTGCTTTTAAGCGTTACTGCAACAACCGCTTTTGAAAGTTTTTGTCCAAATCAAGTAACCGCCAATACGGCTCTTAACGCCTTTTTTGACCGCTTGAAAGTCCTGGACGAAGAGATTTACGAAGACTGCTGTGATTCGGGCGCGTATTCTTTTTACTTTCTTGCTTACAAAAGCGGTAACGATATTGAACGCCGCATGGGACAAACCTTTGCCATGGTTTGCGGACATGACGGCGACCCTATCTATCAGGAACTTGGCGAAGCGCTTTACTGCTGGTTTTTAGGCGTAGTAAAACAGTCAATTGCAGACTTGAAGTTTATAGGTGGTAAGATTTAATGAACGGTCTTGTGTCTATGTTTTTAGGCGGAGAATTCGATATTTTCACAATAATATCGTATCTTTTGTCATGCGCGCTGATAATATTTGTAACTCTGCCTTTACATGAGTGGGCGCACGCGTTTGTCGCCACCAAACTCGGCGATAATTACCCGCGTTACAGCGGCAGACTTTCGCTTAACCCGATGGTTTCTATTGATTATATCGGCGCTTTGTGCATTGTTTTGTTCGGTTTTGGCTGGGCAAAACCGGTTCAGGTCGAGATGCGTAATTTCAGAAACCCCAAACGCGATATGGCGCTAACCGCATTTGCAGGTCCGCTTATGAACCTGCTTATTGCTTTTGTGTTTACCTTTATTTTTGCGCTGCTTGTAAAGTTTTTTACACTTCCCGATATGGTTTATTACTTTGTTTTGTATTTTATACTGCTTAATATTTCTTTGGCGGTGTTTAATATGATACCTATACCGCCGCTTGACGGCTCGCGCATTTTAACCGCATTTTTGCCTAACAGGATTTATTATCAAATAATGCAGTATGAAAGAATAATTGCATACGTATTTATTTTCTTACTGTTTTTCGGCGCGCGTTTAAGTTTTATTTCTACCATAACAAACTTTATTTATAAGGGTTTTATATCTCTTGCCGCTACGGTGGTAGGTCTGTAATTCGGAGATTTTATGGAACAAATTTCTTACAAATTAGAGGTTTTTGAAGGCCCGCTTGATTTATTATCGGCGCTTTTGTCGAAAAATAAATTGAGCATCTACGATATACCCATTTCCTCCTTGCTTGAACAGTATTTAGAGCATATAAACGCCATGAAAGAAAACAACATGGAAGTAGCCAGCGAGTTTATGGTTATGGCGTCGCGGCTTGTGTATCTTAAAACCGTTAGTCTGCTGCCTAAACACGACCAAGCCGACGCCCTTAAAGAAGAACTCGCAGGCGAAATTTTAGAATATGAGATATGCAAACAGATGGCGCAAAAATTATCCACTATGACCGCCGGTTTTGATAATTTTGTAAAGGCGCAAGATACCGTCCAGGTTGATAAAACCTATGTATTAAAACACCCCTTTGAGTGTCTTCCCGATTATTATTTGCTTGCGGTCGGCAGGGGACAGCGCCTAAAACCGCCCGATACAAAAGTCTTTACAAAAATAGTCACAAAAAAAATAGTTTCGGTTTCTACAAAGGTTGTGCATATAATGCGCAAACTTATCAGAGGTAAAAAGCAAAACCTTAAAGAGATTTATCTTGAATCATCTGACCGTTCAGAGCTGGTGGCGACCTTTTTGGCGGTGCTTGAACTATGTAAAGCAAACCGTATTAAAATTTCGGGCAACGGAGATAAAACAACCGTTACCCTTATAAAGGAGAAAAAGCATTGAATATCGAGAATACCGCCGCGGCATTGTGCGCCGTACTTTTTGCAGGCGGAGAGCCGCAGATTATCGACCGTCTGTGCGAGGTTTTAAGTGTGAATTATGACCAGCTTTTCAAAACGGTCGAATATCTTAACGAAAAACTGAACAAAATAGGGTTAAAGGTATTAAAACTTGATAATTCCTATCAGATTTGCACCATGAACGAGTACTCCGAGTATATTAAAGCCATGTTTGATATTAAGCGCAAAACACCGCTTTCTCCTGCGGCTTTTGAGGTACTTGCCGTAATTGCTTATAATCAACCTATTACCAAGTCTTATGTAGAGCAGGTAAGAGGTGTTGATTGCAGCGGCGTTATTTCTACTCTTGTAGAAAAAGAACTGATAGAAGAACGCGGCAGACTTGATTTGCCCGGTCGACCGCTGCTTTACGGCACAACGCCAAATTTTTTACGTTGCTTTTGTTTAAGCTCACTTGACGAGCTGCCGCCGCTTCCAAAAGACGTAGACGATCAAGCCGAGCAACTTGTAATGGAGGACGCAATAGAAAAACCCGTTATTGACGAACCGCAATAAATCTGATAAAATGGTCTAAAGGGGACGACATATATGGAACAAAATAATAAAATTTCTGAAATTATGCAAACCGCAATAGAAGAAATGCGTTCAATGATTGACGCCGACACTATTATAGGCGACCCGATTCCTTGCGGCGACGTTACCATAATACCCGTATCTAAAATCACCTTTGGACTTGTCAGCGGCGGTATGGACGTTAAAACCAAAAACAGCGACGGTAATTTTGGCGGCGGCGGGGGAGCCGGCGTTACGGTTAACCCGATTTGTTTTCTTGCTGTACGCGGCGGCGACGTAAGAATATTAAATGTCAATATGTCTTACGGACTTACCGACAAGGCAATTGAACTTGCCCCCGAGCTTTTCGAAAAAATTAAATCGCTTTTCAAAACGGGCAAGCACAATAAAATAGACAATAAATAAAGACTTCCCCGCTTGAACGGTTAATTTGTTTGAGCGGGTAATTTTTTGGTATGAGAGGAACCTATGAACGATAACAGAATAAGATTACAAAAGTTTTTATCGGAAGCCGGGATATGTTCGCGGCGAAAAGCCGAAGAATACATAGTTTTAGGCAAGGTTAAGGTCAACGGTAAGCCCGCAAACTTAGGCGATAAGGTCGACCCCTATCGAGATAAAGTGCTCTTTTGCAATAAAAAGGTATATATTAAAGACCAAAAAACATATATTATGCTTAACAAACCGCGCGGTTTTGTTACCACCCTTTCCGATGAACTCGGTAGAAAAAACGTTGCTGAGCTTATAAAGGATGTCGGTACAAGGCTTTTCCCCGTTGGGCGGCTCGATAAAGACAGCGAAGGGCTTTTACTTATGACCAACGACGGCGAATTTGCAAACAAACTTACCCACCCCAAAAGCCACGTTTCAAAGGTTTATCGCGTAACAGTCGCCGAAAAAACCACCGAAGATATGCTTGTAAAGCTGTGCGGCGGAATTGAAATTGACGGCAGAAAAACCCTGCCTTGCGAGGTAAACGTGATAGAAGTAAAACCCGATCGCACAGTGCTTCAATTTAGAATTTTTGAGGGACGCAACCGTCAAATAAGAAAAATGTGCGAGGCGGTAGGTCTTACGGTAAAAAGACTTAAACGGACCGAAATCGCCGGAGTTAAACTCGGTATGCTAAAGCTTGGCGACTGGCGACCTCTTAACGAAAAAGAAATGCGCCATTTAACAAGCGTATCACAAAAAGGAGAGCAAAACAAATGATCGAAATTTTAACCGAAAAGGATAAAAATAATGTTATTAAGGCTTGTAAAGATAATAACGTAGAATATAATTCTACCGTAGAAATGATAAATTGCACCGATAAAGGAGAACAGCTTGGCTTTGCGCTGGTGTCGTTTGATAAAAGCGCAACCGTACTGTTTGTAGGGGAGTGCGAAACTGTTATTTTCGACGGGCTTATAAGAACGGTCGTCCACCTTGCAAGTGAAAAGCTTATCGGTACGGTTTATTATGCTCAAACGGTTGATGAAAATATGCTGTTACAGCTCGGCTTTGTACAAGATAAAGATAAAAGGATTATTAAACCTCTTTCGTTTATGGAAAAACAATGCGAAAAAATGTAGTTTTTTGCTTTTATTATTGTAATTTATAAGATATAATGGTATAATGTTAAAGATTTATTTATCGGAGGCGCCATATGAACTGTAACGATGCAATTAAAAATCTTGAAACAATGCGCTCAAAGCTAAAAGGGGATAGCCGCGCTTTGTTTGATATTGTGTTTGATAACGCTCAGTACACCGAAATCGACCGATACGCCAAAAACGGTCAGAACGAGGGTTTTATAAAGTGCGCTTACGGTACCGTATCGTGTTGCCCCGTTTACGCTTTTATGCAAGACCGAGCCTGTGGTAATGCCCTTACTTACGGCGACGCAAAAAAGATAAGCAAACTAATGAATTTAGCAACCCAAAACGGCACGCCGGTTGTAGGGTTTTATGATTCCGACGGAGTTAACCTTAACGAAGGCTTTGAGTCTATTAACGCCTACGGCAGTATTATGAGCGCCGCTTCATCACTTTCGGGCGTTGTTCCGTTTGTATCGGTGATTTTAGGGGCGTGCATCGGCACGGCGGCGATTGCGGCTTCAATGTCGGATTTTATTATCGTACTTAAAGACAGCGAATTCTACCTTAATAACCCCAATGTTCTTGGTGATCGCGACGGTCAAATCGGTTCTTCTTCACTTGCGATTAAAAACGGTACCGCTTCTTTAATTGCTCAAAGTAAAGAAGACGCCGCAAACATACTTGCAAAACTTTTTGAATATCTTCCGCAGAATAACCTTTCGCCGCTTCCTGCAAACGATTACAGCGCACCGGATACCGAGATTTCCAAAGACAGAGCCGCGGCGGTTATAAACGGTGTTGTGGATAAAGACAGCTATTTTGAACTGTCAAGCGAATTCCACAGTGAAATCTCTTGCGGTTTTGCCCGAATATTCGGTAGAACAGTCGGCGCAATATCGGTACTTCTTGACGGTGAATATTTATCCCCCAAAGCGGCTGCCAAGTTAATCAGATTTATAAATTTCTGCGATTCATTCACAATTCCCGTTGTATCGTTTAGCGATTGCAGAGGCTTTTTAGGTGAAAAATCGCTTGAGCTTAACGGCGATATAAAGGTAATTTCAACCCTTATTAAAACCTACGCCGAAACCACCTCGCCCAAAATAAACCTTATTGTCGGTGAAGCGATAGGATCGGGCGCAACCCTTTTCTCGTCCGCTAACGGCGCCGACTGTGTGCTGGCGCTTCCTTGCGCCAGGGTGGGTCTTTTGGAGCCTGCGGCGGCGGTTGAACTTTTTTACAAAGAACAGCTGGCGGCTGGGCAAGACCGCAAAGCCCTTGAAGAAAAGTACATCGAAGAACAATGTAACCCCTTTATTGCTGCTTCGCAAGGTTTTATTGACGATGTTGTCAAACCTGATGAAGCCCACGCAGCAATAGGCGAACGCCTTGAAATGCTTATAAATAAGCGTGTTAATAAAATCGAAAGAAAACACTTTAATATATAACGGAGGAACTGCAATGAAACAACTTAAAGTTACCGTAAACGGCAAGGTATATGATGTGGCGGTTGAAGAAGTATCGACCGATACCCCGATCGTTAACGCAGCTGAGCCGTCAAATACGCCAAAACCGGCCGCAACCGAAATCGCAAGCGGTCAAACCGCGGTTAAAAGCCCAATGCCAGGCACCGTTTTAGATATTAAGGTTACTGCCGGTCAAAGTGTTAAAAAAGGCGACGTCTTAATGGTTCTTGAAGCCATGAAAATGGAAAACGATATTTCTGCTCCGCAAGACGGTACCATAAATGCGGTAAAAGTATCGAAAGGCGAATCGGTTGAATCGGATCAACTGTTATTTGTTATAGGTTAGGTGTAAAAATGACTAAAAAAATCGGAATTACCGAAACGGTTTTGCGTGACGCGCATCAGTCGCTTATCGCCACCCGTATGACCACCGAAGAGATGCTCCCCATCTTACCGCTTTTAGATAAGGTCGGGTTTCATTCGTTGGAATGCTGGGGCGGCGCTACCTTCGATTCGTGTCTTCGCTTTTTAGACGAAGACCCCTGGGAGCGGCTTCGCATTATTCGCAAAAACTGCCCAAATACAAAATTACAGATGCTCTTCCGCGGTCAAAATATGCTGGGCTACCGCCATTACGCCGATGATGTTGTGGAATATTTCGTGCAAAAATCGGTTGCCAACGGCATTGATATTCTCAGAATATTTGACGCTCTTAATGACTACCGTAACCTTCAAACAGCTATAACCGCCGCTAAAAAAGAAAAGGCGCACGTTCAAGCCGCTATCTCTTATACCACCGGACCCGTTTTTAACGATGAATATTTTGCAAAATACGCCAAAGAACTTGAAAACGCGGGCGCCGACTCGATTTGCATTAAAGATATGGCGGGCCTTTTAACGCCGTACTCGGTTGAGAGCCTTGTAAAAACATTGAAACAAACCGTAAAAATACCCGTTCAGGTGCATACTCACTACACATCAGGTCTTGCATCTATGGTACTTCTTAAAGCGGTTGAAGCCGGCGCCGATATGATAGATACGGCTATGAGCCCGCTGGCGCTCGGCACTTCGCACCCTGCTACCGAATCTATGGTAGCCGCGTTTAAGGGTACGCCATATGATACCGGTCTTGACATAGAACAAATGACCGAAATTACCAACTACTGCGCCTCTTTGCGTGAAAAATACATAGCCTCGGGACTTCTTAATACCAAGATGCTTTCGGTTGACGCTAAAACTCTTGTATATCAGGTGCCCGGCGGTATGCTTTCAAACCTGGTATCTCAGCTTAAACAGTTTGGCAAAGAAGATAAACTCCCCGAAGTTTTGGCTGAAGTACCAAACGTTCGTAAAGATTGCGGTTATCCGCCCCTTGTAACACCTACTTCGCAAATTGTCGGTACCCAGGCGGTTCTTAACGTAATTAGCGGTAAAAGATATTCTTCTACCACCAAAGAGTTTAAGGGACTTGTTCGTGGCGACTACGGTAAAACCCCGGTTGATATAAGCGAAGATTTTAGAAAGAGCATAATAGGGGAGGATAAGGTAATAACCTGCCGCCCCGCCGATTTGCTTGAACCCGAACTTGAAAAGTTAAAACAAGAGGTTAAGCAGTGGTCGATACAGGAAGAAGACGTTTTATCCTACGCTCAGTTCGAAAACGTCGCCGTAAAATTTTTCGAAAAACGAAACGCCCGACTTTTTAAGGTCGACGCCGAACATGCGGATATTAAAAATAAAACTTATCCCATTTAACACTTGCATTTTAATACAAGTTGTGTTATACTCTTACTTACCGAAAATACGGAGGAATCATAAATGGCTGTTTTAGAAATTATTCTTGGTGCACTTGTACTTGTCGCATCCCTTATTTTAATATTTGTAATAATATTACAAGAAGGTCACCGTCAAGGTATCAACGGCGCTATTTCCGGCGGTGCGGATACTTTTCTTACTAAAAACAAAGCCAGAACGGTAGACGCATTTTTAAGCAAATGGACCAAATTTATTGCCATCGGCTTTTTTGTACTCGTACTTGCGGCTATTGTTGTAGGTTCAATAAAAGGCTAACCTTATATAGTAACAAAAGCACCCGTATCAGGGTGCTTTTTTATTGAAAAAAACAGCGAGGACTATAAATCCTCGCAGTTTTTTTCATTTAGTCGCAGCAGCAACCATTTTGATTGCCCGAGCTGTTAGCGAGGAGAAGCAGCAATAAAACGATCAAGAGCCATGTACAATTATTGTTATTAAAAAGTCCGTTCATCAGTATTTCCTCCTTTCACTCTAAACCATAGTATGACGACCAAAATTATTTGTTAAAAATTTTTTTAAAAAAACTATTGACTTTTCCTGACCAATGGCTATAATAGAATTAAGGTCAAAGAAAGTCAAAGAGGATAAGGTTATGAGATTAAGTGATTTAATTACCGAAACAATTATGGAAATGTTAGAAAAATCCGATGAAAATACCGCCGAAATCCAGCGCAACGATCTCGCTATGAATCTCGGATGCGTTCCTTCACAGATAAACTATGTAATAAGTTCCCGTTTTACGCCTGAACAAGGCTATATAGTAGAAAGTCGAAGGGGCGGCGGCGGTTATATTAGAATTACCCGCGTGCGGCTCGACCGTTCCTCTGCAATTATGCACATAGTAAACTCTATAGGGGATAGCCTTAACCCTTTAGATGTACGGGTTCTTATAGATAACTGCATATCCTCTCAAATAATCGATGAGCAGACGGGTAAGATTATTTCTTCATGTTTGTCTCAACCGGTACTAAGAGAAATTCCGCCGCAATACCGCGATCACTACCGAGCGGCGCTTATAAAACAAGTTTTAATATCTTTACTTTAAGGAGTGATTTATATGTTATGTGAAAAATGTGGTAAATACCCGGCAACAACCCATTACAAGCAGGTAATTAACGGACAAGAGTCTGAAATGCATCTTTGTTCGCGCTGTGCCGGCGAAGAGGGCGTCTACGGATTTGAAATGCCCGATTTGTTTTCAGCGGTTTTCGGAACACCTATAGCGGAAAATGTTAAAATCTGCCCCACCTGCAAAACCTCGTTTGACGAGATTATTAAAAGCGGCAGGGTAGGTTGCGGCGACTGTTATAAGTATTTTGAAAAGGAGCTTATGCAAAGTATATTCGGCATGCACGGACATACCAAACACATTGGCGCAACGCCTAAAATTACCGAAGATATTAAAAAGACCGACAATGCCGAAAATAACCAAGATAACGCAAAAATTACTAATCTTAAAAAAGATCTCGAAAAAGCAATAAAAGAAGAAAGATACGAAGACGCCGCGAAAATAAGAGATAAAATTCGCGATGTTGAAACACAGGAGTAAAAACTATGCAGAAGTATTGGTATGATAACGAAAACAGAATTGCAGTATCTTCACGTATAAGGCTTGCAAGAAACCTCGACAAAACGGCTTTTCCAAACAAACTGAATAAAGAAGATACCGCCGCTATATGTAAAAAAACAGGCGATGTTTTAACCGCCCGGGAATACTCATTCGGCAAACTGCATTATATTGATATGGACGAGTTTTCGCAAAATGTTCCTTCTCTTTTCGAGCGCCACATTATAAGTCCCGAATTTGCCAACAACTACCACGGTAAAGGTCTGCTTTTATCTGATGATGAATCTATAAGCATAATGCTTTGCGAAGAAGACCATATACGTATTCAGTCTATTTCTCCCGGGGATGATTTGCAGTCGGCCTATAAAAAGGCGAAAGAGGTCGATGACGTACTGTGTAATAATATCCGGGTTGCTTTTTCGGATGAACTCGGCTTTTTAACCGCATGCCCAAGTAATTTAGGTACTGGGCTTCGCGCTTCGGTTATGCTGCATTTACCGCTTAGCGAGTCGCAAGGGCGTATACCGGCGCTTTCTGCCGAACTGTCTAAAATAGGATTGACAATTCGCGGCACATACGGTGAGGGCAGCAAGGGATTTGGCTCGTTTTACCAGGTATCTAACCAAATCACACTTGGCATCACCGAAGAAAACGCCATTAAAAACCTAAACGGTATTGTAAAACAAATTATTATCAGTGAAGAAAACCTGCGTAAAGAAGCCTATAAACCCGTCTTAGAGGATAAAATCTTTCGTGCTCTTGGTACGTTGAAATACGCAAGAAGAGTAAACAGTGCCGAAATGATAAAACTATTATCGCTGATTAAGCTTGGGACCGATATGGGAATAATAAAGAACAAAAGCAAAAACAGCATATATTCGCTGATAATTAACACTCAACCAAACACCTTAATGCTTAACGCTAAAAATAATTACACACCGGGCGAAAGGGATATTCTGCGCGGTGATATTCTACGGGAAAAATTAAAGGAGGTAGAATAATATGAAATATAACTTTGCAAGATTTACGGATGAAGCTAATATCGCGCTAAACAGCGCAATAGAATGCGCACAGGAGCTTGGCCATACCTATATAGGAAGTGAACATCTTCTTTTAGGCATAGCTAAAACCGATTGCGCCGCAAACGAAATTCTTTCGGATTTTGACGTAACTTTCGAAGAACTGTCAAATCAAATTGCCGAAAAAATCGGCCGGGGCAATAAAACGGCTCTTACTACCGAACACCTCACGCCCCGGGCAAACAACATTATTGAAAACGCCGTAAGAATTGCGCGCCACCAAGGTGCGCAAAAAGCGGGAAGCGCACATCTTTTGTTTGCGCTTATAAGCGAGTACGAAAACTACGCCATTAAATTTTTAGCAAATATGGGTGTAGATATTGAAGAACTTCAACAAAAGACGGTTGAAGCTCTTAATGTAAACGACAATCAACCCGAAGCGGGCGGTTTTGCCGCCCATGAAGGCAAAAAAAACAAGGGTAATTCGCTTGAAAAATTCGGTACCGATTTAACCCAAAAAGCTTCAGAGGGTAAACTTGACCCGGTAATTGCGCGTGACAATGAGATTAAAAGAGTAGTAGAAATTTTATGCCGCCGCAAGAAGAACAATCCTTGTTTGATAGGTGAGGCGGGCGTAGGCAAAACCGCTATTGCGGAGGGACTCGCCCAGCTTATAGCCGATAAAAAAGCACCCGAATTTTTGCAGAACAAAAAGATAATTTCGCTTGACCTTACCGGTATGGTGGCAGGAACTAAATACCGCGGAGATTTTGAAGAGCGAATTAAAAAGATTATCGAAACCGCGTGCAAAGACGAAAACGTAATTTTGTTTATTGACGAAATCCACACCCTCATCGGCGCCGGCAGCGCCGAGGGATCAACCGATGCCGCCAATATCTTAAAACCCTATCTTGCGCGCGGCGAAATGCAGGTAATCGGGGCTACGACTATCGAAGAATACCGTAAATACATTGAAAAAGACGCCGCACTCGAACGTCGTTTTCAGCCGGTTAACGTTGGCGAACCAACGGTAGAAGACGCTATCACAATACTTAAAGGGCTTAAAAGCCGTTACGAAAAGCATCACTCGGTACAAATTACCGATGAGGCGGTAGAGGCTGCGGTAAAGCTTTCGTCAAGATATATTTTCGACCGGTTTTTACCGGATAAAGCTATTGATATTTTAGACGAGGCAGCCGCAAAGGTTAGACTTCGACTCAGCGAACCAACACCCGAGATTACGGCAAAAGAAAAAGAAATCAAAGAATTGGAAAAAGAGAAGACCGGTTGCATATCTTCGCAAAACTTTGAAAAAGCAGCCGAAATTCGAGATAATATAGAAAAGCTGAATGACGAGCTCAAAAAACTAAAAGCCGAAAACAACACCAAAGACCGCATTGTTACAAAAGAGGACGTTGCGGCGGTTGTGTCCGAGTGGTCGCAAATTCCGGTTTCACAGCTTACCAAAGAAGAAAAAGAACGTCTTTTACACCTTGAAGATGAACTTCATAAAAGCATAATTGGTCAGGACGAAGCGGTAACCGCGCTTTCAAAGGCGATTAGGCGCGGCAGAACCGGTATTAAAGACGAAAACAGGCCGATAGGTTCGTTTATATTCCTTGGTCCTACGGGAGTTGGCAAAACCGAGCTTTGCAAAGCCTTGGCGCAAGCCATGTTTGGCAGTAAAAACGCCATGATAAGGCTTGATATGTCTGAATATATGGAAAAACACACCGTATCCAAAATGATCGGCTCGCCACCCGGTTACGTTGGTTTTGAAGAGGGCGGGCAACTCACCGAGAGAATTCGCCGCAAACCTTACAGCGTTGTATTGTTCGATGAAATCGAAAAAGCCCACCCCGATGTATTTAACATTTTATTGCAGATTTTAGAGGACGGCCACATTACCGACTCAAACGGAAGAAAGGTTGATTTTAAGAATACGGTAATTATTATGACCTCTAACGTTGGCGCAAGGTATATTACCGATAACAAGGTGTCCTTCGGGTTTAGCGGCGGCGAGCAAGCAGGCGACGAAAAGTCTATGAAAGACCTGGTCATCGGAGCCCTTAAAGAAGAGTTTAAGCCCGAATTTCTTAACCGTGTAGACGATATTATAGTATTTTCAAAACTGTCGTTTGATGAGATTAAGAAGATTTCACATCTTATGCTTAATTCACTAAACGAGCGGCTTTCCAAACTTAATATCAAAGCCGAATTTGAAGACAGCCTAATCGAAGAAATTTCAAAGGCCGGGTATGATCAATCCTATGGAGCAAGACCGCTTCGCCGCGCAATTACCTCCAATATAGAAGACGCCATAAGCGAAAAGATACTTTCAGGCGAAATAACTAACGGCGATACGGTTAAATGCTCGTTCGAAGACGGCAAATACACCTTTAAGGTATAAAAAAAAGACTGCTTAAGGCTTTCTTAAGCAGTCATTTTTTTAATCTACGTCTTCAATTACCGTAATCTCTTCGGTATCTAACAGGTCGGGGTTATTTATGTATTTAAGCATTTTTTTCAGCGCTTGCGCGTAGTACAGTCCGTCGCATGTGCGCTCGTCTAAAACAAAAGTCATATCCATATATTTCCGCCTTACTGTTTCGCCGTTTTTATCTATTTCATTTTTATAGTATTTAGGACCGTAACAACAAAAAGCCGGACAATTACCGAAATCGTATAAGTGGTGATATATCGCAGGTATTCCAAGCGAGCCCATCGAGGTTATAAAAAACGAACCGTGAAAGGGGCTTATTTCCAACAAAAATTTAGGCAGAATTCCAAAGTAGTCTAAAAACTTTAACAAACCGACCGTAAATCTTATCAAAAAGCGGGGGAGATACATAAGAATTTTGGCGGTTGATTCAACGTTGTTTTCTTTGACTTGCTTTGTATTGTTGATAATGGTATTAAACTTCTCAAAAACAGTTTCAACCGTATCTTCGGGGCTGTAGTGGGCTTTAATTACCGTTTCTTCTCCGTCGATGGTCATATCTTTTTTAACAGCCATCATACATTGAATATCATACCGTGCGTAGATTCGCTGACCGCTTATAAAACGGTTAAGGGCAGGCAGCTGCGACACCGTTCTTACATACGCCGCCAGTATTAGGTGCAAAGCGCCGAAGCCTTTTAGCCCTTCGCTGCGCTTTTTGTTTATATATTTCTCCATATTTGTTACTTCAACCGTAATTTTAATTTGGTTAGAAGAGCCTATGCGTGTTTTCATAATATACGGCGTAAAAAAATAAAACGGATCGAGGGATCGGATTCTTCGGCCGTCTGAACGGTCGCCCCATCTTTTTTTTGGTTTATTACTCATTATCATCACCACTAACGTACATAGTTTTTAATATTATATAACATAGTATGGTATTTATCAACATATAATTAAAAAAATACCGACGGATAAAGCTCCGTCGGTATTATAAATTGTAGTCTATGCGCGTTTTTTTGCTTTAAGATTTTGATATTTAAGCCAAAGCTGTACCGCAACCAAAATACTCGTAATACAACCCGAAGCTAAACCGAACGCCATGGGAATTACGAAGGTGCGTAGTGTTGTAAGACCAAAATACTCAGCAGTTACCCAAACCGTTATAATGGCTATAAGGGTGGTAACCGATGTCATAATGTTTCTTACAAGGCACTGGTTACAGCTGGTATTAACAATTTCGGTAAGGGTTTGGTCACCGAGTTTACGCTCGTTTTCTCTTATTCTGTCGTAAACGACGATGGTGTCGTTAAGCGAATAACCGAGTATGGTAAGTATTACAGCCATAAAATTGGTATCGATTTCGAGCTTAAATATGGTGCAGGTAAAGAAGGCGACAAAGCAGTCAATAACAAGCGCTACAAGCGCCATAACGCCGGCAGAAATACCGCCGATGCGCTTAAATCTAAATCCCACGTAAATTACCATCAGTACGCAAGCAATACCGACGGCATACAAGCTTTTTGCAAAAAATTCGCCCGCAACCGATGGGTTAACCGAGTTTGAATCGCCAAGTTGAATATTGTTATCTTTGAACTTTTCTTGCAAAGCCTTTAAGATATTCTCTTGAGTTTCAACCGATACAGCATTGTCGCCGGCAAGCGATACGACAAGCTTTTTGCTTCCGCCGTTAATACCTTCGCTCGTTGTAACGGTTACGCTTTGATTATCGAGTTTTCCTTCAACGACGCTTTTTGCTTGCGCAGTGTCAACGTCGCCGGTATACAAATAGGTAAAACGCGTACCGCCGCTGAAATTGATGTCGAGTTTAACGCCGTTTATAACGGTAAACACGATACCGATAATAAATATAGCGGCGTAAATAATAAATACTATATTAGCTGCTTTTGGGAAGTTAACCTTAAACTTTTTAGCCATTTTTCTTACCTCCGTACAACCAGGGATTACGGAATAACTTTAACCGCGAAATACTCTTTATCATCTTTTTGCTGAAGAACACGCCCATAACAAGTGTGAATATTACACCCAGCAACAGAGTGTAACCGAACGAGTAAACTATACCTGTTACCGATGAGCCGAACATAAACATAACGGGAGTGAAGATTTTGGCCATAAGCCCGTCCGAAGAACCAAACGCGCCCATTAAAACGCAGGCGACTATTAAAACGGTCATATTACCGTCTAAAACCGCAGAAAAGCTGTTTTGGTAACCCGCGTCTATTGCACCGTCGACCGTTTTGCCGTTTGCAAACTCTTCTTTAATACGCTCTGAAGAAATAACGTTACAGTCAATGCCAATACCGATTGAAAGAATAATACCCGCAATACCGGGGATGGTCATGGTCATACCGTTGGTATCTTTGAAAAATCCCGAGATAACCGCAAAAATCGCTGCGATTTGCCCGAACAAAGCTATAGAAGAAATTAGACCGCACAGGCGATATTTCAGTATCATTAAAACAAATACAATTGCAAAAGCAATAACGCCTGCAACCGCCATCGCTTGAAGGGCTTCTGCGCCAAGCGTCGGGCTAATGGTTTGAAGCTTAGAGTTATCAACAGAAAGCGAGAAGGGAAGCGAACCTGCGTTAATTTTGTCGGCAAGTTCTTTGGCTTCTTCGGTGGTAAACTGGCCGGTAATAATGGCTTCACCGTTGGTTATAGCCTGGTTAACGGTCGGCGCAGATATCATGGTGTCGTCCATCCAAATCGAAATCTGGTCGCCGACGTGAGCCGATGTAGCGCTTGCGAATTTAGAGGTACCCGAAGAGGTAAACTTTAATGCAACGTAGTTACCTTGCTCTGAACTATACTGATAACTTGCGCTTTTAATATCGGCGGAGCCTTGAAGTATTACGTCGTCTTTTGTGGTTCCGTTACAAAAACTTAACAGCGCGGTTTCTCCGAGTTCCTGTACTGCCGAAGTCGGGTCGAAATTCGCTTCGTCCGACTGCCAGGGAAAACGAACGATAACCTGCTTGTTTTTATTATCGGTATAAACTTCATAATCGCTTATACCTTTGCTTACAAGCCTGGTTTCGATTATCTGCTTGGCGGAGTTCATATTGTCTTCGGTGATTTTCGAATCTTCGATATCGGGCTTAAAAATTGCTTCGACACCGCCGCGAATATCAATTCCCCAACGAATATCACTGATACTTTTAATGTAGGTGATTTTTGTATCGCCGTAATAATTACTTACGCCGAAGATGGTTACATACGCCAAAGCAAGTATTAGGGCAAATACTATAAAAAATGTTGCCTTGGCGACCTTTTTGTTCTTCTTGCTCTTCAAGACAAAACCTCCAATATAGTTTTATACCATCTATTATATAATTAAACGTTTGTAAAGTCAACAATGAAATCTTTAAGTTTTGCACATAAATACCTAGTTTAATTGTGCATATTTATGCGAATATTGACTTATTGTTGATAGGGACAAAACGCCTGAGAAAAGGAAAAATACGGCTCTTTTTTGCTTGTTGTCCTCGCAAGGCACAAAGCCTTGCTTCGTCCTTCGCACCAAAAATTTCTCGTATTTTTCTCTTTTT
>CADBUL010000079.1 GCA_902797875.1 Oscillospiraceae bacterium | reverse complement strand
CGGACCGTTACCCATAGCATGAGAGTATTCGCAAAGGAAAACAGGACGGTCAATATCATTTGAAAGAGCCTTTTTTTCAAGTTCCTCGTATCCGAGATACATCATTGAATATACATCTGAATTATGGAACTGCCCTTTTCTGCAAGCGTCTTCGCAATGAACAAGCCGTGTATTATCACGCTCTTTTGTCCATTTAATCATTCTTACATGATTTCTGCCGTGAGCACTTTCATTACCTGTTGACCACATAATAACGCTCGTATTATTCTTGAATGTTTCAACCATTCTTTCCATTCTGTCAATGTGCTCTTTTTCCCATTCGGGTTTTGAACAAGGCCAATCGTTCGACTCTACATCGTAACCGTTTCCGCCTGCTGTTCTCCTTGCAAAACCGTGGGTTTCAATATCAGTTTCGCATATGACATAAAAGCCCATTTCGTCGCACATCGAAATAAACTTAGGATGGGGCGGATAATGAGAAGTTCTGACGCAGTTTATGTTGAGTTCTTTCATAAGCGTCAAATCTTTTCTTAGTTCTTCTTCGGTCTGACACCAGCCTCTATACTTGCTCGTATCATGGTGATTAACGCCGAATAATTTTACCGACTGACCGTTTATGAGAAGTTCATAACTATCGGAAATTTTTATATCTCTTAGTCCTGTTTTAAAAGTTATTATTTCCCCTGCGCGTGAAATTTCAACCGTATATAAAAACGGTTTTTCGGCGTTCCAGAGAATAGGTGTTTTAGGATTATACGAAAACTCGTTTTCCATACCGCCGGAGATTAGCAACTTTTCTCCCTCAAAAATCTTAAGTTTCGCATCGCCGTTTAGTTTTATGTTTATTGAGGTTGAAGTAGGTATAATTTCAACATCCCAAATATGATTTTTAGGTCTTTGGAGAATATATACGTCCCTGAAAATACCGTTATATCTAAAGCAGTCCTGATCCTCAAGATAACTTCCGACACACCATTTTGTTACCCGTACCGTTACCTCGTTTTCACCTTCAATTACAAACTTTGTAATATCAAATTCCGCCCTTAAATGGCTGCCCTGAGTAAAGCCGACATAATTGCCGTTTATACTCAAAAACGCACAGGAAGCGACACCCTCAAAGCAGAAATATACCTTGCCCCATTTTTTTTGGATATTAAATGTTCGCCTGTAAATTCCGCAGGGGTTTTCATCGGGAACATACGGCGGATCGCAAGGATAAGGATAGTTTATGTTTGAGTAGTTCGGGTTGCCATAACCCTCAAGCTGCCAAACCGAAGGGACCGGGATTTCATCCCACTTTTCAATGGTATCAGGTATTTCCATCTCGTTTTCAAAATAAGCAAAATCCCATTCCCCGTTTAAGAGTTTGTACTCGGAACAGCCCTTTGGTATGTAATAACTCCTTGCAGGAAGTCTGTTTTCACTTGTCTTTTCAGGGTTTTCGTATATTCTCATTATTACACCTCAAAAAATCATTTTATAAGTACGGTGATTTTTCTGTCTGTTAAACAATCTTTACCAATGAATACTTCTATTTCGCCCTTTTCTACGGTATATTCGCCGTTTGGAAGGTAAAAACCTAAATCGTCAAAACCGATTTCAAAATCTACGGTAGCCGTTTCGCCTTTTTTGAACAAAACCTTTTTGAAGGCTTTAAGTTCTTTTATAGGACGCATAAAGGATGCTAACTTGTCGTGTATATAAAGCTGAACCGTTTCCTTGCCGTCAAATTCACCATCATTTTTAATATCAATACTGATTTTGAATTTCTTTCCTTCTTTGAGTTCATTAAGGGCAATTTCCTTTTTATCACACTTAATATCGCCATAGTTAAACTCGGTATATGAAAGACCGAAGCCGAATGGATAATAAGGGGTTGCAAGGCTATCGATATAACATTCCCCTGCATTCTCTCCGTAATAGCAATTTACAGGTCTGCCGCTTGATGTAACATTATAGTACATAGGTATATGTGTAGACTCTCTTATAACGGTCATCGGCATTCTGCCGCACGGTACCGTATCGCCGTAGATTATATCGGCAACGGCAGACGCAACCTCGCTTCCGCCATGCCAAGCCAAAAGCAGAGCATCAAAGTTCTCAGCAATACCCTGCATAGCGACAGGTCTTCCGCAAAACAGAACTCCTACAACCTTTTTGCCGGTAGAACGAGCCTTTTCTATTAGTTTTATCTGGTCGGGGGCAAGAGAAACTTCGGCTTGTGACCTGAATTCACCGGTAGCCGTCCAACTCTCGCCAAGACACAAAACCGTTACATCGGTATTATACATCCATTTAAGCGAACTGTCCCAAGAAAGTCCGGTACCGTTTACAGATACAACCGAGCCTTCAGACTTCGCTTTTATGGTTTCATATACGGTAGGTGTTTCCTCTGCTTTTCCATCAAGCATCCAAGAACCCATAAGGCTTCTGCGTTCATGAACAAAAGGACCTACAAGCCCTACATTTGCCGACTTATCAAGCGGCAAAACGCCGTTGTTTTTAAGAAGCACAACCGATTCCGCCGCCAATTCCTTGGCATCCTCTCTATGCTTACTTATATCGTATTCTCGTCTTTCGCAATACGGATTTTCAAAAAGTCCCTTTAAAATCTTAACCTTTAAAACTCTTCTTACGGCATTGTCAATGGTGTCGGTAGATACCCTGCCCGACTTTACCAAATTTTCAAGTTCATTAAGATATACCTTGTCGTGCATATCCATATCAAGACCGGCTTTAAGGGCAAGTTCGGCGCAATCCGCATCGTTTTCGGCAACACCCTGGCGGGCAAGCTGACAAACGGCGTCATAGTCCGAAACTACAAATCCGTCAAATCCTAAACGGTCTCTTAAAATATCAGTTAAATAGTATTTGCTTGATGTTACGGGCTGTCCGCTTATATCGTTAAATGCCGACATAACGGTTTTTACACCTGCGCTAACCGCCGACTTGAATGCGGGTATATAGTAGTTATTAAGGGTATAGTCCGAAATCTCGGTACGGTTATAGTCACGGCCGCCCTCGCTCGCTCCGTACCCCAAAAAATGCTTTGCGCAGGCAAGAATTCTGTCCTTGTCAGCAGGATTATCACCCTGAAGTCCTTTTACCGCCGCTTTAGCAAAAACAGAACCCAAATACGGGTCCTCGCCTGTCCCCTCAATAATTCTGCCCCATCTTGGGTCTCTTGAAAGGTCAAGCATAGGGGTAAACGTCCAGTGAATACTGTCATTTGAAGCCTCCCTTGATATATCCTCATACGCTTTTTCGATAAGTTCTTCGTTAAACGACGCCGTCATAGCAAGCGGAATCGGGAAAACCGTCCTGTGCCCATGGATGACATCACGCCCGAAAAGAATCGGTATGCCGCTCCTGCTCTCTTCTACTGCAATTCTTTGAAGTTCATTATAAAACTTAACATTTACGGCACCCTGAGCATCGTTTCCGGCGGTAGCGCCCACAGACATAAGAATAGAACCTATCTCACCGTTCCGCACCTGCTCTTTAAAGCTTTCTACCTCTTCACCTACCGGCGTTTCCTGTTGATTTAACTGACCTATCTTTTCTTTTAAAGACAGTTTTGATAAGATTTCTTCAACCTGTTTTTCAATACTATTCATATTTTCCCTCGCAAATTATTCTTCGCCGTATCTGTCGCTTAAAATATTTCTCATCATTTTAACTGCAAACTCGGCTGTTTCAATCTGAAAAGTTTTACTGAAAAAATGCAAACTGCATTCCATATTATAGATACCATTATACCCGATTTCGTCAAGTGCATCAAATACATCGTTCCAGTTGATGGTCCCCGTTTTCGGAATTTTATGCTGGTCGGTAATGGTATCGTTATCGTTAAGGTGAAGTACGGTAACCTCGCTTCCGAGCCTTCTTATAACATCGGCTGGGGTTGGATTTCCGTAACGCATAGCCTTATTTGAATGACCTGTATCAACACAAATTGTAAAGTAATCTTTAAACTCTTCGATTTTCTTTACATTTGCATAGGCTTCTTCAAATTCTTTTATATCTCCGAAAAAGTCGACCGCCGAATATTTTACCGCATCCCCGAAAGTTTCTGTTGCAATTCTAACTCCCGTTTCTTTGGCATACGGCAACATTCTTGTCCACATATCAAGGCTTAAATCCTGCATAAGCTTTCTATCGGGATTAGGTCCTAAAAATATAGAAGTAGCGTTATGAATTACGCAGGTAGGAGCATTTAAAGCCTTAGTTGCTATAAGGTCAAGCCTTGTATTTTCGATAAGTGCGTCGTCCTCTTCTTTAATATTTTTAAAGCCTTGGAGTTTGCCGTGCGTCTGGCCGATAATAATACCGAGTTTATCGGCATATTCTTTAAGTGCGCTGTAATACTCTATAATGGCGTTTTCGCCTTTTGCGTAGAGCGAATCTTCTTTTCTGTAATCATTAAAGTCATACTCGACAGAAAAGTCAACCGAATCGGCGCCGACCTCTGATGCTATCTCGAGCGCTCTTTTATCGCCGTAAAACCTCTGCAAACCGCCGATTGAAATACCGACTAATCTTTTCATAACTCTTCCTCCCTATTTTGATATGTTTTCGGTACGAAGATTTTGACCTAAACTGTCAATAATATCAACTTTGATATTATTCTTAACGAAGGTAAAGCCCGCACCTACAAAATAATCTTTTTTAATATCGGAGCCTATAACCAAAGGACAGGGCTGTCCTAAATGGTCGAAATCCTCCCCCTCATATTTTATATACACACCATGTATATGACCGCTTATCATAAGATCCGGTTTGACATTTTCTTTTAAAAGTTTTGCCCACTCACCGAAAATTTCCCTTTCAATATCGAACGGAGGATTTTGAAGATAGGTAAAAGGATTATGAGATATTACAAGTTTTGTTGTAATCCCCTTTTCGGCATACTCGGTGTCTTTATTCTCTATAACCTGCTTTATGAACTCGGTTTGTCTTTCTCTAAAAGGATGGCAGGCAACCGTACCTCCGTATTCT
>CADBUL010000078.1 GCA_902797875.1 Oscillospiraceae bacterium | reverse complement strand
TCCTGATACCCCATTATTTTTTGCTGTTCTTGAAACAAAATTTACACCGTTTATATCTTTTTCAAGATATATAAGTTCGAGCGAGTTTCCATATTGAACATCAAATAAATCGCTAACCTTACAGGTCTTCATTTTCTTCATCACTTCCATCAATACCAGTCATATCCATAAAATTAAACATGAGATACTTTTTTACGGTTGTTTCATAATCTTCAAAAGTAAATTCGTCGTAATCTGTTTCGAGATAAGCCTCGACGCACCATTCGTCTTTTTCACTTACCTCGCGCATCAAACTGAATTTGTCAATTATCTCACGATTTCTATAAGCCGAAACCCATCTTTCCCGAATATCATTCCATCTGTGATTAGCATCAATACGACCTTTGTTTTTTATTTTCACAAACCCATCATCTCGGCAATAAGCAAACCATGTTTTTTTGCCCTTGGGGTGAGGTTTATGGGCAGTGATTATGACAGCACAAGTAACCGTATTTACTTTAGAATTATGGAAAAGTTCTTCGGGCATAGAAAGCACGGCTTCAAGAGTATGTTTTTCTAAAACTCGTTTTCTAAGGTTTTCCGCAATAATTGTTTTTTCAATAACGCAACTAATGGGAATAATGGCTATACATGTGCCACCAGGTTCCAACGCATCAAGATTATTTAGAATAAACTCGAACTCCTCAATATCGGATGCTTTCGTTTTATAGGGCGGGTTAAGAAGTCCGACCGTTGGTTTGAAATTCTTTTTAACGTCTTCTATTTCTTTAAAACAGTCTCCCCAATAAATATTTGTTCTACCGTCTCGATGAATAATCATATTTGAAATGAGAAGCGTATAGATATCGTCTTGAAATTCAATCCCTATTAACTGTTTTCCTTTAATGTCTTTTTCTTTGGACTGATCACCTTTGGCATCAACGAGCATGCGCTTCATAGCGCTAATCAGAAAACCGCCTGTCCCGCAACAGTTATCCAATACAACACTATTTTTATCAACCCCGGCCAATTCCGCAAATAAATCCGTGATATGAGGCGGAGTTAATACAATGCCGAGACCTTTATCGTTGTTGGCGTATCTTAAAAACTCTATGTAAAACTGACTGACAGTATCTACATACTGATGTGTAACCATAAAGCCGTTTATTTCTCGGTCGATCTCGTCAATAAGATTTTCAAGAAACTCTTTACCAGTTTTGGTATCGGTCAGCGCAGGGTTGGTCTTGACAAAACTGAACGCCTGCGTTAGAACATCTATTTTCTTTTGAGGAATATCGCCACTTGAAAGTTGCCCTTCTATAGCGGTATACAAAGCCTTTACCAGTTGGGTAACTTTTTCGTGCTTTTTATATCCGTCTTTAAAAGCTCTATCTTTTAACGCAATTAAAATTCCGCTTATAAGCAGGGCTCGCTGAGATTCTTTGATTTTCTTTGCATGAAGAGTTTCGTTCAATGTTTTTGTATAAGCAATTAGTTTTGAGTAATCTTGATTAAATTTATAATTGCTTTGGTTTATTCCATCAAAATATTCTTTCACAGTCAAAAGAATATCGTCAAATATCGGATTTGCTTTTTTGTCTTCTTTAAGATGAAGGAAATGGGACATTTTGAATCGGTGTTCTTCCTCTCCGCTAATGCCTATGGCAAGGACATCGAACTCTTTTGACAAGAAGGAGGCGTATAACAATGCTCCGTCAACAGCATAGTCTGCGTAATTATCACGTGTTTCGCTCTCATGTTTATTTATGTCTGCTTTAGCTTCTACAACAATTATCAATTCTGGGTAAGCTTTTGAATACAGAATAAAGTCGGGATATCCGCTTTGATTTCCTTTTTTAGATGCGTTTTTTAATAATCTGTCAATTCTTGCATTATCGCTTTTTTGTTCTTCAACAACAATATCATTATCATCATAATAGCCTCTACTTCTAAGCATGTCTCGAAAAATAGCACAAGTTTTTGCTTCATTCATGGTTGCTCTCTCCCAATTCTTTTTTGATAATTTCGGTCAAATAGTCGTTAATGCTATATGCGTAATTTCCCTTATTCTTTTCCTTTTGAACGATGTCTCGCACCTTTTTATATGTATTTGGAGGTAGTCGCAAAGGAAAAGCCTTTTTCTCTGCCGTTGGCGTTTTTGTTTTGTTCATCTTGGCACCCCATTAATGATATCATAATATCTTGATGTTATGATATCATAATTTTTAATGAAAATCAAGTACTTGTTATATTTTTCTTAAAAAAGTTCAAGTCCTACGCGGTTAATCCTTTTGGGCGTTCTTAGTTTTAGTAAAGAGCGCTTAAAAGATACACGCTTTTTTAGCCCTGAAAATGAAAGAATCGGGCGAGTGCCCGATAAAGAATAAAGTGAAATCGCGGCGATGCCGCGGTGAAATCTTCGAGCCTTGCTCTCAGGTGAAATCGAATGCTAGCACATTCGGTGAAATTAAATCCGTCCTCAACCCGAACAAAGTGAGGATTTCACCACGAAGTGATTTCACCCGAACAAAGTGAGGATTTCACCCGTCTGCAAGGACGGATTTAGTTGAAAAAAGAAAAATCGGGCGAATGCCCGAATAAAAGTTATATTGCCGTCGTTGCTCAATCCCCATGAACCTCGGCAAGCTCGATTCATGGGGCCCCGGGCGGGCGGCAGTTATATTATGCCTTACGGCATAGTTATATTGCTCCCTTGCGGTCGCAGTTATATTATATTCGCCTCCAAAACTGCGCGAAGCGCAATATAACTCGCAAAGCGAATAAAACTGGGCAAAGCCCAATATAACTCGCCGTAGGCGAATATAACTGAAAAAAGCACTTGCTGAAGCAAGTGCTTTTTTCATGGTGGAGACGACGGGAATCGAACCCGTGTCCAGACTTTGATCCGCTTGGGCTCTCCGGGTGCAGAATGTTTTGGTGGTTCCCGCTGCGCTTTTAAGCATTCAAAACCGGCGCGCGGTATCCTTTAATTTCTGACGGCGTTAAAGGAGTGGCGCCGTTCAGATTAACCGCTAATCGACGCCCTTTGCCCCGCCGCGGTACTCGGGGTTAGGACGGTAGCCTAAATTAGGCTACAGCGAGCAATTGTTTATTGCCGTTTAAATTTAGATACGGATTTTATAGTGTGTCCGCGCCACTACCCGCTGACCAAGTTTCTTAAAACCTGTCGAAACCATTGCGTCCCCGTATATAGGGGGGTTAACGGTCTTTTAACGACCGTTCTATGGTACGCTGAGCGTCTTTTTTGGCGGCGACTTCGCGTTTGTCGTACAGTTTTTTACCTTTACAAACGCCAAGCTGTACCTTTACGCGCGAGCCCTTAAAATAAAGAGATAAAGGTATAAGGGTTAGTCCCTGCTGTTTTACTAAACCAAAAAGACGGTTTATTTCTTTGCGGTGCAAAAGCAGTTTGCGAACCCGCAAGGGGTCGCGGTTAAAGATGTTACCTTCACTATAGGGTGAAATATGCATACCTTTAACAAAAACCTCGCCCTTATCTATTGACGCCCAGCTGTCTTTAAGATTACAACCGCCGCGGCGAATAGACTTGATTTCGGTTCCGCAAAGTTCTATGCCTGCCTCAAGCGTTTCGACGACGAAATAGTCGTGAAATGCTTTTTTGTTGGTGGTTACGGTCTTTTGCGCGTCCATAACTGTTTCGTCACCTCCTACGCCATAGTTTACAAATTATATCACACAATGTTATATAATTCAAGCGAAAAAGGTATCATATTTGTAACATTTTTCGTAAAAAAGGGTGGAAATTTTGTTTTTTATATGTTATACTATTTTTAGTATGAAAAAATATACCGTTTTTTCGGCGGTCAATATATTTCGGTCGGAGTGATGAATTTGAAAAAAATCGTTGCCGCAATATTATCTGTGTGCGTTATACTGCCGCTTGTTTGCTCTTGCGGTAGGTCTAACCCAAAGCAGCCTCAGTATTACGACTATGCCGACCTCTCGCAGTACATTACGGTCGCGAATTATAAAGGAATTAAGGTCGATCTTAAGTCGGACGAGTTTGTCTCGGCTTTGACTTTAAGGTACAACAACGACCTTAAATCGCTTAATATGTACGATAAACAGATTATGCCGCAGGGCACCGCCATACAAAACGGCGACACGGCGCAAATCGACTACGAAGGCAAGCTTAACGGTGTGGCGTTTGAGGGCGGTACCGCCAAAAACTACTCGTTGGAGATAGGCTCAGGCACATTTATCGACGGTTTTGAAAGCGGTCTTATAGGGGTTAAATCTGGTGAGACGGTTGATTTGAATCTTACCTTCCCCGCAAACTACCAGAGCACCGAACTTGCCGGCAAGGCGGTTGTGTTTACCGTAACGGTTAACAAGGTCGTTCGTTTTGTATACAAAGAAATGACCGACACCTTTGCCCGCGAAATAGGCAATTACAATAATCTTGAAGAATACAAAGCCGCCGTACAGCAGGAAGAAATTGAGAATTATGTTTGGGCCAAGCAGATCGTAGGTAATTCGACCGTGGTTAAATACCCCGAAACCGAACTGCAAAAAAACAAAGACTATTTTAGTAGCATTTTAAGTCAGTACACCCAAATTTACAGCCAGGATACCATCAATTCAATAGTTGAAGAAAGAGCCAAATCGCTTACAAAAGAGGAGCTTGTAGCCACCTACATCGCAAGAAAAGAAAAACTTGTAAGCGACGAGGATATTCAAAAAGAGATAGATAATCTTGCCGCCAACCACACCGAAAAGCAGGAAAAAGACGCCATAAACAGTCTTATTGCGCGCAAGGTTAACGAATACGTTTTAGCGCAGGCGGAATATATAAACAAATGAGAATAATCACAGGCAGCGCCAAGGGCAAAAAGCTTATTTCCCCTGCGGGACTTGACACGCGCCCGACCACCGACCGGGTTAAAGAGGGACTGTTTTCAGCTATTCATTTTTATTTAGAGGGCGCCAACGTACTCGACCTGTTTGCCGGAAGCGGCCAGCTTGGTCTTGAAGCGCTTAGCCGCGGCGCAAAAAAATGCACCTTTGTAGATAGCGACGCCCGCGCAATAAAGGCGGTAAAAAGCAATATTGCAAACTGCGGGTTTGAAGGCGCAAGCCGCGTTGTGAATATTTCGGCACTCGCCTATTTAGAATCGGCAAACGAAAAGTTTGACATTATATTTTTAGACCCGCCGTATGAAAGCTTTAGCCAAATGAACATTTTGGAACTTGCGGGCAAGGTGTTAAGCGAGGACGGCATGGTGGTTTGTGAGAACAACGACCCGGCGCTTCTTCCCGATTTTACCGAAGATTTCAAATACTGCAAAAAATACCGCTACGGAAAAATACACACGGCGGTGTACAAAAGAAAGGATGACCGTGATTGAAAAAAAACATAGCGGTTTGCCCGGGTAGTTTTGATCCCGTAACCGTAGGCCACACAGATGTTATATCACGCGCCTGTTCTTTGTTTGACGAGGTTGTGGTGCTGGTATCGCAGAACTCCGGCAAATGCGCGCTTTTTACCTCGGATGAACGGGTAAAAATGTTAGAACAATCGCTTAAAGATTACGATAACGTAAGGGTTGAAAGTTTTGACGGTTTGCTTGCCGATTACACCAAAAAAATCGGCGCGGCGGTAATAGTTAAGGGACTTAGGGCTATGTCCGACTTTGAATATGAATTCCAGATGGCCTTAACAAATAAAAGACTCAATCCCGCTACCGAAACGGTCTTTTTGACTACAAAAGCAGAAAACATGTATCTTAGCTCGAGTATGGTCAAGCAGGTAGCGTCCATGGGCGGCGATATTTCACCCTTTGTGCCGCCGGTGATTTTGAAGACCGTAACAGAACGCATCAAAAAATCAGTAGAAACCAGAAAGGAAGAGAAAAAATGAGCGTAGAAGAATTATTAGAAGAATTTGAAGAGGTTTTGGACGGCGGTATGAAGCTGCCCGGTAAGCGCACCCTTATTGACGCCGAGCGCATTAGAGAACTTGTAGACGATATTCGTCTTAACCTGCCCGCCGAATTCAAACAGGCTAAGAACATCGTGAACGACCGCACCGAAATAATCACCTCCGCTAAGACCGAAGCCGACGAAATTATAAAACGCGCCAACGAAAAGGCAAATCAGATGATAGCCTCTGAAGAAATCACCCGTCTTGCCGAAGAAAAGGCGCGCGAGATAATTGCCGCCGCGCAAGGCAAGAGCCGCGAAATGCGCAAAGCCGCGCAAGATTTTGTGGATGATCTTATGCAGCGCGCCGACGAGGGTCTTACCCTTAATCTCGCCGAGGTCAGAAAAGCCCGCGCAAGCCTTAAACACCCCATTCCCTCCGAGAATAACTAATATTTGCGCCAAACTGCATTTGTTGTCGTTTGGCGCTCTTTTTAATTATGAAACAAAAATTTATAAACCTGTTAAAACTGTATGCCGCCTTTTTTAAGATAGGCCTTATGACCTTCGGCGGCGGCTATGCCATGCTACCCTTTTTGCAAAAAGAGCTTGTGGAACGCCGCGGCTGGACCGACGAGGGCGAACTGCTTGATATTTATGCGGTTGGTCAATGCACGCCCGGAGTTATCGCGGTAAACACCGCCACCTTTATAGGTTATAAGCGCGAAAAGGTCGCAGGCGGCATTTTTGCAACTTTAGGTATGGTAACGCCCTCGATAATTATAATTACACTCGTGGCGCTTATACTAAACCAAGTTGCCGCGCTCCCATTAGTTAAGCACGCCTTTGCCGGCATTCAGGTTGCGGTAGTGGTGCTTATTGTAAACGCCGTAATAAAACTGTTCAAATCGGCTGTAACCGACATTTATACCGCCGCGATTTTTTTGTTGTGCGGTGTTTGCTGTTACTTTTTTGGGGTTAATCCGCTGTTTATTATCGCCGCGGGTGCCGCTGGCATCCTGATTCGCGGCAGGAAGGCGGAAGACAAATGACCTACCTGCTGCTGTTTTGGGAGTTTTTGAAGACCGGGCTTTTTTCGATAGGCGGCGGCATGGCGACGCTACCCTACCTTTATGAAATGGCTAAAAATCACCCCGACTGGTTTTCGGCAAACGATGTGAGCAATATGCTTGCGGTTTCGGAATCTACCCCGGGGCCCATCGGTGTAAATATGGCTACCTACGTAGGCTTTAAGGTTACCGGTAACGTTTTTGGCGCCATAACCGCCACCGCGGGACTTGTGCTGCCTTC
>CADBUL010000077.1 GCA_902797875.1 Oscillospiraceae bacterium | reverse complement strand
TTCTCTTTTTCAGGTGCGAAGCAGTTTTGTAAGATGCGATTTTTGCTGTCGGTCGAAGCCGAGAAACGCAAGGCTCTCTCGTTTGGCAAGGCTTTGAGTCGATGACCGTAACAAAAATCGCCTTCCAAAACCGATTTGCCCTTATCAACAATAAGTCTTTAATCAATATTTTTCCACAAACAAAACGCCAAGGCAGTTTGGCCCCGCGTGCACCGAAATGGTCGCGCCGGCGGTGGTTTCAATAACCTCCTTAAAAGGAAGGGTGGCTTTTACAAGCTCAATTATATCGGCAACCCACTCGGGGTCCATCCTGGTATGGGTAACAAAGCAGCGGTCAAGATCTATATTGTCTTTGTTTTCTAAAAGGTCAAGGGTGTACTGCTTTAATACTTCACAAAGTTGCCCGCGGTATTTTTTGGCAACGCCCATCTCACCGTCGCGCACGGCTATCATTGGTTTAATTTTCAACAGATTTGCCCCAAACGCCGCAACGGAAGAACATCTTCCGCCTTTGCGCATGTGTTCAAGGTCGTCAAGCACAAACGAAGCGCGAACATTAGGTATCATACGGTTTATAACGTCCAAAATTTCTTCAACGCCGCTGCCGTTATCTCTCATTTCGGCGGCTTTAACCACAAGATGTCCCACGCCGGTAGAAAGGTTTTGGCTGTCAACCGTGTATACCTTTCCGAGATTCTGTGCGGCAAGGGCGGCATACTGGTACGTTCCCGACATTTTAGACGAAAGCGTAAAGAATATAATCTCATCGTCGGGGTTGGTTCTAATGCTGTTAATAAAGTCTTCGGCTTCGGCGGTGTTGACCGCGGCGGTTTTGGGTAACTTTCCGGTCTTTGCCACAAAAGAAAGCAAATCGTCGGGCGTTACGTCAATGCCGTCCTTATAAGATTTTTCGCCCATAATTACGGTGTAAGGCATAATTTTTACATCGTAGCGCGCTATAAGTTCGGGCGAAAGGTCGCTGCTTGAATCACTTGCAATAATAATTTTTCCCATAATAATATCCCCTATAAAATATTTTTATATATTTATCGAAAATCCGAAAAGTCCCGGCACAAAATATGTAAGTACCGACATAATCACACCTGCCAAAACAACCCCAAGCGTAATTATTATAAAAGAGTGTTTAATTCTTATTCCCAAAAAGTCGGCGACCAGCGCGCCGGTCCATCCGCCGGTTCCCGGCAGCGGTATACCGACAAACAAAAGCAGACCTACTTCCTTGCCGCGGGTTACCCGTTTACTTTGTTTTTCGGCTTTTTGTTCTATCTTAATCGCAAGTGGGGCAAGCAGTTTGGTTTTTTTGAAAAGCCGCAAAATCTTTTTTATAAAAAGCAAAATAAAGGGTATTGGCAAAATGTTACCCAGAATGCAAATGGGCAGCGCCACCGAAAGACGAACCTGAAGCACCGCCGCGGCAATAAGACCGCCGCGGATTTCCAAAATAGGCATAAGTGAAATAATAAAAACAATAAGTTCTTTTGGTATTCCGCTTTGTTCAAGGGTCTTTGCAAACTGTTCAATCATAAAGAAATTAAACTCCTGTCTTAACTGTAGGTGCCAAAACTAATGCCGGTAAAGTAGTGGGTGAGAATTTGCTTGTATGTCCAACCTGCTTTGGCGTACAAATCGGCGCCCGTTTGGCTCATACCGACGCCGTGGCCGTAACCGTAAACCGTAAAGGTAAAGGTGTCGTCCGATTTATTATATGTTATTCTATATGCAGGACTTCTTATTCCTTTTCCACTTCCGCAGTTGGCGCTGTTTAGTACGTAAGAACGCAAATAAGAACCGCGTATGCTTTTGGTTCCGACTTTTATTGTTTTAACGTACACGCCGTTAGCGTCGTAAGTGGGGGTAAACCATTTGGTACGGTCGGTTATTGACATAAGGTCAACGTCGCGCAAATCGATTATGCGGTTTTTATAGGTATTTTTAACCCACGCCGCTATATCCGACGCCTTATAGGTTGCCGACGACGGGTAGGCGTTAGATTGCTTATCGACCGACGAATCTACGCTTTTAAGATAGGCATAAACGCCGCCGCCCCAAATATCGTCGTAGTTGGCGGTGCGGCCTGCCGAGGTGTCAAAATAAAAGGTTTGTGCAACCTTACCGTTATATATCGGCACGATGCCGGCAACTTCGGTTACCGCTTTTTTACAACGGGCTGACGGCGGTTTCATAGGTACCGTCGGGTAGCTTTTGCCGTCGGCGGCGCCGTTTGTAAGCATCCAGCCGTAGGCGGCAACCGCCTGGGCTTTTAGCGCTTCGGCCTGATATGTAGCGCCGATTTCGGCTTCGACCACCTGTTCAAGTATAGTAAGCGCGTTATCTTTAACCTTTTCGCCGTTTTTTGAATTTGTAACGTAAAGGGTGGGCAGGGTTACGGTCGCAGTAGAGGTCGAGCCGGTCTTTGAAGAGGACGATGTGGTAGCGGTTGACTGGGTTTTAGAAGAGGTCGTCGAATTGGTTGCTTTGGACGATACCGCGCCGGAAATAAGTGAGGTGACCGCATTAACCGGAAGTGCCGCCGAATTGTTCGACGACGGCTTTACGGCTATTTCAACGGGTTTAGAAATTGTGGCTTGCTCAAACTTGTCGCTGCTGTTGTTTTTATTCTCAAAAGTCGGGGAAACAGCCGAAGTATTATCATCCGATATAATCTCGGCGGTTTCCAGCGGGTCTATGTTTATATCCGACAAAACGGTGTTAACGCCGTTTTCTTCACCGTCACGCAGTTTACGGGCGAACACCGCGATAATATTGGAATCTTGTTTGGTGGCAAGCGTTAAAATACAGTCGCTTCCCTTAACGTCTACCGAAGTATTTATCTGCGAAGCGCTTTTAAGGTTATATAAAAAATCTTCAAATGAGCTATCGTCAAAAAACATGCTTTTAGAATAGTTAAACGAGCCGTCCTTAAACTGCATTACGCTGAAAATCTTGTAGGTGGCGTCCCCGTAGGTGTAATTAAATGTAACGGTGGGGTTTTCTTTATAAAAATCGAGGCTTAAAAAACGGCTTAAATCCGAAAACATCTTGCCGCTCGGTACGGATTTCCCGAAAATAACGGTATTTCTCTCAAACGAATCATATTCTACCGCCGAAAGGGTGTAGGGGGTGCCGTAGCCGTTAAAACTGCCGTCGAAAAGATGGGTATTGCAGTAAGAAGTATTAGCATTTGAGGTTTTCACAACCGGGTAGTATATGGATGTGTTGTCTATCTTTAACATACCGGCAATGTTTTTATTCAATTCGTACAGCCTGCCAAAGCTATCAAGCATTTTTTCGGGAAGCTGCGCGTCTCCGCGCTGACCGTAAAGCGAAACGATGCTTTGATAAATCGATTCGGCTTGCGACGGCTCGTACAAATAGGTATACCCGAAAAACGCCCCGGCGAGAATTGACAGCACCAAAAGTATTGAAATAATTATCTTTAATACCTTGTGGCTTTTCGAAGGCGCCATCTTAAAATCGTCGGCGGATTTATCGTCTAACTTTTCGGGCTGTTCGCTTACGGTATATTTGCTTTGTTCTTCCTGTGGTTGCGGGGCGGGATCATCTTCGCCGCCCTGCGGCAAATCTTCCTTAAGGTCCGCCGCCTCGTCGGGTAACTCTATATCGCCCGAATCGTCCTCACCGGGCGACGCAAATGCGGCGGCGATTTCGTCATTCAAAACGTAAGCGGGAGGCTCTTCTTCTATAACCCGGTTATCAATAACGCTTTGGTCAAGCACAAAAACCTTATCATTATCTTCGTCTTCCTCGACTGCCGTTTCGGTCAAATCTTCCTCGACTGCCGTTTCGGTCAAATCTTGCTCGGCGTCGCCGTTTATGGTAAAAACCGCATCGGTGTTTTGGCTGTCATTTTCAATCGCAAAATCGGTGTCCGCTTCGTCTTGCGCGGGGGATTCTTCAACCTCACCGTCTATAACCTCTTGGCTTTTCGAGTGTCTGCCCACGTAATTAAGGTCGTCGTGCAAAGGCTCTATGGCGCGGTCATGCTTGCCAACGTCCTGCTTGTCAGCATCCTGCAAAATCTCGTTTTCAATCGAAAGTTCTTCGGCGGTTACATCTTGACTTTCAAGTTCCTCGGGCTGTGCAACCTCGTCTAAAATCTCGTCCTCAATAGAAAGCTCCGGCGCGGTTTGCTCGGGTTCAACCGCTTCGGGGGTTTCCTTCGCTTTTGGGGTTTCTATGTCCTGCTCTTTCGCCGCGCCAACCGGTCGCGGCACTACTACCGAGCGCGCTTTTGCGGGAGCTTCAACCTCGGGAGATACTACCGGAACCGCCATAGGAACGCTCGGCGGGGCGATTATATTGTTTTCTTCGGTTTTGGGCTGTATGTCGGCGGCGGTTTTCTGCCGGTTTTTAGACACAATCAACTTAAAATAGGGTATAACCAGGTTCTTGACGGCATAATCGCGCCGCTCTTTAATTTCCGAAAGCATAACGATAGACTGGTCTTTACGTTCTATAACAAGTCCGCATAAATTGTTTTTGGTATCAAGCAGCGGAATTGCACCCGCAGGCGCGCTGTAACCCATACCTTGCGCATTAACCGATGATACCAGAGAGACCGCCTGTTCGTTAATTGCGCGGCAGATCAAAACGGGAAGATAATCCTTACTCTCGATACCGCCCACCGTAACTATTACTCGGCTTCGGCTAACGCTTTTTTGAAGTGCGAGTAAAAAGTCGCGTCCGCTTTGTGACGAGGTCGCCAAAAAACGGGTGTTGCATACCGAACAAAGATCGTACTCCATCTTAAAGTCGGTCGGTTGTTTATAATAAATTGTTTCAAGGGTCAGGTCAGGGACCATAGTTACCTCCTAATCAGATACGGTTGAATTAGTTTGACTTTGGGTTATTTCATTGTTTGTAATTAAAGACGAGACAAAACTGCTTTCCTCAATCTTTACCGCAACGGGCTTTTGACCGGTGTAGGCGGCGGGGAATATGCAATCCTCGTTGTAGTTTGCGGCGTCTGTTTCGACGGTCGCCTGTTCGCCCTCTCGGACTTGGCGCGCAATCACCAAAAGCCGCGCACTGTCAAAATCGTCGACAACAAGCGAAAGGGTAATAATATTATCGTCAAAATTTATGTCCACGCCGGTATTTATAATACTGCGCGCTTTTAGTAAATTTGCGTACTCTATTATGGCGTTATTGCCTTCAAATACAGAATACCGGTAATTAAAAACACTGTCGTCATCGTCGAAAGGCTGGGCGTTTACAAGCGCTACGGCAAACACCTTGTACTGCCGCACGGCGTACAAATCGGCAAACGAGAAAACGGCGTTTTGTTTGTAAAAATCCAGGTCGCGGTACTTGTTTAGATTTTGCAGACCGTTACGTTTACCGCCGTAAATTATTATATTTTGACTGCGATTGGTATGCGTTAGATTGCAGGCGCAGTCTACAAACGGCGTTCCGCCCGAAAGGTATCTTTGGTCGGTACCGTGGTTCTGGTAAAACAGATTATCACCGGCCTTATAAACCGGCAAACTTATTTCGGCGCCGCTAAGGGTAAGCCATCCGCAGCATTGATTGTTTTGCTCCAAAAGCGCTTCAAATCCCTTTAATACACCGTTTTGACCGCGTTTTAGATACTGCGGCTTTTTGAAATTTTCGGCGCACGATAAAATAAATTTTTCGTTTTGCGCATTATCATAAAAGTATTTACCTACAAACCCGCCAAGGCACAAAACAGCCACAACAAGCAGCCAGCATACCGTTCTGATTAAAATGGTTAAAAGCGAATCGCCCTTGCATCCAAATACGGTTTTTATAAATCCCTTTTTTTGTTTGGGGGCGTTTTTTCGCTCTTGTTTTTTTCGTTTGCGCTCGGCTTTTTTCTGTCCTCGTAAAACCTTGCGGCGTGCGGTTGATTGTTTGTGATTTTGCCAAAACTCTTTAATGTCAAAGGGTTCATGCGGACCTTCGCCAAAGGCATCGGCAAACTCTTGCTTACTTAAAAATTCGGTAGTTTCAAATTCGGTTTCTTGCGGCGCATCTGCAAACCCGCGCATTTTTTCAAGTAATATTCTAAACTTTGTCTTCCCTGCGCCCGAAACACCGTCGTTCTCTTGTCCGGTTTTTTGTGCGCTTATGTCGTCGGTTTCAAGCGTTTTAACCTTTTTACCTTCATCCTTTTGGGTGCAAAGCGGCATAAGGTCAAAAAACTCGCAAATTTCGGGAAGTTCGTAAGAAGAAAATGGAACAACCTCTTGTTCCACCGGCGTCATACGGCTTAAAAGGTCGGGGTCGGCGTCAAGATAGCGCCGCACCATATCAAGCGCGTAGGCCGCGCAAAACATCCTTATTCTTTCGCGGTTGCCAGAAAGTTCAAGTTTTCTTACGGCGGTTTTTTTACCGTCCGAAAAACCGATATACACAAGCCCTACCGGTTTGTTTTCGCTTGCGGTGGGACCGGCGTTTCCCGTAACCGAAACACCTATACTGCTTTTGGTAAGATTTATAACGTTTTGCGCCATCTGCGCGGCGGTTTGCCCGCTTATTGCGCCGTAGGTTTTTATAATCTCGGGGTCAATGCCAAGCGCGTTTATTTTGATTTCGTCGCTATACGCCACAACGCCCATTTCAAAAACCGAAGAGGCGCCAGACACCGCGGTAATTCTATTGGAAACCAGCCCCGCTGTGCAGCTTTCGGCGGTAGATATGGTATAGCCCTTTTCTTTAAGCTGCTCTACCACGCGCTCTTCAATAAGCCCGTAGTTTTCGCCGTAAACGTGCTTGCCGAAATACCCCTTAAGACGGTCGGCGAATACACGGACGGTATCTTGCGCCTGCTTTTTCGAACCGCCCTTTGCGGTAATTTTAATTTCCACTTCGCCGCCGTGTATATAGGTGGCGATTACGGGGTTATCAAGTCCCGTGAAGCCTTTAAGTCTTGCTTCGATATTGCTTTCGCCCACACCCGAAATATTAAGCGATAAACTTTCGGTGTGCCCCTTTGCCTTTTCTTTTAGATAGCCGTAAACGTATTTTTCAAACATCTCGGTCAGCTCGTTGTAGGGGCCGGGCAGTATCACAACCGCCTTGCCGTCCTTTTCGACAATAAAGCCGGGGGCGGTGCCGTTTTGATTATAAAGTACCTTTGCGCCCTTTATGACCATAGCCTGTTTTTTGGCTTTTTCGGGAAGCTTCTCGCCCTTTTTGTCAAAATAGTTTTCAAGGTGTTCTAAAACCTTTTTATCTTCCGTAAGTTCAAGTCCCAAAACCTTTGCCGCCGTTTCTTTGGTAAGGTCGTCGTCGGTGGGGCCAAGCCCCCCGCTTAAAATAACCGCGTCGCTTCGGCTAAGGGCAAGTAGAAGCGTAAGCGAAAGCCTCTTCGGGTCGTCGTCGACCGTCGTTTGCGCATAACAATTTACGCCCATTTCAAAAAGACGGGCGGCAATGTACGCGGCGTCGGTATTAACAACCGCGCCCGAGGTTACCTCGTTGCCAACGTTGATTATTTCGGCGGTCATAACAACTTCCTTTACAGTTCAATATACGAGTTTGCGTCGATGTATTCTTCGCGTACGCCGTTTATGGCTTTGTCAATAAGCGCGGTAAAATCGTACTGTCCTTCGGCTTGTTGCACCTGTTCAAGTTTTGGGTTGGTGCGCGGATGTTTTGGGGTAAATACGGTACAGCAGTCCTCATAGGGTAAAATCGAGGTATCGAAGGTATCGATATTGCGCGCGATTATAGTAATTTCGCCCTTGTCCATACCAATAAGCGGCCTGAAAACCGGCATAGTCAGTACGCTGTCGGTACTAACCATCGCGGGAAGTGTCTGCGAAGCAACCTGCCCGAGGCTCTCACCCGTGATAAGAGCTTTGCATCCGCGACGCGCGGCAAGCTCTTGAGAAATCCGCATCATCATCCGCCGCATAATAAGGGTAAAATATTCTTCGGGACAATTTTGCGCAATAGCGGTTTGTATTTCGGTAAAGGGTACTATAATCAACTTTATTCTGCCGCAGTAGCGCGCCACACGCGATAGCAAATTTTTGACCTTTATTTCGGCGCGCTCGCTTGTGTACGGCGGCGAGGCAAAGTGGATGGCGGTAAGTCTTATACCCCTTTTTGCCATAAGATACGCCGCCACGGGGCTGTCAATTCCGCCCGAAATAAGCACGGCGGCGTCGCCCGCGCTTCCGCAGGGAAGACCGCCGGCACCGGGCGTACTGTCCTTTCTTATAAACGCACTGCGGTCGCGTATTTCAACCGTAACCGTAACGTCGGGGTTATGCACATCGACCTTAAGGTGATTAAACGTCGATAAAAGTTTTGCGCCCACCATTTTAGAAATCTCGGGGGACTGCAACGGAAATTTCTTGTCCGACCGTTTTGACTCTACCTTAAAGGTTTTTGCGCCTTTTAGCGCGTTAGCAAGATAGGATGGCGCCGCAGCAAGAATTTTGTCAATATCCTTTTCGCATTCAAGCGCCAAAGAGTAATTGGCAATACCGAAAACCCGGCTTACGGCGTCCTCGGCTTTTTGCACGTCCATATCGGGCGCAAGGTCAACCCAAATGGTCGACTGCGCGCTGTGAAGCTCAAACCGCCCGAGCGGTTTTAACGCGGCGCGTATATTTTTAATCAGTATGCTTTCAAAGGTGGCGCGGTTAAGCCCCTTTAGAACAAGTTCGCCGCTTTTTATTAAAATTACCTGACTGTTTATCATCTTTTGTTCCTTTTTACGGGTATAAGTTCGGACTGCGCCTTTTCAAGCGCCGCGCAAAGGCGGTCAATGTCCTGTTTTGTGTTTTCATAATTAAAGCTTATTCTGATGGCGCTGTCCGAAATGTCGGAAGAAAGCCCCATACTTTTAAGCACGTGGCTTTGCCCGCCTCTCGCGCAGGCGCTGCCCGAAGATACAAAAATATTCTCTTTTTCAAGATAGTGCAAAAGCGTTTCGCTTTTATAGTTTTGCACCGAAAAATTAAGTATGTAGGGTGACGTCTTTTGCGGCAGGTTAAGTGTGTACCCGGCAAGTTTTTCTTTGGCGTACTCGTAAAGCGCAAGCACATCAAATTTGGGTTGGTTTTGCACCGCCGCGGCAAATCCGCAAATAAGCGGAACCGGTACCGTGCCGCTTCGCGCGCCCTTTTCCTGTCCGCCGCCAAGAAGAAGCGGAACGACCTTTTGGCTTGTTATCAGCGCGCCGATACCTTTTGGGCCGCCAACCTTGTGTGCGCTTACGCTTAAAAAATCAAAATCGCGCAAGCAAAGCGGCATTTTCAAAAAGGCCTGTACGCCGTCACAATGAAACAGCGCCGAGGAACCCGCGGCTTTAATGATCTGCTTAACGGTCTTTACGTCGTTAAGCGCTCCGGTTTCGTTGTTTTGCGCCATTATCGATACAAGTATAGTATCTTCGCGCACCGCCGCGGCTATCTGTTCTTCACTTACGTAGCCTTTTTTTTCGGGCGAAAGGTAGGTTACAGTAAACCCTTCGCTTTCAAGTTTTTTTATTGGGTTTAGTACACTGGGGTGTTCAAAGGCGGTGGTTACAATGTGTTTTCCGCGGCGTTTTAGCGAATAGGCGGCTGAAAATATTGCGGTGTTATTGCTTTCGGTACCGCCCGATGTAAAATATACGTTGCCGGTATTTGCGCCAACGGCGTTTGCCAAAACAGTTCGGGCGTTTGATAATTCACGCGCCGCCGCAAGCCCCAAAGAGTAAAGCGAAGCGGGGTTGCCCCAAAAACTGTTTTGCGCCTCGGTTTGGGCTTCTGTTACACATTTTAAGGGCCGGGTAGTCGCCGCATTGTCGAGATAAATAAAATCTTCCACCGTGTTCTCCAAAGTATAAAAATGTCGAAAAGAGTAAATTTTCGCATAATAATCTATTATATCTTTTATATTATAACATTGTATAAGTGCAAGTACAACAAAAAATTTTAAGACAATATTTGGCCAAAAAAACACTTGACAAAAGGGGAAGTAGTGTTTATAATAATTTAGTCGCTATATGGTGACGTAAAAACGGCTGTATAGCTCAGTTGGCTAGAGCATTCGGTTCATACCCGAAGTGTCATTGGTTCAAATCCAATTACAGCCACCATACGGCCCGATGGTCAAGAGGCCTAAGACACCGCCCTTTCACGGCGGTAACACGAGTTCGAATCTCGTTCGGGTCACCAAAATAATAACCCCCACTTTTGTGGGGGTTATTATTTTGGTTGCCGCAGGCAACACGAGATTCGAAAAGGGCGGTTTTGCAACGCAAAATTTCAACAGTCCGGGGGACTGTTGAAAAGCCC
>CADBUL010000076.1 GCA_902797875.1 Oscillospiraceae bacterium | reverse complement strand
TAGTACTTCGTACTCAAGGAATCTTCGGGTCATTTTATTTCGTTGTTTAATTTTCAAGGTCCATCTGCTCTTGTTCCCACCCTTATTCCCGGGTGGCGAGCCTTATTATATTACCACAACACTCCTGTCTTGTCAACACTTTTTTTACATTTTTTTCGAATTATTTTCAGCTGTTGTTTAATACCGTAAAATAGGGAAAATCGTCACGGATAAACGACTATATATAATGTATATTATTTGGCGCAGGTTTTGCGCAATTTTGTTAAAACTCTTTTTTCGGTTCGTGACACCATCACTTGTGTTATGCCCATCTCTTTTGAAATCTCGGTTTGGGTTTTGTTACCGTAAAAGCGGAGTGAAATTATCTGCCTTTCAAACGGTGAGAGTGTTTTTAACATAGATTGTACCGTAAGGTTGTTATCTACAAGATCGGTCATATTGTCGCCGTCGGGTACGTCAATGTTTCCGCCGTCGTGTTCACCGTCGCTTGCGGTAAGAGAAACAGGCACAGCGCAGCTGCATATGGCCTGGGCGATTTCCTGAGGCGATACCGACAGAATTTGCGCTAATTCCCCCACCGACGGTGTAACGCCGTTTTGCTCATACATCTTGTCAGACAGGGCGTTGATTTTAAGCGAGAGTTCTTTAATGCTTCGAGACACCTTAAGCGTACCGCCGTCTCGAAAAAGCCGTTTTATCTCGCCCATAATAACGGGATAGGCGTAGGTTGAAAAGGCAAAACCGAGACTTTCGTCGAAACGGTCAGCCGCCTTAATAAGCCCGATACATCCCGACTGATAGAGGTCGTCGTATTCGATACCCTTATTGGAAAAACGCTTACAGCACCCATGAACCAGCAGCAGATTTTTGCTTATCAGGGTATCTCTATCCATTATTGCCCGCCCTGTATGAGAGTTTCTTTTTAAGTATTACGGTGGTGCCTTTCGCGGGTTTTGAGCGGACGGTAACACTGTCCATAAAACTTTCCATAACCGCAAAGCCAAGACCTGCGCGCTCGCTTCCGCCGGTGGTGAAAAGCGGTTCCATAGCCTTTTTTATGTTCTCGATACCACAACCCCGGTCGCGTATTTTGACCGAAATAACGCGATTTTCGAGTATGTCGCAAGACACAAAAATTTTGCCGATTGTATCTTTGTAAGCGTGGACAATACAGTTGGTGACCGCCTCGCTGACGGCGGTTTTAATATCGCAGA
The DNA here is from genome assembly GCA_902797875.1 of Oscillospiraceae bacterium. GTDB lineage: Bacteria > Bacillota > Clostridia > Oscillospirales > Acutalibacteraceae > UMGS1279. The sequence continues at coordinate 3,249 of CADBUL010000076.1, read as the reverse complement.
TTTCATCAACCGTAGGGTCAAGCGAGGACACAAAAGCCGCCACGGCGACCCTTACAAAGCTTTCATTAACCGAATTTGAGCCGACCGTCATTGTGAAATTGTTTAGTGATTTCATATTTTTACCTCCCTATTTTTGCGAGGCGCTCAAGCCCCGCGAGTTTCATAACCTTAGTGATATTGGCGGCGGTGTTGACGATATGCATTTCACCGTCGCATTTTTTCAATTCTTTGTAGCGTCCCATAACAAGACCTATGCCGCTGCTGTCCATAAAAGATACGTCCTTAAAATCGAGCACCAGCATCTGCGGTGAAGCGGCGTTTATTTCGCGGTCGATGGTTTCGCGCATAATTTTTGCCGAGTGGTGGTCTATTTCACCTTCGAGATAGGCGGTTAGCACTCTGCCGTTAAGTTTAGTCCTTACTGACATATTTTTTTGCTTCCTTTCTTTTTTCGGGCATAAAAATAAAGCCCCTATTAATTATAGGGACTTTTATTTGTGTAATTACTCAAATTAGGTTGTCGAATTAAAAAACTTGATGGCGGTTTTTCGAATATCCGAGGCTAAATAAAGCGAACCGCATATAACCACCGTTCCGCTTTGCAGTTTTGCCGCCAGCTTTAGCGCAGAAATATAGCTTTTAGCACAGTAAGCGTCGGTATACTTCGAGGCAATCGCGCAAAGGTTTCGGGCGGTTTCGCTTCGGGGATTGGACTTTACGGTTACGCAGATTACGGCGCTTGAAATCGGCGCAAGTTTTTCTACTACTGCGGCGGTATCTTTATCGCGCATCATACCCAATATTAAAACCGGTTGCTTGCCTTTTATAACGTCGTACAGCGCGGCGGCGCCGTCGGGATTGTGGGAGCCGTCGAGTATAACGACGGGGGTTTTACTAATATATTCTACCCTTGCAGGCATAAAAGCGTATTTTATGCCGTAATCTATATTGTTTTTCGGTATTTTCAGAAGCTGACAGATTTTTTGCGCGGTGGCGGCGTTTTGCCGCTGGTGGTCGCCGCATAGACCGATTTCGGCGGTCGTGAGCGGCTTAACTTTATAAAGCAACGCCTTTTTTTGGTTTGCAATATTTTCGACCGTTTCGACCGCTTCTTGAAATTCTTGCGGCGCAAGGACGGTCGGTATTCCGCATTTGACTATTCCCGCCTTTTCGGTTGCTATTTGCGTTACGGTATTACCTAAAACCTCGCGATGGTCAAGGGCGATTTTGGTGATGGCGCAAATAACCGGGGTAATAATATTGGTGGCGTCGAGCCGCCCGCCAAGGCCTACCTCAACAACCGCGTAATCAACCTTTTGCTCGTTAAAATACAAAAGCATAACGGCGGTTATTATTTCAAATTCGGTTGGGTGGTCGCCCATACTGTCGGCTGCCGCCTTTACCCTTTCGCACAGCCTTGCAAGGGTGCGTTTTGGAATATATTTGCCGTTTATTTGTATTCTTTCGCAAAATTCGGTAACATACGGAGAGATAAACAGGCCGGTTTTATAACCTGCGCTGCTAATCGCCGCGGCGGTCATGGCGCAGGTCGAACCCTTGCCGTTAGTGCCCGCTATATGAATAAACTTAATACCGTTTTGCGGGTCACCCAGCCGTTTGGTTAGTTCTTGTATTCTGGCAAGTCCCGGTTTTGAGCCGAAAACCGATAGCGAATGAATATATTGTAACGCTTGTGAGTATTTCATTTTTTATCCTTGAAATTTCGGGGCTGCCTTACGGTAGCCCCGATTACTTAGTTTGCTTTGGATTTTATGTCGGCGATACTCTTGTTTAACAGTTCTTCTTTTTCAAGAACCTTCGCGAGGGAGTCGCGTTGAGCCTGTACGACATTTTCGGGGGCTTTTGAAACAAATGCAGGATTGTTAAGTTTGCCTTCGAAAAACGCCTTGTCTTTAAGAACCTTACTCAGTTCGTTTTGAAGTCTTTCAAGTTCTGCCGCAAAATCGACAAGTTCGGCTACAGGCATATAGATTTTGGCTGCGTCGGTAACAACGCAGACCGAGTTTTCGGGGTTGACATTGCCCGATACCGTAACCTTACTCGCGCTCGCAAGACGGACAAAGACCTCTTCAAACTCTTCAAACAGCCCTTTTGTTTTGGTGTCGATAATAATTTCAGCTTTTTTAGAGGGCGGAACGTTCATTTCGTTGCGGCGCATACGGATTGCCTTAACCGCCGCCATTATTTTTTCAAATTTTTCTTCTTCGGCGGCAAAATTCAATTCGGGTTTGTACTGCGGCCAATTCGCCGTCATAATACTTTCGCCCTCATGCGGAAGCGACTGCCAGATTTCTTCGGTAATAAACGGCATAACGGGGTGCAAAAGCATAAGGGTGTTTTGGAATACGTAGTTAAGTACTGCGCAGGCGGTTTCTTTGGCGGCGGCATCGTCAGAATTTAGTCTGATTTTGGTAAGTTCGATGTACCAGTCGCAAAAAACGTCCCAAATAAAATCGTAAAGTTTTTGTACCGCAAGGCCTATTTCGAATTTTTCTAAGTTTTCGGTAACCTCTTTTACAAGAGTGTTGTATTTAGATAAAATCCATTTATCTTCAACCGTAAGGTTTTGCGGAATATGGGGGGCTTTGGTGCCATCATCAAAGTTAAGTTGTAAAAAGCGCGCGGCGTTCCAGATTTTGTTTGCAAAATTGCGGCTTGCCTCTACCCTTTCGGGGATATATCTCATATCGTTGCCCGGCGTGTTACCGGTAGCCAGGGTAAAGCGGAGCGCGTCGGCGCCGTATGTTTCGATAATTTCAAGCGGGTCTACGCCGTTGCCAAGGGATTTGGACATTTTGCGCCCCTGACTGTCGCGAACAAGACCATGAATAAGTACCGTATCAAAAGGTACTTTGCCGGTTTGCGCAAGACCCGAGAACATCATTCTCATTACCCAGAACGGAATTATATCGTACCCCGTAACAAGGGTGTTGGTGGGGTAGAAATATTTGAAATCTTCGGCGCTGGCGTCGGGCCATCCCAAAGTGGAAAAGGGCCAAAGCGCAGAAGAGAACCAGGTATCGAGTGTGTCGGGGTCCTGTGTAATATTTTTGCTGTGGCAATGCGAACACTCGGTTGGTGTGCTGCGCGAAACGGTTATTTCACCGCAGTCGTCGCAATACCAGGCGGGAATGCGGTGTCCCCACCAAAGCTGGCGGGAAATACACCAATCGCGAATATTCTCGAGCCAGTGGAAATATATTTTTTCAAAACGGGCGGGGATAAATT
>CADBUL010000075.1 GCA_902797875.1 Oscillospiraceae bacterium | reverse complement strand
GGACGAAGCAAGGCTTTGTGCCTTGCGAGGACAACAAGCCGAAAAGAGCCGGATTTTTCCTTTTCTCAGGCGTTTTGTCCCTATCAATAATAAGTCAATGTTGAGGATTAAAAAATGCTTGATCAACTCTTAAAGGAGCAGTACGAAAACAACGATAATTATAAGGTTGTTGATATTTCAAACAACAAACGCTGTATTATCTTTTGTTCATCACACGGACTTTGGGATTACAATGAAGAAACCTTTAAAAGTAATATAGTAAAAGGTGACCGCTACGAATGGGAAAACCTTGCAAATAACAAACACCTTCAAATTTTCGGCAGAAGAATATTTATTAGGGATATTCACCTTCATTTTTACGTCGAAGGCATCAACAAAAAGGTTTGCAATATAGATAAAATCATCGAAACCCTAAAACCATTGTGTAAAGGGTACGAGGTTACGCTGGTCGGTTATTCGGCGGGCGGGTACCTCGCAATACTTCTTGGTTGTGTGCTTGGCGCAAAAAGGGTGTTTAGCTTTGGCGGACAGGTAGTTTTACCGCAATGGAGCGGCGCTAAAGGTGTATTATCATTTTCTGATTTTGAATATCTTTACCGGCATAAAGACGAACCCTTGTACAATAAGTGGTTCGATTTATGCGAACTTATAAAGTCTTCTGACTGTAAAATTTATCAGGTTTATGCTAAATTTAATCAGCCCGATAAGGTTCAGGCGGGTTTTATAAAAGACTGTAAAAACGTTCACCTTTTTGCCATGCCAAGCGAAAAACACGGTACAAACGTTTGGGGAATAGTTTACCCGTACCTGTTTACGGCAGACGATAAACAACTGATTTCATACAGCGTTTCACATAAAAACGGCATAAAAAACAATCTGTTTTTCGCCTTAAAGTTTTGCGGCGTTTTTACCACCTTTAATTACCTTTTTCGCAAAATACTTAAAAGAATAAAAAGATAGGAATTTACTTTATGGGCATTTTGGGTATTTTAAAAAATAAAATTAAAGTTGCAAAAGACCCTGTAGCGTACTGGCGCAAACAAGGGGTAATAATCGGCAGCGGCTGTTATATAGTCAGTAACGTGCAGTTCGGAAGCGAACCCTACCTTATAACCATAGGCGATAATGTCCGTCTTACCGAAAACGTCCGCTTTGTTACCCACGACGGCGGCCTGTGGGTTGCGCGGAATATACATAATGAATACAAAAACGCCGATAAATTCGGCAGAATTACAATCGGAAACAACGTGCATATCGGCGTTAACAGTATTGTTATGCCCGGCGTTACAATAGGTAACAACGTAATTATCGGCTGCGGCGCCGTAGTTACCCGCGATATTCCCGATAATTCGGTGGCGGTGGGCGTACCCGCCAAGGTAATTGAAACGGTAGACGAATATATAGCAAAAAACAAAGATTTATTTGTTAACACCAAAAGTATGCCGCCCGAGCAAAAGAAAGAGTACCTTAGTAAAAACCTTAAGTAAGCCCTTAAAGGAGAATTTATGAACGCAGAGATTTTGGTTTCGGTAATAATGTGCGTTTACAATACAAAAAGCGAGTATCTTAATGAGGCGGTACAAAGCATTTTGACGCAAACACATAAAAATTTTGAGTTTTTGATTGTGGACGACGCTTCAAAATGCGACCTTTTTACCTCTGATTTATATACCGACAATCGCATTAAAATTATCCGTTTGCCTAAAAATTTTGGACCCGGATATGCGCGAAATAAGGCGCTTGAGGTTGCAAAGGGCAAATATATTGCCATTATGGACTCGGACGATATAAGTTACCCCCAAAGGCTTAAAACCCAGGTTGAATTTATGGAAACACATCCCGATGTGGTCGCCTGCGGCAGTTTTTTTAAGTATTTCGGCGAAAAAGACTACGAGGTTAAAAGGGTAATAGACGATAATGAATACTACCGTTGCTGTCTGCTTTTCGGCAATGTGCCCACCTTACTTAACCCTTCGGTAATGCTGCGCCGCAGCGCCTTGATTGAAAACGGCATAGTATACGATACCACCCTTAGAAAAGCCGAAGATTATAAAATGTGGGTGCAGCTAAGCCGTATTGGTATATGCACCAACATAAAACAAATCCTTCTTAAATACCGCGTACACGGTAGCCAGATTTCTACTGCGCTTCGCACTAAGGACGTAAGCGATTACGACTTTGCGGTTATGACGCAGCAGTACCAAGATATGGGCATAACACTAAGTGAAGGCGAAGCCGCTATGCTTAAAAAAGACTATAAAAGCCCCGCCGTCTCACCCGTAGAATACAAAAAATGGCTGCAAAAACTTTTGGCGGCCAACCAAAACGGTTTATATTACGACCCGCAAAAACTTCAAAAACGGGTGGCGCAGCAGTGGGAGTCAAAGGTTTTGAACATAAAAAGCATTAAAGAACTAAAAACCCTGCTTAAAAGTCTTTCAAAGAAAGAAAAACAAACCGTCTGCAAAATCGAATTAAAGCGCATAAAAAACATTTTTTCAAAACAAAAAAACGGTGAAATCACCGTCTACGAATAAAATCACAAGGAACAAAAATGATTTATTTAGATGTAACAGGCAGGTGCGGCAACCAGTTATTTCAATACGCCTTTGCCAAAAAAGTAAGCCAACTTAATAATAATCAGCCGATATTTATAAGCTTTTACAACGTTAAGCGCTGGCGCGATAAAACGTGCGACAGCTCTTTTGACGACCAACTGCGGTATCTTAACGTACCGGCGTATGAATCTTCGCAAGATTTACCCGATCTGGTCGCAAAATACGGCTCAAAAAAACAAAAAAAGGCGCTGAAAAACCATCTCACTTTGCGAAAAATTGCCGCTAAAACCAAAATTAAAGGCATTTACACTTTTGCCTTGCGCCGCCTTAACCGCCGCGGTATCTACATCGAAGACGAGTGCAAAATAAACAAACCGCAAAAAAACAAGTGTGAAAACATATTCATTAAGGGCTATTTTGAAGATACCCGCTATTTTGACGATATAAGAGATGAACTGTTAGAACTTTTTACCCCCAAAGCCCCGCGCAAAGAAAAAAACGCCGCACTTTACGATGTAATTGATAACCACGAATCGGTCTGCGTTTCTTTCCGGGTGTGGAACGAGGTATCGGGCGATCTGCTTAAAGAACGCAGCGTTTGTGATAAAGAATACTACGAAAAGGCCATCGAAGAAATGCACCGTCTTCACCCGAACGCCGTGTTTGTCGTTTTTTCGAACGATATTAAATTCGTTAAAGAGAATTTCGATTTCAAATACACCGCCTACTTCGAGGACGGCGACGACGAAATATACGAAAAACTGCGCCTTATGTACTGCTGCAAACATTTTATAATGTCAACAAGCACCTTTTGCTGGTGGGCGCAGTATCTGTCCCGCAACGAACAAAAAACGGTTATTTCCCCAACCCGCTGGACCAACGGCGAAAATGAGAGCGAGTTGCTTTTAGACGAGTGGATAAAGATATAAGAAGGTAAGTAAATGAAGCAATTAAGAATTGCATACGTTATTCAAGAGTTCGGCGTCGGCGGAGCCGAAAAGATATTTTTAGATTATCTCAGGCTTTTTAATGCTCGCGACGATATTTCCTATATCGGTATTGTACTCGGCAAAAACGGGGGCTCGCTTTATTCAAAAGCCGCGCAGGCCGAAGGACTTAACATAGTTTATCTTAATTGCACCCCGAAAAAATTCAAAAACGCATATCTTGACCTTATCCGTCGGCGGCTTACCTACAATATAAAACTTTATTTTATCCTTAAAAAATTCAAACCCGACGTTGTGCATACCCACAACACAAGAATGCTAAAACTTATAACGCCTTGCATAAAATGGTGCAAAAAATACAGGTGGTTTCACACCCTTCACAGCGACCCATACGCTGTCGAAGAACACAACATCGAAAACGCCAAAACGGTGTTCAATAATTTGGGCGTTTTTCCGGTCTGCTTAAATAACGCCCAGTTCGAAAAAGCCAAAACGCGCTACGGTATATCCGACTGTGTGATTATTCGAAACATCACCGATGTAAAAAGATTTTCGGACTGCACCGCAAAACGCGAAGATGTACGGCGGGAGATCGGCATAGATAATTCCACCTACGTTATAGGCACCGTGGGAAGATTGGCAGCGGTTAAAAATTACGACTTTTTAATTGAAGTGTTCGCCAAAGTTTTGCCCCAAAAACCAAACAGCGTGCTGCTTTTTGTGGGCGACGGCGATAAAGATTCTTTATACAACCACGCGGCGGCGCTTGGCATTGAAGATAAGGTAATATTCCTTGGCAGCCGAACCGACGTCGAACGGCTTTACAGGGCGATGGACGTCTTTACCCTAACCTCCACCTCCGAGGCCTCTTCGCTTGTAACGGTTGAAGCGCAAATCGCGGGACTTCCTTGCGTAATATCTTCCGCCATACCCGCCGAATCGGTCTGCACTAAAAAGGTAGTCATAATGCCCAAAGACGCAAGCGAACAAGATTGGGCAAACCAACTTATAAACCCGTCTAACTTTGCGAAACCGCAAACAACCGTTGAAGATTATTCGGTAGAAAAGAATTTTGAAAAACTTTTAGAAGTTTACAAAAAAGTCGGCAAGACAAAAGCTAAGCAGGTAAAACAATGAAACACAAAAAATTTCTTATTTCGATAGACACCGAAGGGGACAACCTGTGGGATTACAAGCCGGGCGATACAATCACAACCGAAAACACCAAATTTCTTACGCGTTTTCAAAATTTGTGCGATAACTACGGCTTTAAGCCCACCTACCTTACAAACTATGAAATGGCAAACGACCCGCTGTTTGTTAAAATCTTCAAAGAGGTGGCACAGGATAATCGCTGCGAAATCGGTATGCACCTTCACGCCTGGAACTCGCCGCCCGATTACAAGCTCGCACAACGCGACGACGGTCTTTACGGCAGCGCCTATCTTATAGAATACCCGCTTGATATTATGGAACAAAAAATTGCCTTTATGACCGACCTTTTAACCGAGCGTTTTTGGAAAAAGCCCGTAACCCACCGCGCGGGGCGCTGGGCGACCAACCAAAACTATTTTGATTTGTTGCAAAAATACGGCTACATTGCCGACTGTTCGGTAACGCCCGGTATTTCGTGGGAAGACTGCCCCGGCTTTACCAAAGACAGCAAAGGAACCGATTACACCGAATTCAACCCCAAGCCTTACAAAATCGAAGGTACCGGTATTTTAGAGATACCCGTAACCGTGCGTGAAAACCACCGTTTCAGAAAACCGCCCGTAAAACGGCTTAAAAGTTACCTCGGCAACACCTACCGTGCTTTGCGCGGAACCGGCAAAATATGGCTTAGGCCAAACGGCAATAATTTGGAAAATATGATGTGGCTATCTGACGACGTTTACCGTTCAAGCAACCAATACCTTATGTTTATGCTGCACTCGTCCGAGTTTATGCCCGGCGGCAGCCCCACCTTTGATACACCCGAGAAGGTTGAAAAACTATACCAAGATTTAGAAGTTTTATTTAAGCACATTGCAGGCAAGTACAGGGGAGAAACCATCGGTAACTTTGCCAAAGGCCTAAAGGAGGATAATCGCTGATGTTAAATACCATCACACAGCAAACCGGATTGCAGCTCGAATATATCAGCGAAGAGTTTTCAAAAGGTATATCAATAAATGTTGTGCACTATAAACTTAAAGACGCGAACAACAGGTTTTATACGCTGTTTCTCTCTTTTGAAGAACTCGATTTACCAAAAGATTATATCGGCTGCGGACCCTTCGGCAAACTGTTTTGGTATTTGTTTGAACAAAACAAAGCCCCGAAAAAGGTTACCACAAGTTATAAATACAAACAAACCGTGCTCGAAACCCTATCAGAGGAGCATACAAAACATATCGACTATTCGCTTAACCGTTATGACCTTATTTATAACAGCCAAAACTACTGCGCAAGAATCATTGCAAATAACCGTGAAGACTTTTTACCCATACATATCGACGGCGAAAAGGCGACGGTGGGCGTTTGGCTAAATCCCATCCCTCGCGAAGGCTTTCTAAACGCAGTACAGGTAATTTTCAAACACTTTACAAACCTAAAGCAAATAGAATATCTTAATTTAGTTTACTGTCCGCTTTTGGACCACGGCTGGATGCACTACGACGGATACGTTCCGCTGTACGCCGAGTGCGGCGTAAAAATCGACGATCGCACCTCTAAAAACAACCGCTACAATATGCGCCGCGAAGTTCGACTCGCACAAGAGGCTTTCGGCAGCATAAACATCGAAAATGTCCCGTTTAGTGAACTGACACAAGAGGATATCGACCGCTTTTATGAAATGAAGTACGCCACCCATCAAATAACAAGGGAGCAATACGATATAACTAAAAAGCCGATAACCGACGCCTATGTGCTTCGTACCGGCGACGGTATTATGAGGGCGATCTTCTTATCCAGCGAGCAGGACAAAAAAATCTACGGCGAAACCACCGCATACGACAGCACCCTTAAAAAGTTCTCGTTTGGCAAAATGATTTACCATAATTACCTTAATATGGCCGAGCAAAAAGGACTTTCAGGCGTTGCGATGGGCGGCAGCCGTCTTGATTACAAAATGCATTACGGCTGTCTTTGGGCAATCGTGCGTTCGGGCGAAATTACCCGGAAATCGGTAGGAATTTATAATCTTTTAAGGCTTTTCGGTCAGCAGAACAATTCCGATTTACTACACAAATTATGCAGTAAGATAAACCGCAGAGAGGAATAAAAAAATGGCACAATTCAAGACAGTAATAACATCAAAACATAAACTACTGGATTTACATCTTAAAGAAACCTTCCAATACCGCGATTTAATTAAACTGTTTGTTAAAAGAGATTTTGTATCGCTTTACAAACAAACCGTTTTAGGACCGGCGTGGGCGGTAATTCAACCGCTGTTTACCACCGTTGTATTTACAATAATCTTTGGCAGTTTAGCAAAATTAACTACGGCGGACACAAGCGAAAAGGTAATAATCCCCGGATTTTTGTTTTATATGATAGGCAATATATGTTGGAGTTACTTTTCCACCACACTAACCATGACCTCCAACACCTTTATAAACAACAGCGCCACTATGGGTAAGGTTTATTATCCGCGTCTTGTATCGCCCATATCAACCGCCCTGTCCCAACTTATTTCATTTGGCATACAGTTTGTAATGATGCTTCTGTTTTGGGTGTACTTCCTTATTTGGGGCGGCACAAGCATGAAAATAACCCCCGCGCTTTTGCTTATACCTATATCTGTTTTGCAGCTTATAATGCTGTCAATGGGCTTCGGCGTAATCATATCGTCGCTTACCACCAAATACCGCGACCTTAAACACGCGGTTGGGTTTGGACT
>CADBUL010000074.1 GCA_902797875.1 Oscillospiraceae bacterium | reverse complement strand
TAGCATAAACATTATATTATGTCAAGTATTTTTTGTACTGGATATTTTGTGATTTCTTGTGTAGCATCAATCGGAGAACTTGCTGCTTCTGCATATTCCCTCATTCTATATGCTCCGCCGCTGATCCGTATCACATAGCAAAGCACCACATCAGAACAATCCACCATCCATTTATTCCGCTCTGTTATTGCTCTTTTATAATGAATGTCGCCCAAATCGGGAATAATTATCTCATCATACATTGCGTTATAGTATTCTCTATCGGTATTCAGCTTCTTTGTCATATACGGCATAATCAGACACAGCCGTATATCCTTATGCTTCTGTTTCAATTCACGCACAACGCTCTCGCACAGCTTATCAAAATTCCCCATACCGCCGCTGTAAAATGTTGTTGTGCCTTGATTTTCTATTAAATCCGTTATTGTTTCCTTAATTTGACGTCTCATAGAATTGTCACAATCCCTGTGACCGCAAAAGCAACATATTTTCTCTTTCATCAGATCCCCTCAATTACTAGTTACTATACACATAGTAACAGTTATAAAAGTAATTGTCAAGACTATACTATGCATATAGAATATCCTTGAGGTGTGGATAATGGAAATGAACTCATTATTACTTATAAAAGACTATGGTAAAATTACAATCAAGCTGAAAGAACTCATGGACGAACATAATATTACTCGCAACCAGCTTGCAAATATGATAAATTCGAGATTTGAAGTTATAAATAAATGGTATAACAATGAGGTTGAAAAACTTGATCTTGATGTTCTTGCAAGAATTTGTTATGTTCTTAATTGCAAGGTTGAGGATATTATAAAATATGAATAAGCCGCATATAAAAACTGCAATGCCGCTAAGCATTGCAGTTTTGTCATATAGCGATTCTAAAATGGGTAAAATGTGGGTAAAAACGGTTTGTGTATGCCCGCAAGGCGCATAAACACTCGTTTTACCTCTCCAATGGCTTCATTGTGGGGAACAGAAGCACATCGCGGATAGCGGGAGAATCGGTAAGGAGCATACACATACGGTCAATACCGAAGCCGATACCGCCTGTGGGGGGCATACCTATCTCAAGGGCCTTCATAAAGTCCTCATCAGTTGTGTTAGCTTCTTCATCGCCCTGAGCAAGCTGTTCCTCCTGCGCCTTAAAGCGCTCGCGCTGGTCAATGGGGTCGTTAAGCTCAGAATAGGCGTTGCACATTTCCCAGCCGTTAATGTAAAGCTCAAAACGCTCGACATAATCGGGGGCGTCGGGTTTACGCTTGGTGAGCGGCGAAATTTCAACCGGGTGGTCCATAACGAAGGTGGGCTGAATAAGCTTGTCCTCGCAAAACTCTTCAAAGAAAAGGTTGATTATATCGCCTTTTTTGTGGTGGTCCTCAAATTCGATATTATGTTTTTTGGCAAGTTCTTTCGCCTGCTCATCGCTGGTAACGGTTGTAAAATCGATACCGGCGTATTTTTTGATAGCGTCGAGCATTGTAAGGCGCTCGAAAGGTTTTGAAAAGTCGATTTCATACTCGCCGTAGGTGAATTTTTCGCCGCCCGTAACGGTTTTTGCAAGGTGTCGGAACATATCCTCGGTAAGGTCCATCATACCGTGATAATCGGTAAACGCCTGATATAATTCCATAAGGGTAAACTCGGGGTTGTGGCGGGTATCAAGACCCTCATTCCGGAAAACTCTGCCGATTTCGTATACCTTTTCAAGTCCGCCGACAATAAGGCGTTTTAGGTACAGTTCAAGCGAAATACGCAGTTTTATATCAAGGTCAAGGGCGTTGTAGTGGCTTTCAAAGGGGCGCGCCGCTGCACCGCCGGCATTTTGGACAAGCATTGGGGTTTCAACCTCAATAAAGCCCCGTTCATCAAGATATCGTCTGATTTCGCTTATGATTTTTGAACGTTTAACAAAAGTTTCTTTAACGTCCTGATTCATTATAAGGTCAACATAGCGCTGACGGTAACGAAGGTCGGTATTGGTTAAGCCGTGAAATTTTTCGGGCAGTACCTGCAAACTTTTGGAAAGCAGTGTTACGGCAGTGGCGTGAATAGAAATTTCGCCGGTTTGGGTTTTGAAAACCGTACCCGAAATACCTATAATATCGCCTACATCAAAGCGCTTGAAGTCTTTGTAGGCTTCCTCGCCGATGTTATCGCGCGCAACATAAGCCTGAATAGAGCCGCCAAGGTCCTGCAAATTACAAAAAGACGCCTTGCCCATTACCCTTTTTTGCATCATACGACCGGCTACCGTAACCTCTTTACCTTCAAATTTTTCGTAATCTTCTTTAATTTCGTTGCTGTGGTTGGTAACGTCAAATTTAGTTATGGCAAAGGGGTCTTTCCCCGCCGCCTGTAATTCCGCGAGCTTTTCACGGCGGACTTTTAAAAGCTGATTTATATCTTGTGTTTGATTGTTATTATTGGCATTTTGCGCCATAAGAGCACATCCTTATTTTTTAATAGAAATTATCTTGTAAACAACCTCGCCCGAGGGGGTTTCAACCTTAACCTTTTGGCCGGCTTTTTTACCCATAAGCGCTTTTCCTACGGGAGATTCGTCCGAAATATGGCCGGCAAGCGGGTCGGCTTCGGCGGAGCCTACGATATCGAAGGTTTGAACTTTTTTGGTTTTTTCATTACGGATTTCGACCGTAACGCCGATAAATACGCTGTCGCCGCTGATTTCGTCTTCATCAACGATTACATGATTTTTAATAATGTTTTCGACTTCGACAATACGGGCTTCCATTTTTGCCTGTTCGTTTTTTGCGTCGTCATATTCGCTGTTTTCCGAAAGGTCGCCGTATCCTCTTGCAACCTTAATTCTTTCGGCGATTTCGGTTCTGCCGACCGTTTTAAGATTTTCGAGTTCGTCTTGCAGTTTTTTTAGTCCTTCTTTGGTAAGTTTTACTTCTTTTTTCATATTTATCACCTTTCAATAATTTATGATTAAAACTCTGCCGAACCGGTAGTTCTGGGGAACGGCAAAACATCTCTTATATTGTTAATGCCGGTAACGTACATTATAAGCCTTTCAAAGCCAAGACCGAAGCCCGCGTGATTGGTGCCGCCGTATTTGCGAAGTTCAAGGTACCACCAGTAATCTTCCTCTTTGAGGCCAAAGTTTTTAAGGGCTTCTTTAAGATAGTCAAGGCGTTCTTCTCTTTGCGAGCCGCCGACTATTTCGCCAACGCCGGGCACAAGTAAGTCCATAGCCGCAACCGTCTTTTTATCGTCGTTAAGGCGCATATAAAACGCCTTAATGTCTTTAGGGTAATCGGTTACGAAAACTGGGCCGCCCACAACCTTTTCGGTCAGGTAGCGCTCGTGCTCGGTTTGAAGGTCGCATCCCCACTCTACGGGGTACTCGAATTGGTCGTTGACCTTAAGCAGGTGTTCGATTGCCTGCGTGTAGGTCATGTGTTTAAACTCGGAGTTGACAAGTTTGGTAAGTCTTTCAAGCAGTGTATTGTCGACAAACTTGTTGAAAAATTCGATTTCTGCGGGGCAATTTTCGAGTATGTAGGAAATTACGAATTTTATCATATTTTCGGCAAGTTCCATATCGTCCTTAAGGTCGGCAAAGGCGATTTCGGGTTCAATCATCCAAAATTCCGCCGCGTGGCGCGGTGTGTAACTTTTTTCGGCGCGGAAGGTAGGCCCGAAGGTGTATACCTTTGAATAAGCCAGCGCAAAGCACTCGGCGTTAAGTTGACCCGACACGGTAAGATTGGCGTGTTTACCGAAAAAGTCTTGCGAGTAATCTACCGCACCCTCTTCGGTTTTAGGCACGTTGTTAAGGTCAAGCGATGTAATATGAAACATCTCGCCTGCGCCCTCGGCATCGGAACCGGTGATAATCGGGGTGTGGACGTAGCAAAAGCCGTTTTCCTGGAAAAACTTGTGTATGGCATATGCCGCCACCGAACGAACACGAAATGCCGCATTATATGTGTTTGCCCTTGGGCGAAGATGTAAAATGGTTCGTAAAAATTCGGGCGAGTGGCGTTTTTTCTGTAAGGGGTAATCGGGGGTCGAGGCGCCTTCGATTATTATTTCTTTCGCCTTAATTTCAAAAGGCTGTTTCATTTCGGGTGTGAGTACAACGTTGCCCTTTACAATAATTGCGGCGCCGACGTTAAGCGCGGCTATTTCTTTATAGTTGGAAAGAACGCTTTCCTCAAAAACAATTTGGGTGTTTTTGAAGTAGCCGCCGTCGTTAATTTCGATAAAACCGAAGCTTTTGCTTTCGCGCAGAGTTTTTACCCAGCCGCAAACCGTAACCTCGGCAAAATCGCCCGGGTTTTTATGTATTTGTTTTAGTTCGATTCTTTTCATAAAAGAATTATACCCTCTTCTTCGCATTTTTTATGAACACGGTCGTTCCAAACCGAAGCCTGGACCTCACCTATGTGTTTCTTTTCTAAAATAAGCATACAAAGTCTGCTCTGCCCTATTCCGCCGCCGATCGTAAGCGGAAGCTCGTTGTTGTAAAGCGCCTTGTGGAAAGGTAATTCAAGACGATTAAGCGCGTCGGCTTTTTCAAGCTGTGAATAAAGCGACTTACTGTCGACCCTAATTCCCATCGACGAGATTTCAAGCGCGCAATTAAGCGGTTCGTACCAAAACAGTAAATCTCCGTTAAGCGACCAGTCGTCATAATCGGGGGCTCTGCCGTCGTGCTTTTCGCCGTTTGAAAGCCTGTCGCCTATCTGCATAACAAAAACCGTTCCGTACTCTTTGCAAATGGCGTTTTCGCGTTCTTTTGCGGGTAAATCCGGGTATTTTTGAAGCAGTTCTTCGCTGGTTATAAAGCAGACGTCGCGATTGATCGATAATGAGAGCGCCGGATACTGCTGTTTAAGTATTTCTTTAACGTCGCAAATACAATCGACAATTTTTCTAACGTGAGATTTAAGTGTGTCAAGGTTTCGCTGGTCTTTATCTATAACCTTTTCCCAATCCCACTGATCAACGTAAATCGAGTGAAGGTTATCCATAATTTCGTCGCGGCGGATAGCGTTCATATCGGTATAAATCCCCTCGCCTACCGCAAATTCATAGCGTTTTAGCGCCTGCCTTTTCCATTTGGCGAGCGAGTGAACAACCGTTACGTTTTCTACTCCGTCAAGGCAGTCGAACTGTACGGGACGCTCTACGCCGTTAAGGTCGTCGTTTAATCCGCTTTCGGGTCTGACCATCATGGGAGCCGATACGCGCGAGAGATTAAGCGCGGTGCAAAGCCGGTCTTCAAAACTGTCGCGAACAGTTTTTATGGCTTGTTCGGTTTGTCGTGGGGAAAGTTTGGAACTATACTTCATCTTTTTTACCTTCGTTCAAAAAATCTTTGTACATCTGTTCAAAAAGCTTGTAAATGCTCGGTAGAGTGTTTGCGCCCATGCTTGTGGCTTCGGAAATATCAAGAACATACACGGCGTTATTTTTGTAAAAGTCGCACGGTGCAAATTGTTCTTGCTTAAAATAGTCTTTTAAGGCTTCGGTACAAATAATTACCTGCGGGTTCGCCGAAATTATTTTCCGGTCGTCTGTAAAATAGTCCTGATTGTTATAACCGTTAAGCCCGCAATTTTCGAGTAAATCTATTAAATAATCGCCATTGGCGGCGCATTTCCCCTCTTCGTAAAACACAAGGTAGGAAACATCGGGTTTAGTGTTTGCAAACTCTTTAACGTTGTTTACGCTTTCGTCAATATCGTTTACAACCTTCTGTGCCGCCGCCTTACCGGTTTTATTGCCGCCGAAAAACGAGCCCAGCTGCGTTAGAAAACTTTTGTATTCTTCCAAGGTCTGCGGCAGGGACTGTTTGCAGATTTTAATGCCGGCTTTATCGAACCTGTCTTTTTGTGAAAATATAAAATCGTTAGCGGTTATAAACACTTCGGGCGCGGCATTTAGAATTGCGTCGTAATCGGGATCGTCGTCGGTACCGTAATCTCCCGTAAGGCAACGGTCACTGTAGCCAAGATAATCCGCCGCCGAAAAAACCTGTCTTGAAAGACATAGAATATTGTTAGGCGCAACATCAAACCGCTGACCGCCGAAATTTACGGGATATTCCGAAATTACCATATCGGACGTACACCCGGTACACAAACACAGCGTGCAAATGCAGACAACCGCCGACAGCGCTTTTAACAGAAATTTCATAAAGCACATCTTTTCTTTCAGAACATATTTATTAAATTTTACTACATAACGGTTACTTTTTCAAGTTTTATTTCAAGGTTTTTGCAATATATTAAAAATTATTGAAAAAAATGTCATCTTGTAGTATAATATTAAAAAAATTAGCTGGTGATTTTATGTTAAAAGTAGGTCTTTTTAACGATTCATTTCCGCCTATGATAGACGGCGTTGCGCAGGCGGTTTATAATTATGCCGCTATACTTAAAAGGGACTATGAGGTTAGTCCTTCGGTTATTATACCCAAATATCCGCATATGGAGGAAAACTACAATCTTAACGTTTATCGCTACCCTTCGCTGCCGCAGGTGGGCAAAATGCCCTACCGAATAGGCAATCCGTTTTTGCCTGTAAATATTCAGGACGTTAAAAAAATGAAGCTCGACCTTATGCATATTCACTGTCCGTTTGCTTCTTCGGCTTTTGCACGACAGGTTAATCTACGGTACCGCAAAAAGAACCGCATACCAACCGTATTTACATACCATACCAAATTCGATATTGATATCGACCGTTATGTAGGGCTCCCGAATTTTAATAAATTATCCAAAAAATTTGTGGTAAGTAACGTGGCGTCATTCGACGAGGTTTGGGCCGTGTCGGACGGCGCGGGCAAAAATTTACAGGCAATGGGTTACAAAGGCGATTATATTGTTATGCCCAACGGCACCGATTTTAAGAAAGGCCTTGCGCCAAAAGAGGAAATTGAAGAAATAAAACGTATTTACCGCATCGATAAAGAACTTATATTTTTATTCGTAGGCAGAATGATGTGGTATAAAAACCTTAAAATCATACTTGAATCTATGAAAATTTTGTCCCAAAAAGGGGTAGATTTCAGATGTATTTTTATTGGTGACGGGGCCGACCGGCCTTCGGCTGAGAACTACGCAAAAGAATTGAAAATTGACAACAAAACAATATTTACGGGCGCCATTTACGACCGCGAAAAAATACGCGCGTTTTACAGCCTGGCGGACCTGCTTGTCTTTCCGTCCACCTACGACACCAACGGACTTGTGGTAATCGAGGCTTCGGCTTGTGAATGCCCTGCCATCGTCGTAAAAGGCTCGTGCGCGGCAGAGGGCGTTCACGACGGGCTTGACGGTCTTTACTGCGAGGAAAACGCCAATGATTGCGCCGATAAAATCTATGCGGCAATAAAAACAGAGGGTTGTCTTAAAAAACTCGGCGAAAATGCCGTCAATACCGTATATTTTTCCTGGGAGGACGCCGTTAAAAAGGCGTATGACCGGTATCAAATCGTTATCGAAAACAAGAAAAAAGAGCAAGAAACCCTAAAATAATTTAACAAAAAGTATGGCATATCGCCCGTTTGCGATATGCCTTTTTATTATGCGCTTACGATGTTCAAAAGGTGGCAAATACCGGGAATACTCTCACCCTGTTTGGTTATAAGCGGTGAGTGAAGCGCCCCCGTTGCACAAAATAAAATGTTGTTAAGTTCTTTGTTTTTAATGCGGTTTAGAACATAACCGCACAAAATACTCGCACTGCAGCCGCACCCGGAAGCGCCCGAATGACAGTCAATATTTGTTCCGTCGTACAGCATTTTTCCGCAATCGTTGTGATTTGCGGTAATATCGCAGTTTTCAAGTTTGCACAAATTATATAAAAGTTGTGTGCCGATATTACCAAGGTCGCCGGTAAAAATTGCGTCAAACTCACCCGGCGTTTTCCCGGTTTTTTTAAGATAGTCGGTTATGGTTTTAGCGGCGGCAGGCGCCATCGCAGCGCCCATATTGGTTGTATCGGTAATTTCATAATCGACCACCTCGCCTATATATACCGAGTTAATTTTTATACCGGTTGGTTCATTTGTAAGCAGCAGCGCCCCCGAAGCGGTAGCCGTCCACTGTGCCGACGGGGTCTTTTGTCCGCCGTATTCAAGCGGAAAGCGGTATTGCCTCTCTGCCGTGCAAAAGTGTGACGAAGCCGCTGTAAGGGCGGTTTTTCCAACGCCCGATTCAATAAAAAGGGCGCCTGCGATGGTCGAAATACAGATGGTCGAACATGCCGAATACACCCCGAAATATGAAATACCGCTGTCCCTTACGGCATAGGTACTGCTGGTGCATTGATTTATAAGGTCGCCCGAGATTATTACATCGATATCCTTTTGTGAAAGCGTCGATTTTTCAAGAGCCTTATCTATAGCGGTTTTCAGAAAAACGCTTTCGGCTTTTTCCCAGCTATCTTGCGCGCAAAGGGGGTCTTGCAAAATAACGTCGTATTCTTTAGAAAACCTGCCGGCGCCCTCTATAAGCGAGCCGACGGCGGCGTAGGATTTTATATAAACGTTTTGAATTTGTTTTATCTCTCTCATAATTAAATTCCCAAAATATAAACGAAAATACCGTATATAAAGCCGCAAATGGTGGCAAATGTCAAAACGGGTCCGGCAATATCAAACATCTTTACGCAACTGCCCAAAATAAAGCCTTCGGTCTTATACTCCATTGCTGGCGATACTATGGCGTTGGCAAATCCGGTTATGGGGACGAGAGTCCCCGCCCCCGCCAGCTTTGCTATTTTATGGTAAACCCTAAAATAGGTCAGCACCGCCGAAATAAACACAAGCGTTACGGGTACCGCCATCTTTATCACCTTTTCTTCTAACCCTAAAAAGGCGTAAAGGTCGAAAAATCCCTGGCCTACCGCGCAGATAATTCCGCCAAACAAAAAGGCGTAAAAGTAGTTAATGAAGTTCTTGCCGTGAGGTGTTGCGGCGTCGACCATTTTGGCGTAGTCTTGGTTTGAAAGTTTATGCATTTTATCACCCAAAATATTTTGCATAAAAAAACCGTAAATATACAAATAAAACCGTAAATATTAGCAACTTTTACTTGACAAAGGCGGCATTTTTTAGTATTATATTTCTTGCACTTGTGGTGCATTTGCCGCTGTGGTGGAATAGGCAGACACAAGGGACTTAAAATCCCTCGGTAGCAATACCGTACCGGTTCAAGTCCGGTTAGCGGCACC
>CADBUL010000073.1 GCA_902797875.1 Oscillospiraceae bacterium | reverse complement strand
AGTTTTTGCAAAGTAGAGAATTATAACCCGCAAAAAAACTACAATCAAAAGGATATAAAGTCCGCTCTCCAAAAACAGTTTTGAAGTCTTTATACCTTCAAATCCTTCTTCCGTTCCGTCGGCAGTTTTCGGCTTGATTTCCTTGTCCTTTACCGTATACGGTGCGGCATATTTTGTCGCTATATGCAAAATTATCGCTGATGCAAAAAGTGAAACGGAAGAGATTAAGAAATTCGATTCCCAGTTAGGTACAACCGCTGCAATAAGATATGCAAGCATAAGACCTACGGCACTGCTGAATGACATATAAAATACAGCGGGTCTTCGCTCGCTTGGTTCAAGCTGCGCCGTCATTATCTTAAAAACAGACGGCCAGATACCGAACTGTACTACGGCATTAAGCGTCCAGACGGTAAGAACGAGATAATAATTCTGATTAAAAAAGATTATAAGATTTGCAATTCCCGCACCGATAAGACCTATTTTAATAAGCCTTTCGGGGTCGTACTTATCCGCCGCAATACCTCCGACTATCTGAAGCGGAGCATATACAATATAGAAAATCGCAGTTATAAGTCCCGTCTGCGATTTCGTCATAACGCCCTCGAAAACAATAGATGCCATTGCCGCCGAAAAACAGTTTTTTGTCATATATGTAACGGTGTAAATGATCCATATAAGCCAAAAGAACTCAAGACTTACCTTTTTATTTTCAAAATGAACATGGTTCATATAGATATCCCCTAACCAAAAACGCTTGCTATCTACTTGACTATCATATTCTCCGCTTTTTTGAAATTGTCATAACATTCGGTATAATCATCGCCCGACGGCTTATATACCTTTTTAATTTTAACAAATGTTTCAGAAACGGTTTTTACATCGCTGAGTATTCCTGCACCGACGCCTGCAAGTATTGCAGAACCTAAACAAGCTGTTTCATTGTTTTGTAGTATCGCTATATTCTTGCCTGTCATGTCAGACTTAATCTGACACCAAAGCGGACTGCTCGCTCCCCCGCCCATTGAGCGGATTTCTTTGCAGTCTATTTTAAGATAATCAAGGTTTGCTTTAAGCATTGAGGCTACCGCCTCTAAAATACTTCTTACTGCGTGTGCTCTTGTATGTTCCATTGTAAGACCTACAAAAGCACCCTTAGCATCGGGGTCATATTTAGGCATTGTAGAACCGCAAAGATACGGCAAAAAAGTCAGTCCCGCACTGCCGGGCGGAATATCCTTTGCCATTTCGTCAAGTTCTTTAAACGAAAAGTTTTCGCAAAAATTATTTTTAAACCATTTAAGTGCTATTCCTGCCGTTGGCGTCCACGAAAGCAGACAGTATTTACCGTCATAGTTTTTATGACAAGGAACTATGCTTTGGGGATTATACTCCGGTATTTCTTCACACGGGGCGAAGATAACCATTGTAGTTCCCGTCATTTCGCTGACAGTCGCTTTATCTGTAACCCCCGCTCCTATTGCCCCTGCTATCTGGTCAATAGCACTTGTAACAACTTTACTGCCTTTATATTCTCCAACTGTTTCGGCACTATTATGAATTTCGGGTAACCATTCCGGCTTTACTCCGATAAATTCGAGCATTTCTTCCCACCAGCAGTCTTTTTTTATATCAAAATAAATAGTTGATGACTGCAATGTTTTCTCGGTTACAAAATTGCCGGTAAGTTTATATAAAAGATAATCTTCAAGCAAAAATACTTTTTTTATTTTACTATATATTTCGGGCTTATTCTCTTTTATCCAAAGAAGTTTTGCCGCCGGCCAAGTCGCCGTTATTTCGGGTTGTCCTGTAACCTCATAAACTCGTTTATTACCAAAATGTGCCTTTATTTCTTCCGCCTGTTTTGCGGCACGGTTATCAAGCCAAACAATGGCATTCATAATAGGAGTGCCGTTTTCGTCGGTAAGTATAAGCGTTTCACACTGTGTATCTATTGAAAGTGCAGAAATATGAACACCTGCTGAAACCTCTTCGTATGCTTCCTTAAAGAGTTTTACATAATCGTCGGCAGGAAACTCAACAGTATCGCCCGAAACT
>CADBUL010000072.1 GCA_902797875.1 Oscillospiraceae bacterium | reverse complement strand
TATTTTTTCAAAACGGGCGGGGATAAATTTCGTATCTCCCGATTTAACCGCTTCTATGGCGGGACCGGCCAGAGGTTTCATTTTTACAAACCATTGTTTTGAAACGCGTGGCTCTACGGTTGTGCCGCAACGGTAACAGGTGCCTACGTTGTGTGAATAGTCTTCGATTTTTATCAGCGCGCCCTCGGCTTTTAGGTCTTCGACGATTTTCTTTCTCGCCTCATAGCGGTCAAGACCGGCGTAAGCGGGATAGTCGTCTGTAATTTTTGCGTCGGGTGTTAAAACGTTTATAACCTCGAGGTTGTGGCGAAGCCCCACTTCAAAGTCGTTGGGGTCGTGGGCGGGGGTGATTTTAACCGCGCCGGTACCAAAATCCATTTCGACGTACTCGTCCGCCACAACCGGAATTTTGCGGTGGACGATAGGCAGAATAAGCATTTTGCCGACAACATCCTTATAGCGTTCGTCGTTGGGATTTACCGCAACGGCGGTATCGCCGAGTAACGTTTCGGGGCGGGTGGTGGCAAGTTCGATATATCCGCTGCCGTCGGCGTAGGGGTATCTGATATGCCAAAAATGGCCTTGTTGCTCTTGGTATTCAACCTCGGCGTCTGAAATAGATGTAAGGCAATGCGGACACCAGTTGATTATTCTTTCGCCACGGTATATAAGGCCTTTTTCGTAAAGATTGTTAAATACCTCGTTAACCGCCGCCGAACAGCCCTCGTCCATGGTAAAGCGTTCACGCTGCCAGTCGCACGAACTACCCATTTTGCGAAGTTGGCTTGTTATACGGTTGCCGTAGGTGTTTTTCCAATCCCAGGCGCGTTTTAGAAAGCCCTCGCGACCGACCGAATCTTTTGTAAGCCCCTCTTTTTTCATGGCTTCGACTATTTTTGCCTCGGTAGCTATAGAAGCGTGGTCGGTGCCGGGCAGCCAAAGTGCGGCATAACCCTGCATTCGACGAAAACGAATCAGTATATCCTGCAGGGTGTTATCAAGCGCATGTCCCATGTGAAGCTGACCCGTAATATTGGGCGGCGGCATAACAATGGTGTACGGTTTTTTGGAAGGATCCGCCTTGGTGTGAAAATAACCTTTCTCTTCCCAAAAAGAATACTGACGGTCCTCTATCTCTTTGGGGTTGTATACCTTTGCAATTTCTTTTTGCATAATTTTTCCTCCGATGGTAAATTTTTACCGGTGAATAATATGTGAACCTTTGTCCATAATAATAGTGTCGGCAGGAAAAAGGATGTTTTAGAAAATTCAGTTTTTGAAACATACTTTTTAGATGTGACGCTAAAACCGGACGTTTTAATTAAGTTACATTATTTTAATTCTGTCGGCTTAACGGAACCGCTTTCGTATTTGCGAGGGCGGTTTCTTTGTTATATAAGTGAAATCTGCTTAGCTTCGTCCTGACCTAAAAAACTTCCTGCCGCCGGCAGACTTTTAACGCGGTAGCGATATTCTCTTGGAAGCGAATCTTTTACATAAACACACGCGTCTACTATGCAATGACCCTTTTTCTGGGTCATAACCGCAACGCCCGAATTGTTTTTGGTGGTTTTGGTTTGAAGTTCGGCGGTGGATACAAGCAGTATTCTGCCGTTAGAAGACTGCAGCTTTATTTCGCCTTCTTGCTCCATTTGTATAATTGTAAACAAATTGAACTTATCACTGTATGCGTTTATAAGCTTTTTGCGGTTTTGTTTGGTATCGTAACCCGAAAGAGCAACCTTGGCAATTCTGCCGTTATCGAATACAAACAGTAAAAAGCCCTTATAATCTCTGGTTACCGCCATGGATACAGCCTGTTCGTTCTGCTCCATTGATAAGGCCGAAGGTATGTATTCGCCCAGCGCCGCCGCTTTGGAATCGGGCATTTCAAACGCCCTGGTTTTGTAAACCTGCTGTTTGTTGGTGAAGAATAACAGGTGGGCGTCGTTATTACTGTCGAGCGAGTGGGTGATTTGGTCGCCCTCTTTCAGTTTCTGCTCGCCGCTCATACGAAGTTGAAGCGGCGTAAACTTTTTGAAGTAGCCCTCTTTGGTAAAGAAAATATGAATGGGGCTATCGTCGACCGGTTGTTTTTCTTCCGGTTCGTCGGCTTGTGCATCGTAAATAATTTTGGTTTTGCGCGGCTGTCCGTATTTTTTTATAACCTCTTCAAGTTCTTTTATTATAATGGTATAAATTCGGCGGCGGCTTGCAAGGATATCTTCCATATCCTTGATGCTTTCAAGCAGTTGTTCTATTTCTTTGGTGCGGTTGAGGATGTACTCGCGGTTTAGGTGGCGAAGCTTAATTTCGGCAACGCTTTCGGCCTGCTCGCGGTCAATTCCAAAGCCTATCATAAGGTTGGGGACGACCTCTTTCTCTTGTTCGGTTTCGCGAACGATTTTTACCGCCTTGTCTATATCGAGAAGTATCTTTTCAAGACCTTTTAGAAGGTGCATTTTCTTTTTGGCTTTATCGAGCGAGAAATATACCCTTCTTTTTATGCACTCGTGCCTAAACGCCGTCCACTCGGTAAGTATTTCGCGTACCCCCATAACCTTTGGCGAAGACGAAATAAGAATATTAAAATTACACGAAAAGGTATCTTGCAAAGGGGTGAGCTTAAACAGGCGTTTCATAAGTTTATCGGGGTCGGCGCCGCGTTTTAGGTCGACCGTAATTTTAAGACCCGATAAATCGGTTTCATCGCGAATATCGTTAATCTCGGTAATCTTTTTTTGTTTTACAAGTTAAATTACATTATCTATAATGGCCTCGACGGTGGTTGTGGGCGGTATTTCGGTAATATCTATACAATTGGCGGATTTATCATAGGTATAAACGCCGCGCACCTTAAAACCGCCGTGACCGGTGTTGTAGATTTGCTCAATCGCCGTTTTGTCGTAAATAAGTTCGCCGCCTATGGGAAAATCGGGAGCCAGCAGGGTTTCAAAAATATCGGCGTCTTTATCTCGGATTAGGGCGATGGTGGTGCGGCACACCTCTTCGAGATTAAAGGAGCAAATGGACGAAGCCATACCCGCAGCAATACCCATATTAGCGTTTACAAGCACGGTCGGGAAGGTTACGGGGAAAAGCACCGGCTCTTTCATGGTGGCGTCGTAGTTATCAACAAAATCGACCGTTTTTTTATCTATATCCTTAAAAAGCTCCGCCGAAATCGGGGCGAGTTTTGCTTCGGTGTAACGCGAAGCGGCGTATTGCATATCGCGTGAATACGCTTTACCGAAAGAGCCTTTAGATGCCACAAACGGGTGTAAAAGCGCCTGGTTGCCCTCGCTGAGTCTTACCATGGTTTCATAAATAGCGGCGTCGCCGTGAGGGTTAAGCTGCATGGTACGACCGACGATATTCGCCGATTTTATGGTGCCGCCGCTTAAAAGCCCCATATTATACATTGTATAAAGCAGTTTGCGGTGTGAGGGCTTAAAGCCGTCTATTTCGGGAATAGCGCGCGAAATTATTACGCTCATGGCGTAGGGCATAAAATTGGATTTCAGGGTATCGGTTACAAGACTGTCGACCACCGTACCCGCCCCCGCTATATAGGCGTTTGCGTTATTCACTTTGGGTTGTCTTTCGCCTGCGGCTGATTTTTTAGCCATGTGAAAACCTGCTCCTAACTGATGTCGGCTTCTTCCATATACAGATAGCCGTTATCCGAAATATAATCTTTTCGCCCCGTAAGGTTGTCGCCCAAAAGTAAATCGAACATCTCTTCTTGAACGGCGGCGTCCTCGGGCATTATTTTAATAAGTCTTCTTGTTGACGGGTTCATGGTGGTAAGGTTCATCATATCGGGTTGGTTTTCGCCAAGTCCCTTTGAGCGCTGTATGGTGTATTTGGCATCGCCTATCATATCAAGTATCTCTTTTTTCTCGTTTTCGTCGTAGGCAAAATAAGTTTTTTCTTTGGTGGTGATTTCGTAAAGGGGTGTTTCGGCTATAAACACCTTGCCCTCTTCTATAAGGGTGGGCATAAGGCGGTAAATCATGGTTAAAATAAGGGTTCTGATGTGAAAACCGTCGACGTCGGCGTCGGTACAAATAATAATCTTGTTCCACTTTAAGTTGTTTATGTCAAAGTTTGAAAGCCCCTTGTTGGCTTTTGATTTAACCTCTACCCCGCACCCGAGTACCTTGAGAAGGTCGGTGATTATTTCACTCTTAAAAATCTTATCGTACTCGGCTTTTAGGCAGTTGAGTATTTTGCCGCGCACCGGCATAATTGCCTGGAAGGAGGCGTCGCGCGCAAGTTTGCAGGACCCCAGCGCCGAGTCG
>CADBUL010000071.1 GCA_902797875.1 Oscillospiraceae bacterium | reverse complement strand
TTTGCCGCCGGAAAGACGGGTAATTTTATATTGCCTTTTATTATAAATAATGCTATACTTTATTAAGAATACCATTTTAGGGAGTTTTTAACTGATGTGCGGATATGTTGGTTTTACAAATAATATAGATAATGCTGAACGGGTCCTTGAAGATATGAAGGACTCGATACGCCACCGCGGACCCGACGCCGACGGCAGCTTTGTAAATGAAAAAGTCGCGATGGGTTTTAGGCGGCTTAGTATTATAGACCTTAAAGACGGCGACCAACCGCTTTATAACGAAGATAAAAGTTTAGTGCTTACCTTTAACGGCGAGATATATAATTTTAAGGAATTAAGAGAGCAGCTGGTTAGCGCAGGCCATACTTTTGCAACCAAGGGCGACAGCGAAGTGCTGGTGCACGGCTACGAGGAGTGGGGTTCCGACCTTGTTAAAAAACTGCGCGGAATGTTCTCGTTTGTGATTTACGACCAAAACAAAGACGAGTTTTTCGGCGCAAGGGATATGTTTGGCATAAAACCCCTTTACTACGCCATTTTTGATGATCTTTTTATGTTCGGCAGCGAAATAAAATCGTTTTTGTTCCACCCGGGATTCAAAAAGTCGCTAAACCGAAAAATACTTGAACATTACCTGTCTTTTCAGTATTCACCGCTAAGTGAAACATTTTTTGAAAACGTCTATAAACTGCCGCCCGCACACAGTTTTATTTATAAAAACGGCAAAATGACCACCACCCGTTACTGGCGCCCCGAATTTGCGGCAAAGGACGGCAGTTTTTCGGATTATACCGATAAAATCGAAGCTGCCATGAAAGAGTCTGTTAACGCGCATAAAATTGCCGACGTTGAGGTCGGGTCGTTTTTATCAAGCGGTATTGACAGTTCATATATTGCCTGTCTGGCACAGGTTGATAAAACCTTTACCGTGGGATTTGCAGGCGGCGAAAAATATAACGAGATTTCTTTTGCAAAGGATTTTTCGAAGGTTATTAAGGTTGAAAACATCGCTAAAGAAATTACAAGCGAAGAATATTTCGAAAACTTCGGCAATATTCAGTATCATATGGACGAACCGCTTGCAGACCCTGCCGCCATTGCGCTTTACTTTGTATCGAAAGTGGCGAGCGAAAGCGTTAAGGTTGTGCTTTCGGGAGAAGGGGCGGACGAGCTTTTTGGCGGTTACAAGGTCTACCGTGAGCCGCTTACCGCTACAAAATATAACAAAATTCCTCTGCCTGTTCGCTATGTTATAGGCACGGTCGCTTCGTGGCTGCCCGAGTTACGCGGACTTAATTTCCTGGTTCGCCGCAAGGGACACGTTAGCGACTGGTTTATAGGCAACGCCAACATCTTTTCGCTTAAAGAGCGCAAAAAGGTGTTAAAAGAGCACGGTGAAAAGCCCGCCACGGCGGTCTGCAAACCCTTTTATGACGAGGCGGCAAACCTCGACGACGTAACCAAAATGCAGTACCTTGATATAAATATGTGGCTTATGGGCGACATTTTGTTAAAGGCGGATAAAACAAGTATGGCAAACAGCCTGGAACTTCGCGTGCCCTTCCTCGATCGCGAGGTTATGAAGTTAGCGCAAGCGGTACCGACCAAATTCCGAGTTGACAGCGTTAACACCAAAAAGGCGCTTCGCGCCGCCGCTGCAAGGAGTATTCCCGAATTTACCGCCAACAAAGAAAAACTTGGTTTTCCGGTGCCCATTCGCGAGTGGATTAAAGAGGAAAAATACTACAATATTATTAAAGCCGAGTTTGAAAGTGAGTACGCCGCCGAGTTTTTCAAATGCAATAAACTTGTTAAAATGCTTGATAAACACCGCGCAGGCAAAGCCGATCTTTCGCGCAAAATATGGACGGTATATACCTTCCTTGTTTGGTACCAAGAATTTTTTGTAAAAAGATAAGGAGAAAGTAAAATGAAGCTGTCATTTTTCGGCGCGGCGCACGAGGTTACCGGTTCTTGTTCGCTGATTACAATCGGTGATAAAAATATAATGATCGACTGCGGTATGGAGCAGGGCGCGGATATTTACGAAAATCAAGAGCTTTCTGTTTCTCCTTCGCAGGTCGACTGCGTTTTGCTTACACACGCCCATATCGACCACTCGGGACTTATACCCAAACTTGTTAACGAGGGATTTAAGGGGCAGATTTATTGCACACTTGCCACCAAAAGATTGTGCGATATAATGCTTTTGGACTCGGCGCATATTCAGGAATTTGAAGCCGCATGGCGCAACCGCAAAGCCAAGCGAAGTGGCGCAGAAGAATATGTACCGCTTTACACTACCGCCGACGCCCAAAGGGCGCTGTTGCAGTTTTGTCCTTACGAATATCACACCCCGTTTAGCCCAATTGACGGTGTTTCCGCCGAGTTTTTTGACGCGGGGCATCTGCTGGGCTCGTCAAGTATAAAACTTACTCTGACCGAAAACGGTCAAACTAAAACGATACTCTTTTCGGGTGATATAGGTAATATAAACCGCCCGCTTATTCGCGACCCCGAAACGCCGCCTTCCGCCGATTACGTGGTTATAGAATCTACATACGGCGACCGTCTGCACGGGCCTACGCCCGATTATGTGGGGGAACTTTCGGGCATACTTGAACGCACACTTTCGCGCGGTGGAAATTTGGTTGTTCCCTGCTTTGCGGTTGGCAGAACCCAAGAGATGTTGTATCTTTTGCGAATAATAAAACAAAATAAACTTGTTGCTAATACCGATTTTGAGGTGGTCGTGGACAGCCCCCTGGCGGTTAGCGCCACCGCCGTTTACTCGCCCGACCTTACCGCTTATTATGACAGCGAAACCATAGAGATATTAAATTCGGGTGAAAACCCCATCGCTTTGCCGGGGCTTAGGCTTTCGGTCACCTCGCAAGACAGTCAACTGATAAACTTTGACCCAAAGCCCAAGGTAATACTTTCGGCTTCGGGGATGTGTGAAGCGGGGCGCATTCGCCATCACTTAAAACATAACCTTTGGCGTGAAAACAGTACGGTGCTTTTTGTTGGGTATCAAAGCGAGGGTACCTTGGGACGAAAGCTTATAGAGGGTGAAAAAAGCGTAAAATTGTTTGGCGAAACCATTGCGGTTAACTGTGAAATTGCGGTTATGTCCGGGATTTCGGGACACGCCGACCGCAATATGCTTTTAGGGTGGCTTAAAAGTATGCCGCAAAAACCCACCCGCGTTTTTGTAAACCACGGTAACGACACCGTAACCGATTTGTTTGCTCAGACCATTATGGACGAAATTAAGGTTACCGCCACAGCACCCTATTCGGGTGATGTATTTGACCTTATAAATAATGAATTTGTTGAAAACGCCCCCATAAAACGGGTTGCCAAAAAAAGTAAAGGCGCGCTTCGAGGTGAAGCGGTATACGATAGACTCCTTGCGGCTTTTGACCGTCTTAAAACCTTGGTTACCTCATATAAAGGCGCGGCGAATAAAGATATTGCCAAACTTGCCGATTCAATAGAATCGCTAAACGACCGCTACGGTAAACGCTGAAAATTACATATAAAAAGCGTTCTTACAAAAGAAGAACGCTTTTATTTTGCCTAAATTATACTGCGCCTTACTGCCCCGATAGTCCAAAGCTTACCGAAAGCGCCTTGTTTACCATGTCCATCGACTCTTTGTCAAGATCGCCCATTTTTTCTTTCAGGCGGGTTTTGTCGATGGTTCTCACCTGTTCAAGCAGAATTATCGAGTTTTTAAGAAGTCCGCTGTCGCTGGTTTTTACCGAAATATGGGTGGGGAGTTTTGCCTTTTCTTGCTGTGAGGTTATGGCGGCGGCTATTACGGTGGGGCTGTAACGGTTGCCGGTATCGTTTTGAACAATAAGTACCGGGCGTATACCGCCTTGTTCGCTTCCCACTACCGGGCTTAAATCGGCGTAATATATCTCTCCGCGTTTTATCGTCATTTTGTCTTTCCTTTCTTTGCGCATAAACGCACCGCTTTATCTACTGTTACTATTGTTAACCGAAAGCGGAGCTTTTAAACAAAAAACTATGGCGAAAGTAAGATATTTATGCGCTGATACATAATATGCAAAAAAGACAAAATATTGATTGACTATTTTTATAAAAAAATGTATCATAATAATATATTATGAAAGGAAAAAAGTATTATGGAAGAATACGGAAACGATATTGTTACCTTAAAAGACGACGACGGCAAAGAGTACACCTTTGAGGTGCTTGACGCCATAGAAACCGACCGGGGTCGCTATGTTGCCTTTATGCCGGTTTATGATGAACCCGAAAAAATTCTTGACGAAAGCGGCGAACTTGTAATAGCCAAGGTTATGACCGACGAGGCCGGCGAAGAATATTTTGAAGATATTGCCGACGACGACGAATACGAAACGGTTGCCGACGCGTTTGTTGACCGCCTTAGCGAAATTTACGATATAGATGAAAAGGACGAAACCCCAAAAAATTAAAAAGGACGGTCGACCTTGACTTATTGCTGATAGGGACAAAACGCCTGAGAAAAGGAAAAATCCGGCTCTTTTTTGCTTGTTGTCCTCGCAAGGCACAAAGCCTTGCTTCGTCCT
>CADBUL010000070.1 GCA_902797875.1 Oscillospiraceae bacterium | reverse complement strand
TAAAGACCTGATCGATCGGCTGTGCGGGCTTTCAAACAAGTATTTCAGTTCGCACGTAAAACACGTCTACTCAATCAACGATTGGAGCAAAACCGAAAACCAGGCGTTGTTTTACAATATCGAGCTTATCGACACCGCCATCGAAAAAAAGCGGCAGCTTCATTACGATTACAACAAATACGGCACCGATAAAAAACTACATAAATCTTCGCAGCAGCAGGTTACACCCTATCAAATGATACTCCACAACCAGCGCTACTACCTTATGGCGTACAGCGAGTACTGGGGCAATATGGTCTACCACCGAATCGACCGCATAACCAATATGACCGTAACCGACCAAAAGGGCGTGCCGCTTAACTCTATCGTGGGTTTTCAAAACGGGCTTGACTACAAAGAGCTTTCAAGCGCCATGCCCTATATGTTCGGGGGCAAAAGCGAGACGGTCGAGTTTTTGGCAAAAGCCGATATTATGGATCAGATTTACGATTGGTTTGGCGAGGGCGCCGCGGTTTCAAAAACCGACGAGGGGGACACCATCAAGGTACGGCTTAAAGCCAACCCCGCCGCCATCGAACACTGGGCGCTTCAATATGCCGGTTTGGTGCGCGTGAGCGCGCCCAAGTCTTTGGTAAACAAAATTACGGCACGGTTAAGCGAGGCACTTGACGACTATAATGCCTGAACTCGCCCGCCAACGTCCCATAAACAGTGCTTTTCCGCCCGTTTTACAAAAAGTTTGCAAAAATAGTTAAAAATTTGGTATACCGTATGCTATAATAGGCAAACAAAAAACAGGAGGAAAAAGTATGAAGGCAATAGCGGTAAAATGGCTGACAACCCCTACCAAAGATAATACGGGCGCGCTAAAACTAAACCTTATAGGCGGGCAGGAAGAAATGCCCTTTTTAGCCGAAACAAGAAACGTAGATGTTTCGCAGGTGCCAATAGGCGAAGAGTGCGAATACGAGATGCTTTTAGAAGCATTAGAGATAAACATTTACGAAAACGAACAAGACTTCGATGCTAACGACACCTCTAAAATGGCGGCGCAGGCGTTAATACCGATCGCCCTGAATTTTTACGAATCCAATAAACCCGACGACGGGCTTCCCATAACCGCCGCAGTAAAGGCGAGCGTGCGGGTTACAGAGGTCTGTGAAGACCCCACAGCGGCGGGTTTTGAAAGTGGCGTCCTGGTCGCCGAAATCGACTGCCTAGGCTACGGGTTTTACTTGGTAATCCCGCCCGAGCGAACCGACGCAAAAAGCTTGGCGGTAGGCAACATAATAACGGGTCTCTTCTTTGTTTGGGCATGGCCCGCCGAAGAATAATTTTTTGAAGGGTTTAGATATGAAGGACACAAAGATCAACAACAATATTTCTTTATCGCGCGCTAACGCGTCGGCACAACCGCCGCAAAATACCCCAAAAGACAATTTCGCAAACGGTATTTATATCACCAAACTTTCGCAAAAGCGGTTTTGCGAGAACTTTTTATCGGTAATATACGACATAAACATCGAACAGCAGGTCATTATATATTCACAAGAGCTGCTTAATACCGTTAACTTTCTGATTGCGACGCTTACCGCTGACGAAGCCACCGCCGTAATGTTGCTTTGCGACCAGGATAAAACGGTTGAAGAAGCGGCGGATGTTTTAGGTGTTTCAGCCAAGCGGGGCAAAGAAATACTTAAGGACGCCTACCGTAAACTGCGCCACCCCATACGCTCAAGCAAAATATTACCCTTTGTGATTTTGCTTGAAAATGATTTGGACAGACGAATTGTAGTATAAGGAGAAATATATAATGATTAAATTTGAAGACTTTTTCCGTGTTCAAGACCCAGAAAACACAAAAGTAAAATTCAACATGCATGCTGGAGATACAAATCACCCCGCATGGGATTATTTATTGCAAGGAGAAGAGAATCCCGAATGGATTGGAATGAATGCCCACAAAAAGAAACAAGCGAATAATAATCTTAACAAGGCGAAGTATCTTCTCGCATTTGCACAGTATTATCCTTACGGCCCAGAGTATTATATATTCGGCGGTATGTATGAAGTGGAAAAAATCACCCCAGAAGTTGTTGATGGCAAGGGGTACAATTTAACCCTTATGTCCGATTTCGAAGAATATCGCAAACGCTTGATTATTAAACTTTCTCAACCGATTGGACAAGATTTATATTTAAGATTATATAAAAACCTTCAAAGTAGTAAACTTAATCCTGAAATATATGAATTAGCTCCTTCGACCAAATTAGGCGATTTTCCTGGGTATAATAAAATATTGTTGAAACATAAAGACCTGCAAACAATATTCAATAAGGAAGCGCCGGAATGGAGAACAGCATTGTCAAACGTTAAGGGTGTGTATTGTATTACCGATACCTCGACTGGCCAAATATACATCGGATCTGCTTCAGGTAACGATGAAGGAATATGGCAACGCTGGAAGAGCTATGCAGATGTTAACGATCTTACTGGCGGAAATAAAGCGTTTGAAGAATTGAAAAACAGTGGAGCAAATTATATAATTGACAATTTTACATATTCAATTCTTGAAATTTTTGATACGAAAACTAAACGTGATGATATAATCAAGCGAGAAGGGTATTGGAAGCGCGTGTTTCAGACAAAAGAGTTTGGTATGAATAAAAATTGAGGGGGGGAATTAAAAAATAATTTCCTATGCTCGCACGATCGTACAGGCCTCAAGAATCTACATATAACAAAAAACGCACCCGATCGGGTGCGTTTTTGCTTATATTGTTTATCCTTTAAGCGCGCGTTCGAGCCAGATTGAGCCGAAGTCCATAGCCTCATAAAAGCCCTGTTTTTCGGTATGTTTAACGATACGCTCTTCTTCTTTTAGGTCGGGGTCGTTGTTAAGAAGCATTACCTCGATTCTATCCGCCTTGTTTACGCCGTTTTCTTTTTTGGTTGAGAGCACCTCAAATTTGACAACAAATCGGTCGCTCATATTACCGTAATAGATAACGTTTTTATTTCGGACAAGCGGCTTGCCCTTGTAAGTTAAAAATTCGCCCACGGTGGTTCTCCTATTCCTGTGTCATATAATATTTTACAAGCACCTGCAAAAGTGTATCGCGGTCAACTCGGCGGATAAGGTTGCGGGCGTTGTTATGTGTGGTTATATAGGTAGGGTCTTCGCTTAAAAGGTAACCGACAATCTGGTTAATCGGATTATAGCCTTTCTCTTTAAGGGCGGAATAAACCTGAAGCAAAATCGCGCGAATTTCTCTCTCGCGGTCGTCGCCAAGCGAAAATGTTATGGTGTTTTGGTTCATGGCACATAACCCCCTATCTAATACAATTATAGCCATTTTTACAATACTTTTCCAGGCTTTTTTGAAAAAATTTTATAAAAAAATGCAAATAAAAACGGGGCGCCGACCGTTTTTGGCGTCCCGTTTAATTTTTAAGAAAAAACGATTAAATTCTCAAATTTGCTCCGATTTTTTTCAACGATTCAAGCACCTTTTTAACCGTGCCGTCTACCGTCTGTTCGGTAAGGGTTTCGTTTGCCGAACGAAGAACCAGCTTAAAGGCGACGCTTTTTTTATCGCTGTCGATTTGTTCACCCGTGTAAACGTCGAAAAGCTGAGCGCTCTCAAGCAGTTTGCCGGCGCCCTGTTTTATGGCGTCGAGCATATCGCCCACCTGTAAATCTCTTGCGCAAATAAGCGCTAAATCGCGGGTGACCGCAGGGAATTTCGGCAACGGTTTATAAATTTCGATTTCTTTCTTGCGGTTTTCGAAGAGGTCAAGATAAATCTCGGCAACCAGGCACTTTTTGGGAATATCAAACGCCGCGGCGGTCAGGGGGTGTATTTCTCCGAGCACTGCCGCAAGTTTTTTGCCCTCGTAAACACAAGCCGAGCGGCCGGGGTGCATATAGGGCGGCAGATTTTGCGCAACGTATTTGGCGTTTTTGCAGCCTAAAAACTCAAGTGTTTGCTGTACTATGCCCTTAAGCTCGTAGAAATCTTTATTTTCGCCAAAAAGACCTATGCAGACGGTCGAAAGTTCGTCGGGTTGTTCTGTAAGCGGAAGCGATTTAGGAATAAACCGTTTTGACAGCTCAAAATACTCACCCTGTTCGTTGCCGCGGTTTGCGTTGGTGGCAATAACTCGCAGCATACTCGAAACAAGCTGTGTTCGCATAACCGAGTATTCTTCGCCAAGCGGATTAAGAATCGTTATGGCTTTATCGGAAGATAATCCCAATTTTTCGGTTTCGCCTTTGGCAATAAACGAATAGGTGTAAATCTCATTTAAGGAAAGCGCCGTCATATATTTTTTAAGTTTGCGCTGTAATTCAAGTTTAGGCAAATAGCCGCCCAGGGTGTTTTCGGTGCGAAGCGCCGTGCCTACAATATGGTCGCACCCGTAAAGGCGTATAACCTCTTCGGCAATATCGGCGGTAAATTCGATGTCGCTTCTAAACGAGGGGATTTGGCAGGTAAGCGTGTCGCCCGAAAGTTTGGTTTGAATAAGAAGAGAGTTTAGTATTTCTTTCATTTTCTCGCCGTGGATTTCAAGACCAAGCAGCGCGTTGATTTTATTTACGCTAACAGCCAATGTACGGTCGTCTTCAATGCCACGGTTTTTATCAACCCTGCCGCAAACAACCTCGCCCGCTTCAAGCTCGCAAATAAGCGAAAGGGCGCGGTTAAGCGCGTATTCAACGTTTTTAATATCGGTGCCTTTTTCGTATCTTGCGCTGCTTTCGGTACGAACGCCCACCGCTTTGGCGGTTTTTCTTATGCTGTCGCGCGCAAATTTGGCGCACTCAAAAAATACGGCGGTGGTATCGTCTTTAATGCCGCTTCCGGCGCCGCCCATAACACCCGCCAGGCAGGACGGCTTTTTGCCGTCGGCAATAACCAGCATTTCGGGTGAAAGCTTTGCAACCTTGCCGTCTAACAGTTCGATGCTTTCGCCCTTTTCGGCGTTTCTTACGATTATTTTATTATCTTCAAGTTCACGCAAATCAAAGGCGTGCATGGGTTGGCCGGTTTCCAGCATTACAAAGTTGGTAATATCGACTATGTTGTTAATCGACCTGATGCCGCTCTTTTTAAGGGCGTCGGCAAGCCATTTGGGGGATGGCGCAATTTTTATATTTTTTACCACCGCTCCCATATAACGCGGACAAAGGTCGTAGTTTTTAACCTCTACGCTGATATAATCATTAATGTCGTCGCTCTCTGTTGCAAGCGGGGTAGCGGGCAACTTAAAAGGTTTGTTAAGCACCGCCGCCGCCTCGCGCGCAATACCTATAACGCTTTGGCAATCGGGACGGTTGGCGGTAATCTTAAAGTCGATAACATAGTCAAAAAGCCCCAAAATCTCGCGCATATCGGTACCTGCCGCGTAACGGTCGTCCATAATCATAATGCCGTTTACTTCGGCGTTTTCAAAATCGCCCGCCGAAAGTCCCAGTTCGCCGCCCGAACACAGCATTCCGCAGCTTTCCACTCCGCGAAGTTTACCCTTGGTAATTTTGGTGCCGTCCGGCAAAAGCGATTTATCTTTTGCCACGGGTACGGTGGCGCCCTCAAATACGTTTTGCGCGCCGGTAACTATTTGTACCGTGCCCTCGCCTATGTCCACCTGACAGATCTGAAGATGATCGGAGTTTTCGTGGGGTGTAATTTTAGTGATCTTTCCGACTACCACGTTTTGCATGGTCTTAGACAGGTCGGTCATTTCCTCGACTTCAAAGCCGACCATTACCATTTTTTCGGCAAGGACGGGGGCGGGGATATCTATATCGACGTAGTTTTTAAGCAAATTATAAGATACTAACATTTATTTGCACCCCCTAAAACTGCTGTAAGAAGCGGTTGTCGTTTTCAAAAAGAAGACGAATATCACTTATTTTGTGGCTTGTTGTGGTCAGGCGGTCAAGACCGATACCAAAGGCAAAACCCGAATACACTTCGGGGTCTATGCCGCACCCCGCAAGGACCCTCGGGTGTACCATACCTGCGCCCAAAATCTCTATCCAGCCAGCACCCTTGCAAACGCGGCAACCCTTGCCGCCGCACTCGGGACAGGAAACGTCAACCTCAACGCTGGGTTCGGTAAACGGGAAAAAGGAGGGGCGGAACTTAACCTTGGTGTTTTCACCGTAGATTTTGTGTACCATAATTTCGAGCGTGCCTTTAAGATCGCACATGGTAATACCTTTATCTACCACAAGTCCTTCAACCTGGTGAAATACCGGCGAGTGGGTCGCGTCGACGTCGTCCGAGCGGTAAACCCTGCCCGGGCATATAATCTTAATTGGCGGCTTAAGGTTTTCCATTGTCCTTATCTGCGCCGCAGAAGTCTGGGTGCGAAGAAGCAGATTTTCACCCAAATAAAAGGTGTCCTGCATATCGCGGGCGGGGTGGTCTTTAGGTACGTTGAGAGCCTCAAAATTATAGTGGTCGGTTTCGATTTCGGGTCCCTCAACTACCGTAAAGCCAAGCCCCGTAAAAATTTCTTCAAGTTTTTCAAGGGTCGAAGAAAGGGGGTGTAGTTTGCCCACCGGACGCCGTGTGCCGTCGATGGTTACGTCAATTTTCTCCAGTTTCAAACGCGCGGCAAGTTCCTTTTCTTTAACCGCCGACTTGGCGTTTTCCAGCGCCGACTCAAGCGCGCTCCTAACCTCGTTGGCAAGTTGACCCATTTTCGGGCGCTCTTGCGGGGAAAGTCCGCCCATCATTTTTAAGATGGAGGTAAGTTCGCCCTTTTTGCCCAAAAAGCGCACCTTGATTTGTTCAAGCGCGTCGCCGCTGGCGGCGTTTTTAATGTCGTTTAACGCTTGCGCTTTGATTTGTTCAAGTTTTTCTTTCATTTTTGTTGTCCTTTCACAAAAAATAAAAAATGCCCCAAAGCGTTGTGCTTTGGGGCGAAATACAATTCGCGGTACCACCCAAATTCCCGAAAAAATTTTTCGGCTTAATTGCGGCAATTACGCTGCCGTGGTCGTCTTTGCTTACTGCGTTTTCGGCAAAGCCGCTCCCGGGCGAACTTCACAAGACTTCTCTTAAAGGGCTTTCAGCCTCCCGGCCCTTATTCTCTGAAAAGAGAAGCGGTTTGTTACTCTTCCCGTTCCTCGCGTTTTTCGGATTGTAATTATATTATAAGACTTTTTTACAAAAAAGCAAGTTAAAAATGAATTCTTTTTGCGATATAGCCCTCAAGTTCCTCAATTTTAATTCTTTCCTGCGCCATGGTGTCGCGATCTCTGACGGTCACACAGCCGTCTTCAAGCGAGTCGAAATCGTAGGTGATGCAGTACGGCGTGCCGATTTCGTCCTGCCTGCGGTAGCGTTTGCCGATGCTGCCCGCGTCGTCAAAATCAATATTAAAGTTTTTGGCAAGCGCGTCAAATATTTCGTAGGCCTTATCGCTGAGTTTTTTGGAAAGAGGCAAAACGGCGGCTTTGTATGGGGCGAGTA
This sequence comes from Oscillospiraceae bacterium, assembly GCA_902797875.1. GTDB lineage: Bacteria > Bacillota > Clostridia > Oscillospirales > Acutalibacteraceae > UMGS1279. Next base: position 13,521 of record CADBUL010000070.1, on the reverse strand, counting down.
CGGGGTGAAGGCGAAGTACCACACGCTTGTCGCCGCCGTCGAGTTCTTCCTCGTCGTAGGCGTCGCACAAAAGGGCAAGCAGGCACCTTTCAACGCCAAGCGAAGGCTCAATAACGTATGGCACATACTTTTTGCCCGCCGCTTCGTCAAAGTACTCCATATTTTTGCCCGAGTGATTTTGGTGGGCGGTAAGGTCAAAGTCGGTGCGGTCGGCAATGCCCCAAAGCTCGCCCCAGCCAAACGGGAACAAAAATTCAAAGTCGGTAGTGGCGTTGGAGTAGTGCGAAAGCTCCTCTTTTTCGTGGTCGCGAAGGCGTAAATTTTCCTCTTTAATCCCAAGGCCCAAAAGCCAGTTTTTACAATGCTCTTTCCAGTAATTAAACCACTCAAGGTCGGTTCCGGGTTCACAGAAAAATTCCATTTCCATCTGTTCAAACTCGCGGGTACGGAAAATAAAGTTACCGGGCGTAATCTCGTTTCTGAACGACTTTCCTATTTGGCAGATACCAAACGGAATTTTTTTGCGGGACGTACGCTGGGCGTTGGCAAAGTTTACAAAAATACCCTGCGCCGTCTCGGGACGAAGATAAATTTCGTTTTTGGCGTCTTCGGTAACCCCCTGGAAGGTCTTAAACATAAGATTAAACTTGCGTATATCGGTAAAGTTGGTGCCGCCGCAGTTGGGGCATTTTACGCCGTTTTCTTTTATGTATTCCATCATTTTTTCGTTAGACCAACCGGCGCACGCAACGCCAAGGTCTTCTAAAATCTTGTCGGCGCGGTGGCGGGTTTTACAGTCTTTGCAGTCCATAAGCGGATCCGAAAAACCGCCTACGTGTCCCGAAGCAACCCAAACCTCGGGGTTCATTAAAATAGCGCAGTCCAGTCCCACGTTATAACGGGATTCCTGCACGAATTTCTTCCACCAGGCTTTTTTGATGTTATTTTTGAATTCAACGCCCAGGGGGCCGTAGTCCCAGGTGTTTGAAAGGCCGCCGTAGATTTCGCTTCCGGCGTAAACGTAGCCGCGGCTTTTAGCCAGCGCTACGATGGTTTCCATACTTTTTTCACTGTTTTTCATTGTTTTTTCCTTTCCGCTGTTTGTAATAATGGGTTATGGATTATTGTTTTTGCGATTGTTTCATATCAAAGCAAAGCCGCATAAGCGAGTCCGAAAGATGAACGTTTTGAACGCACACGTTTTGGTGATTCAGCGCAATATCGTAGTGCGAAAAATTCCAAAAGGCGCGTATTCCGTAACTTATCAGCTGCGGCACAATTTTTTCGGCTTCGGTATCGGGTATGCACAAAATAGCCGCCTGCGGCGCATTGTCTTTGCAAAAATTTTCAAGTCCGCTGAGGTTTCTTATGGGCATATCTTTAATGATTTGTCCGGTAAAAGATTCGTTTTTGTCAAAAACGCCCGAAAGCACAAAACCGTAGTCCTTAAAATTCATATGACCCGCAACGGCGCGTCCCAGGTTGCCCGCGCCTATCAGAATTATACTGTGCGGGTGGTCAAGTCCCATTATTTTGGCTATCGAATCACAAAGCTCCGCCGTGTTGTAGCCGTAGCCCTGCTGACCAAAACCGCCGAAGGTATTAAAATCCTGACGGATTTGGCTTGCCGTAAGGCCCATCCGTTTTGCAAGTTCACCCGACGAAATACGCATTTCGCGGTTTTGCTTAAGCTTGGTTAAAAAACGGTAGTACCTTGGGAAACGCTTAACGACAAACCGGGAAATTTCCTTCTTTTCGTTCATTAAAACACCTGCTTCGTTAAATTTTCGCGAATGGCTTTTATAAATCCAAAGGTATCGGTTTGTTTTTTGTTTTCGGCTTTCGATAATCTGTAAAGGTCGCCCGTCATGGTACCGTCTTCAATTGTCTTTACGGTGGCGGTCTCAAGCGCCTTGGCAAAGGCGCAAAGGCGCTCGTTATTATCTTTTACACCGCGGCGGTAAAGCGCGCCGGACCAGGCAAAAATGGTGGCGACGCTGTTTGTCGAGGTAGTATCCCCGCGCAGGTGCTTGTAATAATGCGCCGTAACGGTGCCGTGGGCGGCTTCGTATTCGTAGGTGCCGTCGGGCGATACAAGTACGCTGGTCATCATACCAAGCGAGCCGAAAGCGGTGGCTACCATATCGCTCATAACGTCGCCGTCGTAGTTTTTAAGCGCCCATATAAATCCGCCGTTGCTTCGAATTACACGGGCTACGGCGTCGTCGATAAGGGTGTAAAAATATGTAATGCCCGCCGCCTCAAATTTATCTTTATATTCCTTTTCAAAGATTTCGGCAAAAATATCTTTGAAACGGTGGTCGTAGGTTTTTGAAATAGTATCTTTGGTCGAAAACCACAAATCTTTTTTCTCGTCCAGCGCAAAATTAAAACAGCTTCTTGCAAAGGACGAAATAGAATCGTCGAGGTTGTGAACGCCCTGCACAATGCCGTCGCATTTATATTCGTTGATAACCGCTTCCTGCCGCGTGCCGTCGGGGTTTTCCACCACAAGTTTTGCCACCGAGCCGGCAGGGGCTTTCAGTTCGGTGTTTTTGTAGATATCGCCGTAGGCGTGTCGGGCGATAATTATCGGCTTTTCCCAGGTGGGGATGTATGGGTCAATGCCCTTTACCGTAATGGGGGCGCGAAAAACCGTGCCGTCCAAAATGGCGCGGATGGTGCCGTTGGGGCTTTTCCACATCTTTTTAAGCTTGTACTCTTCCACCCTTTGGGCGTTGGGGGTTATGGTGGCGCACTTTACCGCAACGCCGTATTTTTTGGTGGCGTTTGCGGCGTCAACCGTAATTTGGTCGTCGGTGTCGTTGCGCTTAATAAGTCCCAAATCGTAGTACTCGGTTTTAAGGTCTACAAAGGGTAAAATCAGCTCGTCTTTTATAATCTGCCAGATAATTCTGGTCATTTCGTCGCCGTCCATCTCAACGATGGGGGTGGTCATTTGAATTTTTTCCATCATTTTAGCCTTTCAGTTTGGTGTAGTTCAAAAGTCCGCCGGCAAGCATAATTTCTTTGCTTCTGCCCGAAAGTCCGCTTATAAGCGTAATTTCTTTGCCGGTGGTTTCGTTTTTAAGAATTATTTCGCCCTCGATGTTATCGCGAACACCGCAAAGGGTAAGGCGGTCGAACTGCGAAATACCGTCGTAATCTTCGGGGTTTTTGAAGGTAAGCGGCAGAATACCCGCGTTTATAAGGTTTGCCACGTGAATACGCGCAAAACTTTTGGCAATAACAGCGCGAACGCCAAGGTACAAAGGTACCAGCGCCGCGTGCTCACGCGAGGAGCCCTGGCCGTAGTTTTCGCCGCCCACAATAATATTTTCGCCGTACTTTTGGCAGTTTTGCGCAAAGTCTTTATCGCAAACGTTAAAGCAAAATTGCGAAAGATAGGGGATGTTCGAACGGTAGGGCAAAATCTTTGCGCCCGCCGGCATAATGTGGTCGGTGGTAATATTGTCGCCCACCTTTAAGGTGGCGGCGGCGGTCATTTGGTTTTCAACGGGTCGGGATACCGGGAAGGGTTTAATATTGGGACCGCGAAGTATCTCTATACCCTCGCTCGAAGGCGCGGGCGGGTCGATAAGATTATCGTTTATTAAAAACTTTTCGGGGAGTTTCGGGTTTTCTACCGCGGGAAGTGAAGTAGGGTCGGTGATAACGCCGGTCAGCGCGGCGGCTACCGCCGTTTCGGGGCTTACCAGGTAAATACCGGCGTCCTTGGTGCCGCTTCGACCTAAAAAGTTGCGGTTAAAGGTACGCAGTGAAACACCTGCCGAACAGGGCGACTGTCCCATACCTATACAGGGTCCGCAGGCGCACTCAAGCACCCTTACGCCCGCCGCGATAATCTTTGAAAGGGCGCCGCACTCGGCAAGCATATTAAGTACCTGTTTGCTACCGGGGGCAATACCTACCGAAACGTCGGGGCAGACGGTCTTGCCGTCTAACATCTGCGCAACCTTTAACATATCGGCAAGCGAAGAGTTGGTGCAAGAGCCAATAAGCACCTGATTTACAACGGTGCCGGCAATTTCGCTGACCTTTTTAACGTTGTCGGGCATATGAGGAAGCGCCGCCAGGGGCGAAAGCTGTGACAAATCAATATCAATTTCTTTATCGTAAACCGCGTCGGGGTCGCTTGAAAGTTCTGTGTAGTCCTTTTCGCGGTCCTGCGCCGCCAAAAAGGCGCGGGTAATTTCGTCAGAGGGAAAAATCGAGGTGGTCGCGCCAAGCTCGGCGCCCATATTTGTAATGGTGGCGCGCTCGGGAACGCTCAGCGTCTTAACCCCTTCGCCCGCATATTCAACTATGTAACCTACGCCGCCTTTAACCGAAAGGATACGAAGTACCTCTAAAATTACGTCTTTTGCCGAAACATTGGCGCGAAGCTTACCGCTAAGGTTAACGCGAAGCATTTTTGGCATGGGGATATGATACGCGCCGCCGCCCATTGAAACCGCAACGTCCATACCGCCCGCACCCATGGCAAGCATACCGATACCGCCGCCGGTGGGGGTGTGGCTGTCGCTTCCGATAAGGGTTTTACCGGGCGCGCCGAAGCGCTCAAGGTGAACCTGGTGGCAAATGCCGTTACCGGGGTGCGAATAATAAATGCCGTGCGCCTTTGCCATACTTTGTATAAAGCGGTGGTCGTCGGCGTTTTCAAAACCGGTTTGCAGGGTGTTGTGGTCGATGTACGCCACGCTGCGTTCGGTTTTAACCCGGTCAATTCCCATGGCTTCAAATTCAAGATACGCCATTGTGCCGGTCGCGTCCTGGGTTAGGGTCTGGTCGATTTTAAGACCGATGTCCTCCCCGGCAACCATCTGTCCGCTTACAAGGTGATTTTTAATAATTTTTTGTGCAATGGTAAGTCCCATAATTAACCTGCTTCCTATAATATTCAAAGACTTTATTTTACGAAAAAACATATCTCCGCATTATATTAAATAATATAATATTTTCATATTTTTGTCAATCTTTTTTCAAGCCGCACAGATTATATTTTTTGTACCCGCAGGGGACGGCGGTTTTGCTTATGCCGAAAAAATACGCAGCTTCACCCGAAAACCGCGCGATAACCTAAAATAGAAAGCGCGAAATAAAGAGATAACAAAAGAAAACAAGAGAAAACACAAGAAAACCGTTTGAAAATTAAAAAAATTTGAAAAAGTTATTGACTAACCCCTTACAATGTGATAAAATTTTTAGGCTCACAAAAAATACGGAGGAAAAAAGTATGTCAACATTTATGGCTAAATCTTCTGATATACAGCGCAAATGGTACGTTGTCGACGCCGCGGGCAAACCGCTTGGCCGCGTAGCCGTTAAAGCCGCCGATATATTAAGAGGAAAAATCAAACCCGAATTTACCCCTAATGCCGACTGCGGTGATTTCGTTATCGTAATCAACGCCGACAAAGCGGTACTTACCGGCAACAAGCTTGTCAACAAACATTATTACAAACACACAGGTTACATCGGCCACCTTAAAGACGTTAACTATAAAACCCTTATGGCTGAAAAACCCGAGTTTGCAATGGCTAAGGCAATTAAAGGTATGCTTCCCGATACCACCATCGGCCGCAAAGCCCTTACGCGTCTTCGCGTATACAAGGGCGAAGCCCACAACCATGCCGCTCAAAAGCCTGAAGTTTACGAATTTTAAGAAGGGAGACAGAAACAATGTTTGAAGGAAAACCTTATTTTTACGGAACCGGCAGAAGAAAAAGTTCTGTCGCCCGCGTAAGAGTTTATAACGGCACCGGCAAAATCACCGTTAACGGCCGCGATATCGACGAGTATTTTGGTCTTGAAACCTTAAAGCTCATCGTTCGTCAGCCCCTTACCATCACCGGAACCGACGGCAAGTTCGATATTATCGCCAACGTAACCGGCGGCGGCGTAACCGGTCAGGCAGGCGCTATCCGTCATGGACTTTCCCGTGCGCTTTTACTTGCCGATGAAGAGTTCAGACCGCTCCTTAAAAAGGCGGGACTTCTCACCCGCGACCCGAGAATGAAAGAACGTAAAAAATACGGTCTTAAAGGCGCGCGCAGAGCACCTCAGTTTAGTAAGAGATAATCTGCCGTACCAACACTCAAAACAAAAAAACCGACTGTGTATTTGCAGTCGGTTTTTATTTATCTTTATTTTACGCGTTTTTAGAAATGTAGTCTAATAAATCTTGCACTTTATCGGTCTTTTCAAAAGCGAGGTTCAGTTCTTCGCGGCCGATTTGACCGTAAGCTGCAAGTTCTTTGTAAATGGGTTTGCGCAAGTCAAGTTTATCGATAATGGCGGCAGGGCGCAAATCAAATACCGCCTGCACCGCTTTCGATAACAGTTCGCCGTCATACTTGCTTGTGCCGAAGGTCTCGACCATAACCGAAACCGGTTTGGCAACGCCGATAGCGTAAGAAAGTTGTATCTCGCAGCGGTCTGCAAGCCCCGCGGCAACAATGTTTTTGGCGGCGTATCTTGCCGCGTAAGCCGCGCTGCGGTCAACCTTGGTGGGGTCTTTACCCGAAAACGCGCCGCCGCCGTGCCGCGCCACACCGCCGTAGGTATCTACAATTATTTTGCGGCCTGTAAGCCCGGTATCGCCCATAGGGCCGCCTATTACAAAGCGGCCGGTGGGGTTGATATATATTTTGGTGTCGCCGTCGACAAGGCCTTGCGGTATAATTTTATCAATAACCTCGCGTTTAATATCTTCGCGAAGTTGTTCAAGCGGAACACTCGCCTTATGCTGAGCCGACACAACCACCGTATCGATTTTTTTGGCTGCGCCGTCTTCGTATAAAACGGTTACCTGAGATTTACCGTCGGGCAAAAGGTAATCGAGCGTGCCGTCTTCTCGCACTTTTGTAAGCCTTTTGGCAAGGCGGTGGGAAAGCACAATGGTAAGGGGCATAAAACTTTCGGTTTCTTTGCAGGCGTAACCGAACATCATACCCTGGTCGCCCGCACCGGTTTGGTCGTATTTGTCCCGGTTTCCGCTTTTATTTTCAAGGCTGTTGTCGACCCCCAGCGCAATATCGGGCGACTGACGGTCAATATTCACTATCACCTTGCAGGTGTTACCGTTAAAACATGCCTCGTCGTTGTCGTAACCTATGGCGCATACCGTATCACGCACGATTTTTTCTATATCTACCGAAGCCTTAGAGGTTATTTCGCCCATAACGTTAATAATACCGGTGGTGCAAAAGCACTCGCACGCCACGCGCGAATATGGGTCTTGCTTCAAATAGGCGCACAAAATCGCGTCCGATACCATATCGCAGACCTTATCGGGGTGTCCCGCCGTAACCGATTCGGATGTAAATAAATATTTTGACATAGTTTTCTCCTTTTTAACATATATCATAATAAAAATGGCGAAGCCAATTCATGGAGCGCAAGCGAGAAATCATGGCGAAGCCAAATCATGGAGCGACAGCGAGAAATCACGACGGCATAGCCGTCAAATCATAAATGATTTGCGCCGTACGGCGCATGAATTGAACCTTCGGTTCGTGAATTGCCTTACGGCATGAATTGCCCTGCGGTCATGAATTGCCCTTCGGGCATAATACACAATTACAAAAATTAAAACCGCCTTTTAAGGCGGTTTTATAAAAAAACTACCTCATCTTTCGGGTTTCCCCGCAGGAATTAGCACCACAAGTATAAAACCTTAGGTTGCCGGGCTTCGTCGGGCCTGTCCCTCTGCCGCTCTTGATAAGGAATAAATTTTATTGTAATTTACTGTCGAATTAAATTATATCACTTTTTTGGCGATTGTCAAGATTTTAATAGCGGTGAAATTCGCTTATATACCAAAAAACATACCGCGCTGTCAATTGCAAACTTGCCAAAGGTAAAGGGTAAATTAAACACCAAAAGCGATTTTATAAGGTTATCGCAGTAAGAACAAAGCGCGCTGTACATAGATATTATGGCGGGCATGGGCATGCCGTAGACTATAACGTAAAGCGGGTAAACCACAAAACAGTTTAGCGGAATAGATACCATCGCCCCTGCAACCGAGCCGATTATACAAGCCAAAAGCGCGCCGGTTTTGGTCTTTTTGTATTTGTAAATAATGCCCGCTGTAAAGCAAAACGCGGCGCCAATAAGCAAATTTGCAAGTTCGCCCACGCCTGCGCTGTTGCTGAAAAAGAACAAAAGGTGCAAAAGATTTTTAATTACACAACTTATTACGCCAAAAAGCGGTCCCGCCGCAAAGGAGGCGATAAGACAGGGCAGCTCCGAAAAGTCCAGTTTCAGAAACGGCGGTACAAACGGCAGTGAAAATTCGAGCAACATAAGTACAAAGCCTATCGCCCCCATAACGGCGGCTACCGTTATTTTTTTTAGAATACTGTCTTGCATAACAAATCTCCTTTAATATTAAAGCCCCCGAAGAATATTCGGGGGCAAAATTTATAAACGCTACTTCCATCCGGACTATACCGTCGGTTTTGGAATTTCACCAAATCAACCGTTTTTACACGGCTCGCGGACTATACCGCCGGTGAGGAATTTCACCTCGCCCCGAAGCTTTTAATATATTATATTCAATTTTTTGCTTATTGCCAAGTGGAAATTGTATTTTCTACAATCAATGTAACACCCGCCACAAAATAGCCAAGCGCCGCCAAAAACCGCGCGGTGCGTTCTAATCTCTCTCCCGTATCGGGGTTTATCAAAAGCCCCAAAACAACGCCGGACAAACAACCCGCCGCCAACGCAGCGCCGCCGCCCGAAACGCCGTAAATACCAAGCGAAAGCGCGCACATAAACGCGGCGAAAATTACAGGGCCGTAAAACTTAATTACGGCAAACAGGTTTGTGCGGCCATCCTTTTTTAGGTACTCGTCTTTAAGGGCAACCGATAGCACCAAAAAGCAGGGCACCAGCGCCGCCACAAGCCCTAAAAAGGGGGCAAAACCTGCGGTTATTCGCCGTAAAAGATTACCCGCAAACAGCGCCGCGATAATGACAGCAACCGTAGTCGCGGTGCATAAAACCGCCATATAAAGCGCCGTGCCGCCGTCCCTTTTTTCAAGCGAGCGGTTTTTGTGGCAGGAAAGAGCAAAACCCTCTAAAAACAGCGCCGCAGTAATACACGCAATCGATATAACTATCATATCACATACTTTGCGGCGCGTCAATCTTAAGGATCGACAAACAGTTCATAAGTACTGTTTTCACCGCTATACAAAGGTTTAGTCTTGCCTGCATTAGCGCAGGGTCGTCGCATTTTACACGGCAGGCATTGTAAAATTTATGAAACAGCGTCGCCGTGTCAAACGCAAACTTGGTTATTTTAGACGGGTCTTGCGATTTCGCGGATTCAATTACCGTATCGGTCAGCCCCGAAATATGACGAATAAGTTCAATTTCCTCGGGAGCTTTAAGCAGAGCAAGGTTTTCTGCGCTCGGCGTTTTAACCGCTATACCCTCGGCTTGAATATTACGCAAAATACTGCAAATTCGCGCGTGGGCGTACTGAACGTAGTAAACCGGGTTTTGCGAAGATTCCTCCACCGCTAAATCAAGGTCAAATTCAAGGTGGGTGTTAGGCTCTTTCGAGTTAAATATAAACCTCGCCGCGTCCAGCGGAACCTCGTCCAAAAGGGTCGAAAGGGTCACCGCCTTGCCGCTTCGTTTAGAAAGCTTATAGGTTTCGCCGTTCTTTACAAGGCGGACCATCTGCATAATTACCACCACAAGGCGGTTCGAATCTACCCCAAGGGCTTCCAGCGCCGCTTTAAGGCGCGGCACATAGCCGTGGTGATCGGCGCCGAGCACGTCGATCGCAATATCAAAATTGCGGGTTACGAGTTTGTCGTAGTGGTAGGCGATATCGGGTACAAGATAGGTCGGCACACCGTTTTCGCGTACAAGCACGCGGTCCTTTTCGTCGCCGTAGTCGGTCGAGCGAAGCCACAGGGCGCCGCCCTCTTCGTAGGTATGGCCGCTTGCTTTAAGCTTCTTTATAACCTGTTTGACCTTGCCGCTTTCGTGCAGACTGCTCTCTTTATACCAGGTGTTGTAGTTAATTCGGTATTTTTCAAGGTCGCGCCGCAGTCCCTCAATGTTTTTGGGCAGGGCAAAATCACAAAGGGCGTTTTTGCGTTCGGTTTCACTGCAATTAAGATATTTGTCGCCGTATTTTTCTTTGAAGTTTTTGGCGTGAATAATTATATCTTCGCCAAGGTAGCAGTCTTCGGGCATTTCAACACTGCTATCAAACAGCTGTAAATACCGCGCCTGCAGGCTGGTTTTGAATTTTTCTATCTGGTTGCCGGCGTCGTTAACGTAAAACTCACGTTCAACCGTGTATCCAGCCGCTTCGTATACGGCGGCAATGCCGTCCCCTAAGGCGCCTCCGCGCGCGTTACCGATGTGCATGGGTCCTGTCGGGTTTGCGGACACAAACTCAACCAAAACCCTTTTGCCCTTACCGTAATCGCTTTTGCCGTAGTTTTCTTTTTTGCTTAAAACGTCCAAAACAATTTCGGCAAAAAAGCGGTCCGATACAAAAAAGTTCAAAAAGCCGGGGCCGGCGCACTCAACCTTTTCAAAAAGCGGGTCACAGGGCATATTTTCAATAATAATCTGTGCGATTTCGCGAGGATTTTTACCAAAAACCTTTGCGTTTTTCAGCGCGGCGTTAACCGAAAAGTCGCCGTGCGAAGTATCAGCCGGGATTTCCACGTTAAAGGGCGAATATTCGGCGTTTTCTAGCTGCCCGCGATTTACCGCCGATTCAATCGCCGAATTTACAAGTTCGGTAATTTTTTGTTCGGTTTGCTTAACAAGTACAGACATCAGTTGGTTTCCTTTACGTTTATTTCTATTTCGTTTTCGCTGATAAGCCCCGAATTTATATCAAGGCTGTATTTCATAAAAAGTCTTCCGCCTTTGGCGGTGAGTTTTCCGTCGACCGTCTCTCCGAAAATCCCCACCGTCATATCGCCGTAGGGGGTGTTGTAAACACACTGGTGGCGCTTGTTTTTTTCTATCATAAGTTTATGTTCCATAACGCCCGAACGCTCAATGGTAACAAGTCCGTTATCAAAAGCCTTCAGGGTGGCGGTTATGTTGTCAAAACCCGAACCCATTGTGTCGTCGTAGGTAATCGAGACAACGCCCTTGCCGGTTTTAAGATTGCCAAGCGCCTGCACCTCGGTTTCTTCGGGGGGCTTGGTGTCGGAATAGCTTTTTCCCTTTATGGTTATGACTACATTTTTCATTATTATACCTGTTTTTCAATATCTATTTGGGTTATATCGCAGGGTGCTTCTTCGCCGAGCAAAATGCCCGCCTGTTTTACAAAGCAATCGGGGCGGTCGCTTACAAAAAACTCGGTTTTGCCGCCGCCCATATTACCTCCGCCGCAACCGTTCAAATAATCTTTTACGGCGCGCGCCAGCGCAACCCCGGGGTTTACGAGCTGTACCTTTCCCTCAAAAAAGTCGTTAATCGCGCCGGACAAAACCGGATAATGGGTACAACCGAGTATTACGGTATCGCAACCGGCGTCCTTAATGGGTTGCAAATAACGTGCTATAATTCCGCTCACAACCGGGTCGTCCTTATCAAAAAGCCCCTCTTCCACCAGCGGAACAAACAGGGGGCAGGCGGTTTCATAAATATCAACGCAACCCTTGTCTTGCAGCATTTTTTTGTGGGCGCCGTTTCTAATGGTGGCGGCGGTACCGGTTATACCTATTTTACCGTTTTTTGAAAGCTCGAGCGCCATATTTACCGCAGGGGCAATCATATTAAAAAACGGAATCCCGAAAACGCTTTTCTCCTCTACACACAGCGAAGACACCGTACCGCAGGCGGCTACAATCAGTTTAACGTCGTGCGAAAGCAAAAACTTTTCATCCTGAAGGGCGTATTTTGATATAGTCTCGTTACTGCGGTTACCGTAAGGCACCCGTCCCGTATCGCCGAAATATACAAAGTTTTCGCTCGGCATTAGCTTTTTCATTTCTTTATAAACCGTAAGTCCGCCAAGACCCGAATCAAAAACACCTATGGGTTTAGTGTTGTCCATTTTTTCACCGCCTGTTCAAAAGCATATTTTACCACATCTATAATAAATATTCAATATTCTAAATGGTATTATCGGTTTTTGTGTTTTTTGCCACAACGTATACGCGCTGTTCGTCGGCTTTAGGAGCGGTGAATTTCATATCGCCTAAAACCTTTACAACCTCAAAACCGCTTTTATTTAACAATTCGGCAATCTCGTCTATCGTGTAGGCGCGTTCATAAAAGTCCTCGCTAAAACGGTCATATTTTTCGCCGTTTGGCTTAAATACATCTATAAATATATGGGTGCCGTTTTTTACGGCCTGATTTTGCCAAACCGCGAAAAACTCTTCGGTATCATATGAAAAGCAGTTGTTTGCCAGCACGTTTTTGTGTTTATATGGAGTGTTCAGGTCAAAAACAAACAGTCTGTCCTTTTCCAAAAACAGCGAAACCCTTCTGAAAACCTCCATCAAATCGTCCTTGCGGGTTATGTGGTTTAGACTGTCCAACATACAAACAGCACCGTCTACCGTGCCGTACAGGTCGAGCTTTCGCGCGTCCTGGCAGATAAACAGTGCTTTACATTTTTCTTTGGCGAAAGAGAGCATACTTTCGCTTTGGTCAACGCCGATAAGGTCGACGCCGTATTTCAAAAACTCGGCGGCGAAACTTCCCGTTCCGCAGCAAAGGTCGAGCATAAGCGAGGGTTTATGCGAATACTTTTCAAAAATTGACATAACAAACCGCGCCCGTTTTTCATATTGAGCGTTTGCGGTAAGCTTATCGTAAATTTCGGCAAAATATCCGTACACCTTTATCACCTAACGATATTTTACCAAAAATACCAACTAAACGCAATGCTTTTTTGCCGGGCTGCGGGTACCTTCTATTAACCTGAGCTTACGGCGGCGGCGGTTGGCTTTTACCTTTTCTTCAAAATCGACAAGTTTTTGTTCGTTAAATACGCCCCACACAATAAAGGCGACAACCGCAACCTCAAATATTGTCTGAATAATATAAATCATATTTTCCTCCACGAACATTTGTTCTTTTTTTAATTTTAGCAGACAAAAATCATTTTGTCAATAGTTTTTTACAAACTTTATTTTTATCTACCGTAATCATTATATAATAAGAAGAGTCCCAAAAACCGTACTGTGTACGTTTTACCGTTTCTATTCATTATATATAGTACAGTGGGCGGTACGGTATACCGTATTTTGTTTCACTTTTTTGGTTAAAATGTATAATAAACGCCCCCCAAAAGTTAATAAAAACCGCAAAAAAAACAAACCGAAAAAAATGTAAAAAAAGATTAAAAAAAGTGTTGACAATACAGGAGTGTTGTGGTAATATAATAAGGCTCGCCACCCGGTAATAAGGGTGGGAACAAGAGCAGATGGACCTTGAAAATTAAACAACGAAATAAAATGACCCGAAGATTCCTTGAGTACGAAGTAC
>CADBUL010000069.1 GCA_902797875.1 Oscillospiraceae bacterium | reverse complement strand
TCTTTGAACCTAACAACGCCGCCGCTTACGGTGTAAACGCCAAGGCGATCGTCAAGTTTTCTTACAGCGGAATTCGGAACCTTAATGCCGGTATAGCTTTCAAGAATGATACTGCCGTCAATATCCCTAAGCGATGAAAAAACACCGTTGGTGTTTTCGCAATAAAAAACTGCCAGTATTTTATCGCTGTTGTCCGAAGGACGTAATTTTTTAAGGGTAAGTTCTATTTGCGAGTTAAAATACTGCGAAAGTACAATATTATAATTTTGATTCTCTTTAAGCTTTAGCGCTTGGTCTGAATCAAGTATGGTTAAAAGATACCATTTGAAATCGGTAACAACTTTACCGATCGTGGTCTTCGAAACCTCTGCAGGTTTCAGACCTTCAATGTCTTCAGCGGTAATATTCTCAATACGGTCGGGCGTCAGAACCGTTTCGTATCCGTCTGCATCGCTTAAAAAATATCCCGATTCAGGCGCTTTAATATCTGATGATTTTGGTTTAAGCGTGGCTTTTAAGGTATCAATTTGCGATTTCAACGAAGATACCATACCGTCAATATTGCCGGTACCCTCTACGGCGTTTTGTTTAGACCCGAGAAGCGCCAAAAGTTGAGTGTCGTCGTCGTGCGACGCATATTTACCCGTTATTGATTTATTGTTGATTTCTGCAATTTTATCGTCAATTTTACGGCTGATTACCGTAAGTTCGGTAATGTCGCCGTTATAAAGGGCAAAATTGTTCAAAAAAGCAAGTTTTTCTTCAAGCTGCTCAAGTTTTGAATAGTTTTCCGAATCGGCAGTGCTGTCATAAATATCGGCAATTGAACTACCCTTTGCAATCTTATCACTGTTAGAAACATTGTAGTGTATTACGCCGCTGTTATTGTTTTCAATAAGAACCTCATTCCTTACAACCGTACCCGAAAACTCAATGCCTTTATCGGTAGAAAAGTATAATGCCGAAACTGTTGTAAGCGGCTGATAGAAAAAGGTAAACACCTGATAAACCGCAAAAGAAATAATAATTACCATTAAAAGTATTTTGAAAAACTTTTTAGTTTTCATCGGTTTTTCCTTTCAAAAAATTGCGACATAAACTAACGGCGGCGGATACGGGATTTTGGTTTTCGTCAAGATAAAGCCAGTTAATGCTTTGATTTTTTCTAAACCAGGTAAGTTGTCTTTTAGCGTATCGTCTTGTTTGCGTTTTAAGCTTTTCCACGCAGTTTTCAAGGCTGTCTTGTCCAAGTATATACGGAACGAGTTCTTTATGACCGATAGCTTGCGCCGCGCCGCTTTTAGACGTATTTTTGTAAACCCTTTTTACTTCGTCTATAAGTCCGTTTTCAATCATTTTATCTACCCGTAAATTGATTCGATCGTAGAGTTTTTCGCGGTCGGTAAAACTAAGACCGATAAAAAACGGGTCTATAATATTTGCCGATTTTGTAGACTCGTCGTCGATTTGCGTTTTGGTCTTACCGGTGGTGAAATAGATTTCAAGCGCGCGAAAAATTCTCTTTGTATCGTTAGGAGAAATCTTTTGCGCCGACACGGGGTCAATAATCTTAAGCTCAGAATACAAATCGTCAATATTTTCGGTTTCGAACCGGTTTTTGAGCCTTTCTCGTACCGATATATCATTTTTGTAGTTAAATTCTATTCCTTTTGCAAGCGAATCAATGTAAAGACCGGTACCGCCGACTACAATCGGCACCAACCCGCGTGAATCTATATCGGCAATCACCCTTTTGGCGTCTTCTACATACTGTGAAACCGAATAGGATGAAGACAGGCTTAGGAATTCGCACAAATGATGCTTTGCCGCCGCCTTTTCACGTGGCGTGGGGCAAGCGCTGGCAATTTCAATACCTTTATAAATCTGCATTGAATCTGCGCAAACGATTTCGCCGCCGATTTCGTTTGCCAGTTTTACGGCCAGATCGGTTTTGCCAGAAGCGGTAGGTCCCACAATAAAAATAGTTTTAATTTTACTCATTATTTAGACCTACCAAACTGCTTTTCAAGGTCTTTTTTAGCAAGCTTAAAGGCTACCGAGCGACCGTGCGGACAGTACATAATATCGTTAGAAGATAAAACCGCTTTAGCTATTGCCATGCGCTCTTTATCGGGCGAGCGTTTGCCAGCTTTAATGGCTGCGCGACATGATACGGTGTGCATAAGCTCTTCTTCGCGCGAAGTAATCGGAAGGGAATGCTTTGACAGTTTTTCGGCGATTTCTATAACAGCCGATTCATAATCATGAGAAATTACGGCGGGTACTCCCCTAACCATAATTTGACCCTCACCAAAATCTTCTACCGTAAAAGAATACTTTTCTAAAAGGTCAATGTTTTCGATAACGGTTGCGTATTGTTCATTATCGAGTTTAATGATTATGGGGGTAAGCAATAGCTGTTGCGCCGGTTTTTGCTTTAATGAATTAAAGATAATCCGCTCGTGGGCGGCGTGTTTATCAATAAAGTATAAACAGTTTTGATATTCGGCAATTATATAGGTTAAAAATGCCTCGCCGATAATCCTGAGATCATAATCCATACTGCTGTCGGCAGCCTTTGCCGCCAACTGAATTTCAATAGGGGTATTATCGGGATCGATAATTGATTGCGGAATATCTTCTGAATGGTCTAAATCGGTATTCACCGGCTTTACTTCTTCAATAATTTTCTGCTCTTCCTGTTCTTGCGCGGGTTTTCCCTGATAATAATTTTTCATAAACAGGTTATTTTTAGCTTCTGCGAACAAGGCGTCAAGTCTTTCTTTGTCACGCTGGCGGCAGTCTACAAATTGCGCCGGCGGCAATTCAAAACTGTCGTCATAAAATTTGGCTCTTGCAAAGTCGTCTACAACGATTTTGCAAAGATCTTCAGCCGATATAGAAGTATTGTCGTGAAGTTTATCCTTGTCATCTTCCTCAACCTTAGCCACGGGAATTGAAAAAACCGAGTTCTCAAGTTTTATATGTTCTTGGGCGGCGGTTTCGTTTACAAAAAAACCGTTGTTTTGCTTAGTGGTAATATCGGGACGGTCATCACCCTTCAAAAGACCGTCTTTAACCGCGTGAAATACCGCGCTAAACACCCTTTTTTCATCCGAAAAACGAATTTCGGTTTTAGTAGGGTGAACGTTAACGTCAACCGTTTGCGGAGGCATATCGATATACAAAAGGCATGAAGGAAATTTACCTACCATAAGGCTGTTTTTGTAGCTTTCGGTAAGCGCCGCGGCACAGGTACCGCTTTTTACAAAGCGGCCGTTTACAAAAAAGTACTGGTGAGCGCGACTCGGTTTGCAAAAATTAGGTTTACAGCAAAAACCTTTAACCGATATTCCATTTTCGGCGCTGTCAACCTCTATCAAATTATTTGTAAAATCTTTACCGAGCACGCTGTATGTGGCGTTTTTTATGTTACCGTCTCCGGGAGTATTAAGGACGGTTTTACCGTCTTTGATAAACTTAAACGCGATTTCGGGATGACTTAAGGCAAGACGTTCCACTATTGCCAAACAATTACTGCCCTCGCGCATATCGCTTTTCAAAAACTTCATACGGGCAGGGGTATTGTAAAACAAATCGCGGACAATTACCGTAGTACCTTTAGGACAGCCTGTTTCAAAAAAGTCTTGTTCCTCTCCGCCGCTGATAGAGAATTTGACGCCGTTTTCGCCCTCTACCGCGGTAAGTACTTCTACCCTTGCAACCGCGCAAATCGAAGCAAGCGCCTCGCCCCGAAAACCAAGTGATAGTATCTTGTCAAGATCTTCTTTTGTGTGAATTTTACTGGTTGCGTGGCGTAAAAAGGCGGTTTTTACCTGATCTTTTTTTATGCCGCTGCCGTTATCGGTAACACGCATATACAAAATACCGCCATGCTGGATTTCAACCGTAATTGAATTTGCGGCCGCGTCAATGGCGTTTTCACACAACTCTTTAATAACCGATGCAGGGCGCTCTATTACCTCGCCCGCCGCGATAAGTTCAGATATTTCTTTCGGGAGTTTAATAATATCTGCCATTTTTACCTCCTACTGTTTTGCTTTATCGCTTAATTCATATAGGATTTTTAACGCTTCTATGGGAGTTAGGGTGTTTACGTCAATGCTTTTTAAGGTGTCGACAATCTCGTTATTTTGGCTAAACAAAGACATCTGTACGTCATCTGAAAGATGGTTTACGGTATGCTGTGCGGGAATTTCTTTACCGCTTAGCGTATCGCTTAATATCTCTTTAGCGCGGTCGGTAACCACGTGCGGTATGCCGCTTAGCTTTGCTACCTCAATACCGTAGCTTTCAGCGGCGGCGCCACGTACAATACGGCGTAAAAAGGTTATATCGTCGCCGCGCTTTTTAACAGCAATATTATAATTCTTAACTCCTTCATAGACATTTTCCAAAACGGTCAATTCGTGATAGTGGGTCGCAAATAAGGTTTTTGCTCCGATTTTATCGGCGTCGGTTATAAATTCAAGAACAGCTCGTGCAATAGACATTCCGTCAAATGTCGAAGTACCTCTGCCAATTTCATCCAGAATAATAAGACTGTTTTTGGTAGCGTATTTGATAATATCTGCTACCTCACTCATTTCGACCATAAAGGTTGACTGTCCCATGGCAAGATCATCAGACGCGCCAACACGAGTAAATATTGCGTCAACTATGCACATATCTGCCGACGCCGCCGGCACAAACGAGCCTATTTGAGTAAGCAGCGAAATAATTGCGACCTGGCGCATATAGGTTGATTTACCCGCCATATTAGGGCCTGTAATAATTGCGCAGCGGTTTTCGGAGTTGTCAAGCAGCGTATCGTTTGCGACAAAAGGTTCTTTCGAGATTGTCTCTACAACCGGGTGCCGACCGTCCTTTATGGAAATTACGCCCTTATTATTAAGTGTAGGTCTAACATAACGGTTATCGCTTGCAACTTTTGCAAGGCTTAAAAAGGCGTCAAGCAGCGCAATGGCGTTGCCGGTAGTTTTAAGCCGTTCGAAGTTAGCCGCTACCGTTTTTCTGATTTCTTCAAAAATTCTGTACTCAAGAGCAATGGCTTTTTCTTTTGCGCCGAGTATTCTGCCCTCTACAAGTTTAAGTTCTTCGGTTATATACCGTTCACAGTTAGTCAGTGTTTGCTTGCGGATGTAATCGGCGGGGACTTTATCGATAAATGATTTAGATACCTCAATATAGTACCCGAAAACACGGTTATATTTTACCTTTAAGGTTTTAATTCCCGTTTTTTCTTTTTCTTGCTCTTCAATTGCAGCAAGTACGGTCGCATCACCGTTAACCGAACCGCGCAAAAGGTCAAGTTCTTCATTATAACCCTTTTTAATCATACCGCCCTCGCGAATTGTAAGCGGGGGTTTTTCTTCTATAGCCGAAGTAATAAGGGTTATAATATCTTCAAGCGGATCAATGGCGTCGAAAATCTTTCTTAAATATTCACATTTGCATCCCGATATTCTTTGTTTAACGGGCGCAAACTTTGCGGCGGTTGCAGCAACGGCATTAAGTTCTTTACAGGTGGCGCTGCCGTATACAACGCGTGTTAAAAGGCGTTCAACGTCATTCATACCTATAAGCAATTCGGTAAGGTCGCCGCGCAGAATCACATCGTTATAAAGCTCTTCAACCGCGTTTTGACGCTTTTCGATTTGCGTAATGTTTAATAACGGCTGCTCAAAAAAAGAGAGAAGGCGACGTTTACCCATGGCGGTTTTAGTTTTGTCAACCACCCATAAAAGCGAGCCGCGACGGTTTTTAAAGCGCATGGTTTCAAATATTTCAAGGTTTCTTATGGCGTTTATGTCAAGACGCATAAACTGTTTTTCGTCATACGGACTTACCGTATCAATATTATTAAGGCCGCCCATACCGTTATCGCCAAGATACTTTATAAGTACGTCAAGAGCCGCCGTCTCGGGGGTGTTAATGGCTAAACCTATTGTAGAGATATCAGCAGTTTTGAAGTGTTTACTGATGTTAGCGGCATTAAGACCTCTTAAATAGTTTTCGGTAGGTACGGGCGTTATGGCACAACGCAGCCGTTGTGTAAGCACGCTGTTAAGATTCTTGAATAGCGAGAGGGTCGAAATGT
>CADBUL010000068.1 GCA_902797875.1 Oscillospiraceae bacterium | reverse complement strand
TTTAACGTCGAAGGGGTCGCAAACCGTGATATGCTCTACGCCAAGTCCCCGGCATAGTGTAATTAAATCGACCTGTTTGGTGGCTTCGCCGCGGATGGTCTTGCCGGTTGTGGGGTTATCCTGGTGGCCGGTCATACCGGTAATTGAGTTATCGAGAATAATTACGGTATTAGCGCCCTTATTGTAGACCATATCCGATAGCCCCGTAATGCCCGAGTGCATAAAGGTTGAATCGCCTATAACCGACACAAGTTTTTTGTTAAACTCTTGTCCCTTAACCTTTGACATACCGTGTGCCGCGCTAATCGAAGCGCCCATACAAATGGTGGTATCGACAGCCGAAAGCGGCGCCATGGCGCCAAGGGTGTAACAACCTATATCGCCCGATACGGTAAGACCGAGTTTATGCAAAACATAAAAGGTTGCGCGGTGTGGACAGCCCGCGCACATTACCGGCGGACGATTGGGGATGGTTTCGGTCGGCTCAAAGAACTTTTCGGGGTCTTGCGATAACACCGCCTTTTTAATCATCGAGGGGGTGTATTCGCCAAGCATGGTAAATCGTTCTTTGCCGATAACTTCTACGCCTATAGCACGACAATGCTCCTCTATAAACGGGTCAAGTTCTTCTATAACAAAGACCTTTTTGCAGTTCTTTGAAAAATCTGCTATTTTATTTGTCGGAAGCGGCCAAATCATACCGAGTTTTAGATAGTTCACCTTGTTTCCAAGAGCCTCTTTGGCGTACTGATAAGCGATACCGTTTGTTATAACGCCTATTTCGCTGCCGTTATCTTCAACCGTATTAAGGTTGGTCGTTTCGGCGTAGGCGGCTAATTTTCGGGTGCGGTCTTCGACAATCACATGACGTTTTATCGCCATACCGGGCATCATAACATTTTTAGCAATATCTTTTTTATATTCCTTAACCTCCCTGTTTTGGCGCTCGCCGATTTCTACGAGGCTTTGCGAGTGGGAAACGCGGGTGGAAAGGCGAATAATCACGGGGGTGTCGTACTCTTCACTTATATCGTAAGCAAGTTTTGTAAACTCTTTACACTCTGCCGAATCAGACGGCTCGAACATGGGGACTTTAGCCGCTTTTGCATAGTGGCGGGAATCCTGTTCATTTTGAGAAGAGTGCATACCGGGGTCGTCGGCAACACAAAATACCAAACCGCCGTTTACGCCTATGTAACTGTCGGTAAAAAGCGGATCAGCCATGACGTTAAGTCCAACGTGTTTACAGCAGGTCATAGCGCGACCGCCGGCAATGGCGGCGCCTATTGCGCTTTCGGCGGCAACCTTTTCGTTGGGCGCCCACTCACAGTAGACGTCCTCTTTAGGATATGTCGCCAT
Source organism: Oscillospiraceae bacterium (assembly GCA_902797875.1). Classification (GTDB taxonomy): domain Bacteria; phylum Bacillota; class Clostridia; order Oscillospirales; family Acutalibacteraceae; genus UMGS1279. The sequence continues at coordinate 6,900 of CADBUL010000068.1, read as the reverse complement.
AACCTCGGTAATTTCGGTACTGGGAGTACCGGGATACGACGATACGAAATGCACGCCTGCCTCGTATGCGCCCTGTGCTACGGCGGCATTGCCAAGTAATAGTTTTTTCATTTTAACAAATTCCTTTTTTAGTAAGTCTATTTTTCTATTTGCTGCGCTACCAAACTGTCGCCGCAGTACATTTTACGCAGTTTGGGTTTTTCAATTTTGCCGGTTGGGTTGCGTGGTACGTCGGCAAAAATTATCTTTCGGGGGCGTTTGTAACGCGGAAGTTCTTTGCAAAATTCGTTTACCTGTTCTTCGGTAAGCGAAAAGCCCTCTTTAACTTCGATTACGGCGGCGGCAATCTCGCCAAGTCGTTCATCGGGAAGACCTATTACGGCAACGTCCTTAATAGCGTCGTTTTTACGCAGGTAATCTTCGATTTGTACGGGATAGAGATTTTCGCCTCCCGAAATAATAACGTCTTTTTTACGGTCTACAAGGAATATAAAACCGTCTTGGTCTTCCATAGCCATATCGCCGGTTAAAAGCCAGTCGCCGTGCTTTATTTCGTCGGTCGAAGCCTTATCTTTGTAATAACATTTCATAACGCCGGGACCTTTTACGCAAAGTTCGCCGACCTCCCCTTTTACTACCGGGTTTCCTTTATCGTCAATTATTTTGGTTTCCCAGCCGTAGCCCGCCTTACCTATGGCGCCAACCTTATGAATATTCTCAACGCCAAGGTGTACGCAGCCCGGTCCTATCGATTCGGAAAGACCGTAGTTGGTGTCGTACTGCTGTCCGGGGAAATATTTAAGCCATCGTTTTATTAGCGAGGGCGGCACAGGTTGTGCGCCGATGTGCATAAGTCGCCATTGCGAGAGCTTGTAGTCTTCAAGCTTAACGTCGCCGCGCTCGATAGAATCTAAAATATCCTGAGCCCACGGTACCAAAAGCCAAACGATGGTGCATTTTTCGTCCGATACGGCCTGTAAAATCCATTTAGGGCAAATACCTTTAAGTAAAACCGCCTTACCTCCAACAAGGAAGGAGCCAAACCAGTGCATTTTCGCGCCGGTGTGATAAAGCGGCGGTATGCACAAAAATACGTCCTCGTGGGTTTGGGAGTGGTGGGCCTGCTCTACCCTTGCAGAGTGTATAAGGCTTTGGTGTGTGTGAAGTATCGCCTTTGGAAAACCGGTTGTACCAGATGAAAAGTAGATGGCGGCGTCGTCCTCTTCGGCAAGAGGAATTTCGGGGGCGGCGTTGGAGCAGTTTTTGATGGTGCTGTCGAAACTGTCGGCAAAGGTGGGGCATTGTTCGCCAACGTAAAACATATCGGTAATATTGTGAAGCTGCTCGCAAATCTCTTCTATTCTGCCTATAAACTCAGGTCCGAATACAAGCATTGAACAATCGGCCTTATCAATACAGTATTTGATTTCTTCCGATGTGTAACGGTAGTTAAGCGGCACCACTATTGCGCCGGATATTAAAATACCAAAGTAGACCGGAAGCCACTCGATAGAATTCATTAACAGAATTGCAATTTTATCGCCGCGCTTAACACCTCTTGAAAGCAAAAGGTTGGCAAACCGGTTAGCTTTATCGTAAAAATCGCCCCAGGTTATTTCGCGGCGAAAAGGCTGGCCTGCCTCGGGTTGAACCAGGGCATACTCACGCCAGGTTATACGGCTGGACGGCTCGAACTCGGGGTTGATTTCCACAAGCGCCGTCTCATCTGCGTATTTTCGGGCGTTCTGTTTTAAGATGTCTACTATTGTCATTGTACTTCCTCCAAAAATGTATATAAAACAAAAAAGTCCTCTGAATTAACAGAGGACGACAACGTGCATAACACGATAACCGCGGTACCACCTCAATTGCCGCACTAACACGGCCACTTTGGAGCAGGAGTATCCTATTCCTTATCGCTGTAACGGGCGAACCCGTCGCAAACTAATGGGCGTTTGCCGTTCGTATGCGCGACTCTCGAGATGAATTCAATGTGCGCTCTCCATCCGTCTTTCACCAAACGACGGCTCTCTGCATGTTGAAACGCAAATCTACTTATTCCCGGTCAACGTCTTTAGGTTACAAATATACTATCACAAAAAGCGGACCGTGTCAACAATTATTTATTATTTTATTGAAGGTTTCGACGGCTTAAAACGAATTGGTAAACAGGTCTTGAGCGATTTTATAATCATAGGCAATAAACAGGGCGAGGTATCTGCCGTTGTTCATAATTTTTAAGCCTTCCGCCGCGGCGCGGTCTTTTTCTGAAAAACCTTTTGCCTTTTCTTGAATAGTACCAAGTCTAATCTCTAATATCGAAAGAATATTTTCGTAAGCAAGGTCGTCGCGCGCTTTGACTATTATTATTTCCTGGTTAAACGGCTTTGACGAAGCGGTAGCGCAGGCGGATTTTTCAACTAATCGCGGATCGATACCAAAAACCGCGTCAAGATTATTTTGCGGTACTTCGGTTAAACCTTCTATACCCGTTTTAGTTTTAATATCCTGCATAAGTTTTTCAAGATCCGGCTCTTTGCCGTACATTGTAAGAGTATCGGACGAAGCCGGAGATCCGCCTTCATCTTTTTGCATGCAGGAACAAAAAAGTGTCGCCGGCATTATAATCAACAAGCACAACGCTAAAACTTTAATTACGGTTTTCATATACATCTACCTCTTATTATATAAAACGCTCTGCAAAAGACAACTAATTGTCAGTCACAGAGCGATTAAGGGGATTTGTGAAAATTATCGACAATTTAATTATAATCATTATTTTGGTTTTGTCAATACTTTTCACAAAAATTTTGCTATCTTGCGACCTATTCCCTTTTACAAGGCTTTTTATGTACCTATTATATACCGAATTTTGGTTTATTTCAACTTTATTTTTCGCAAAACAAAACACCGACGGCGCAAGGGTCGTCGGTGCTGTAACGCTCAATTATTCTGCCGTTTCTTCGGTTGCCGGTACTGCTGCCGCGGCTTCTTCTACGGGAGCAGCTTCTTCTGTGGGAGCTTCAGCAGCGGGCTCTTCAACCTTGGCAGGCTCTTGCGCCTGTTCTTCGGCTTGAGCTAAAATCTCGGGAGCGATTTCTCCGCTTTCGGTATTGGCAACCACTTCTTCGGCTACCTCTTCCTTCTTAGGCGGGTCGATAAGCGCTTTGATCGAAAGGCTTACGCGTTTTTTATCGAGGTCGATGTCGGTGATTTTAACGTCAACCTTTTGACCTGTTGACAAAACGTCCTGCGGTTTTTCGATACGGTCGTAAGAAATCTGCGAAATATGGATAAGACCGTCAACGCCGGCGCAGATATGGGCAAATGCGCCGTAGTCTACAATGTTTGCTATTTCAACATTTACGGTATCGCCGATGTTGTAATTATTAAGGAAGATGGTCCAGGGATTTTCATCAGCCTTTTTGTAGCCGAGTGAAATTTTCTTCTTTTCGGTATCGAGAGCTTTTACGTAAACCTCGATGGTATCGCCGACTTTTACAACCTCGCTGGGGTGTTTGATGCGCTGCCAGGACAGTTCCGAAATATGTACCATACCGTCTACCCCGCCGATATCAACAAACGCGCCAAAACCGGTAAGCGATTTAACGGTACCCATAAATTTGTCGCCAACGGCGATGTTTTCCCAAATTTTTGCGGCGGCGGCGTCTTCCTGTTCCTTAAGCATAGCTTTGCAAGAACCGATTATATTGCGGCGGCGGCGGATTTCAATAATCTTAAAGGGAACCTCTTTGCCGACGTATACGCTAAGATCCGCATTGCGGCGTACCGAAGCCTGCGAAGCGGGCACGAAAATATCGTAGCCGAACGCCTTGATAATCATACCGCCTTTAATGACCTCTTTAACGGTGCCTTCAAGAACCTCGCCGCTGTCTAAAGCTTCCTGGATTTTGCTCCAGTTGGCACTGCGGTCAAATCTCTTTTTGGAAAGCATAACAGTGCCTTCAACATCATTAACCTTCATAATTACAAGATCGAGTTCGTCGCCGACCTTAACCTCTTTTTGAAGGTCTACGTTGTCGGTCGAGTATTCGTCTGCCGGGACGTAACCGGTTTGTTTGCGACCGATATCTACCTGAATTTCGGTGGGTGTAACCGCAAGGACAACGCCTTTTACTTTTTGGTCGGTATTAAAACGGCTGAGCGAGGCTTCGAGCGCCTCCTCAAACGACATATCGTCGGTTATTTCAGCGCTTAATACCTTTTCCTCAGTGTTTTCGTTTGACATGGTTTTAATAACCTCCTTAATAATAAAAGCCGGGGTTGATGCCCCTGCAACGACGCCAACGTTTTTTACATCCTTAAACCACGCGCGATCAATCTCCTGCGCCGAGGTTACAAAATAGGTTTTACACTCTTTTGAACAGATATCAAATAGTTTGGCGGTGTTCGAGCTTGTTTTAGACCCGATAACCACCATAGCATCGTTAGACTTAGCCAGCGCGCGCGCTTCGTCTTGACGTTGCGCGGTCGCTTTACATATTGTATCAAAAACTTTGGCTTTTGTACATACTTTTTTTAAAAAAATAATACATTTTTCAAAAATTGCACGATTAAAGGTAGTTTGCGACACCACAATTAGGTCATTTTGACAAATTTCGGGGTGATTTCGGGTTAAATCGACAAGCTCCTCTTCGCTTTGAAAGACGAAAACATCGCCGCCCGCGTGTCCCATTATGCCTTTTACCTCTTCGTGGTTTTTATCGCCGGCAATTAAAACCGGAGTAATGCCGCTTACTATTTTGTGAATTTTGGCAACATAGGGACAGGTGGCGTCTACAATCTCTACTCCTTTTTGTTCTGCTTGCCGCAAAACCGAAGGCGCTACCCCGTGCGAACGAATTATTACAAGTTCGTCGCCCGACAGATCGTCAACGCTGTGTGCAACGTCAACACCCTTTTCTTTAAGGTCGTTTACAACATTTTCGTTATGTATTATAGGACCGAGCGTGCAAACCTTTTTAGATGTTTTTGCGTATTTAAGCGCCATATCTACCGCACGGTTTACGCCGAAACAAAATCCGGCGGTTTTTGCCAAGGTGATGTTCATATTGTACTGTGCAACTCCCTTAAAATTTCGGTCAGGTTTTCGGTTATACGGCGAATGTCGTCCCTTGTGTTTACCTCGGGATTGATTTTTACGGGGTCACCGAATTTCAGCGTGACTTTACAAAAAATTTTGCGCTTTAATGCACCGTATTTAATGACAACCGGCAAAATGTCGCTTCCGGCGGTAACCGCTACAAGGGCGGCGCCGGGTTTGGCTCTTGCTATCTCGCCCGTCTTAGACCGTGTTCCTTCGGGGAAAATGGCAAAAACGCCGCCGTTTTTTACAACCTCTTGCGCTTTTTGTATTGCGCCGTGGTCGTGTTTTCCGCGTTCAACCGCAAAAGAGCCGAGTTTTGTGAACAAATACCTGGTTAATCGGGTTTTGAACAGTTCAGCTTTGCCCATAAAACAAAGCTGTCTTTTGCATTTTACACCCAGTATTACCGGGTCGATTGCCGCAACATGGTTACAGCAAAGCACAACGCCGCCGCTTGCGGAAAGCTTATCGGCATTTATAACCTTTACCCGGTAGCAGATAAACACGAAAATAGCTGCAAGACCACGGCAAAAACGGTAAAGTTTGCTCACTTTTGTCCCTTCTTTTCAACCTGTTGTAAAATGGTGTTGTAGATAAGCTCTATCGATTCTTGCAAACCGATGGGGGTTGTGTCGATTTCTATGGCGTCATCGGCTTTTTTAAGGGGGGCGATGGCGCGGTGAGAATCGTTGTAGTCGCGTTCAATAACGGTTTTTAGTATCTCTTCGTATGGGGTGTTGTCCCCTTTTTCGGAAAGTTCAATAAACCGCCTTTTGGCGCGGCACTCGGGCGAAGCGGTAAGGAATATTTTAACGTCGGCTGCGGGCAGCACTACCGTACCGATATCGCGGCCGTCCATTATAACCGAGTTTTCTCGCGCGAGTTTACGCTGCATTTCAAGTAAAAATTCGCGCACGCAAGGAAGCGCCGAACACTTTGACGCCATCATGGAAATTTGCTGGGTGCGAATAAGGTCGGATACGTCTTGTCCGTCTAAAAACACCCTTTGAGCGCCCTCGACAAACTTTATGGTAACCACCGTATCCTTCAAAATTTCGACTACGGGCGGCTCGGTGTCGGCGGTAACGCCGTTATTTACAAGTTTAAGTCCCACTGCGCGATAAAGGGCGCCGGTATCGACATAGATAATGCCCATTTTTTTTGCGATTTCTTTTGAAATCGTACTTTTGCCGCTTCCGGCCGGTCCGTCGATTGCGATATTAATTTTCATAAATATGCTCCTCTTAGTTATTTTGCGCCGCAGAAATGGCGGCCGAGTATGCCGAAGAAAACGCTATTTGAAGATTATACCCGCCGGTATAGGCGTCAACATCTAAAATCTCGCCGGCAAAGTAAAGACCTTTAACAAGTTTTGACTCGAAAGTTTTGGGGTTGATTTCTTTGACGTTTATGCCGCCGCGGGTAATAATCGCTTCGTCGATGGGTCTTGTGCCGTCGATATTTACCTTGAAAGACTTAAGGGTATCGCAAAGCAATTTTCGCATTTCTTTGGTAAGTGAATTTATTTTGGTATCGGCGGGTATACCCGCTTGATTTAAGACCTGCAAACCGAGTTTGTGGGGGGTTAAGCCCCCTATAACGTTTGAAATTTCTTTATTTTGGTTTTCGGCAAAATCGCGAAGTATTCTATCTTCAAGTTGCTTGTGCGATAGACCGGGTTTCAGGTCGATAACCCCGATGTAGCGGCGGTTTGCAAAATCGCCCTTTGCCGAAGCAGAAAGACACAGTGGTCCCGATATGCCGAAATGACAAAACAGCATTTCACCCATTTC
>CADBUL010000067.1 GCA_902797875.1 Oscillospiraceae bacterium | reverse complement strand
TAACAAACGGAGCAAGATAAGTGTCAAATGATGAAAACGCTTGAGCACCAGCCCACTCATTTTGCATGATGCCTAAAAAGTTAACCATTTGATTGCAAAGGGTGGACAGATGGCTTGCAGGTGCCGAAGTTATTTTTCCGGGAACGCCGCCAAGACCCTCTTGAATAAGCTGTTTTAACGACCAGCCCGCACAGTAGCCGGTAAGCATTGAAAGATCGTGAATATGAATATCGGCGTTGCGGTGGGCATTGCCGATCTCGTCGTCGTAAATTTCCGACAACCAGTAGTTAGCCGTAATCGCGCCCGAGTTCGAGAGAATAAGGCCGCCTACCGAATAGGTAACGGTCGAATTCTCTTTAACGCGCCAGTCGTTTACGTTAAGATAATTGTCTATAATCTTTTTGTAGTCGACCATTGTGTCGGCAACATTACGGATTTTTTCGTGCTGTTTACGGTAGAGGATGTACGCCTTTGCAACCTCTTCATAGTCGGATTTAATCAGTACCGACTCAACACTGTCCTGAATGTCCTCAACCGTAATTTTGTCGTCCTTGATCTTCGGCTCAAAATCCGCGGTAACCTTCAGCGACAAAAAGTCGATGGTATCTGGATGGTATTTAATCTTACAGGCGTCAAAAGCCCGTGTGATGGCGTCTTTGATTTTGGCGGTGTTAAAATCAACCGTTTTTCCATCTCTTTTTACTACTGTATACATCTTTCATTCCCCTTTATATTAGGCATATTTGGTGTAAGCCTTTAGTCTCGCAAGTGTAAGTATAACATTTATGTTGTGTTTTGTCAAGTATAAAATACACAATATATTGTGTTTAACGTAAAAATTACACATTTTCGCACAAAAAACAGGACAAAACCTGCGTTTTGCCCTGCTTTTACATATTATATATGACCTAAATGCCGCGCAAAGAGGTGTTTGGAATAATTTTTTGCGCCGCCTTGCACATTTTTTGCATTTCTTCGGGCGGCACCCCTTGCATATTTTTACCTATAAGGTTGCCGCTGTCTACAAAGTTTTGCAAGAAATAACGCCGAGCACCCTTTATCCACTCGCAAATGGCGACAATATCTTCGGTGGTGTGAAAATTTTTAACCACCGTCGTGCGAAATTCATAGTCGACCGCGCCCGACAGCAAAAACTCCACCGTCTTTTCCACAGGCGTAATATCAAAGTTATCAATATCTACCGTCTGCGCGTATTTTTCTTTGCGGTTCTTTATATCTACCGCTACATAATCAACAAGTTTTTTACCTACAAGTTCCTTAAGCACCTGAGGTCTTGTGCCGTTGGTGTCTATTTTTACGCTAAACCCAAGTTCTTTTATTTTTTGAACAAACGGTATAATTTCGGGTTGAAGCAGCGGCTCGCCGCCGGTAATGCCAACGCCGTCCAAAAGACCCTGCCGCGTTTTAAGAAAATCCAAAACGTCGGTATCGGTTATGGCACCGCCGTCCTCAATTTGGGTTACAAGCAGGGCGTTATGACAAAACGGACAGCGCATATTACAACCGCCGAAAAAGACCGTACAGGCGACCTTTCCGGGGTAGTCTAAAAGGGTCATTTTTTGAAGACCGTGAATCTTCATACTAAATCCTCCGCTAAGATGGTTTACATTATAATAACATAAAAGGCGCTTTTTTGCAAATTTTGTTTCGTCCTGCATAGATATTATGTTAGGGGGATTTTTTATGCTCTTTTCTTTGTTGTCAGGACTTTTTGCAAGTATCGTTTTTATGGCGCTTCATCCCGAGTATTCGGGTTCTTTTTTGCCGCCGCTTAACGATAAAGAAGAAAAAGCGCTTATACAGCGCTACGAAAACGGCGATTTACAGGCAAAAAACCTTTTAATTGAACATAATTTGCGGCTTGTAGCCCATATCGCCAAAAAGTATTCCGGGCAGCGGTGCGACCAGGATGACCTTGTATCTATTGGCACCATCGGTCTTATAAAGGCCATTTCTACCTTTAACAGCGCAAAAGGTATAAAACTTTCAACCTACGCGGCGCGCTGTATCGAAAACGAAATACTTATGTATTTTCGCGGGGCTAAAAAGTGTTCGCAGGATATATCTCTAAACGAGGCTCTCGAATGCGACGGTGAAGGCGGCCTTACCCTTATGGACGTAATTTCGGATGACGATGACGTGGTCGATAAAATCGATACCGGCATAAAAATCGAAAAACTAAGGGAACTGCTTGTTACCGAGCTGACCCCGCGCGAGCGTACCATAATAAACTACCGCTACGGCCTGTCGGGTCAAAAAGAACTTCCCCAACGCGAGGTAGCAAAAAAGCTGAATATATCGCGCTCCTACGTTTCGCGTATTGAAAAAAAGGCGCTTATAAAACTTTTTGCAAAATTAAATAAATAAAAACTTGACAAACCGTCTTTTATAATATATAATACATAAGTCGCAAATCTTAAGACAGTAGGTGCCATACGGCGTAAAGATTCGTTCACCTGCCGAGGATGGGCACGAATTTAGTTCGTTTTTCCGCCTGTTCTCGTTATGCGAGAGCAGGTTTTTTTGATTTTGGCGACAGGCTTACCTCACATAAGCCCAAATCTTAAAAAGGAGGAAAATAAGTTGCCGAGCACTCAGGTTTTAGAAGCAAAAAAAGCTATGGTTGCACAGCTTTCGGAAAGACTTAAGAGTACGGTCGCAGGCGTTATAGTCGATTATAAAGGCATTTCGGTTGCGGACGACACCAAATTGCGTAAAGAACTGCGCGAAGCCGGTGTTAACTACACCGTAGTAAAAAATACACTGCTTAGCCGCGCCGCAAAAGAAGTCGGTCTTGAAGGTCTTGAAGAAAAGCTAAACGGAACCACAGCACTTGCCACCAGCGAATCTGACTATGTTTCAGCCGCAAAAATTCTTTGCAAATATGCCGAAGGTAACGAAAACTTCAGCATTAAAATCGGCTTTATCGATGGCGCAGCCATCCCCGACAGTCAGGTTAAAGAACTTGCAAAGCTGCCTTCTCGCGAAGAGCTTATTGCAAAAGCACTCGGCGGTCTCAACGCACCGATATCCGGTTTTGCGGGTGTGTGTGCCGGAACGTTACGTTCCCTTGTTACCGTCATCGACGCCATAGCGCAAAAGCAGGGCGCCTAAAATAACACCATAAAAACTAAAAAAATCATTTATTATTTGGAGGAAAATAAAATGTCAGAAAAAGTACAAAACCTTATCGAAGAAGTAAAAGCATTAACCGTTCTTGAACTTTCCGAGCTCGTAAAAGCCCTTGAAGAAGAATTCGGCGTATCCGCCGCCGCTCCCGTAGCTGTTGCCGCTGCTCCCGCTGCCGGTGCTGCTCCTGCCGCTGCAGAAGAGAAGACCGAGTTCAACGTAGTTCTTAAAGAAATCGGCGCTAACAAAATCAACGTTATCAAGGTTGCAAAAGATCTTCTTGGTCTTGGCCTTGCCGAAGCAAAAGCAGTTGTAGAGGCTGCTCCTAAGGCTATTAAAGAAAACGTTTCCAAAGACGAAGCTGAAAGCATGAAGGCTAAACTTGAAGAAGCCGGCGCTACCGTAGAGCTTCAGTAATTTGCTGTAAAACCTAAAAAAACGCACCCGTTCGGGTGAGTTTTTTTATGCCTATTACATTTATTAAAAAGAAAAGATTATTCCTGCCGCCGCGGCAATGCCCACTGTGGCGATAGGATGGATTTTTTTAAGCGGTTTGATGTTTGTAAACAGCATTAAAACCAGAAACAGTATAATCGCCTTAATATTTATACCGCTTTCAAATACAAACAGCGGTATCATAAGGTTTAGCGCGGTTACGGCGATAAACGCCATAACGGCAGGGCGTATCCCGTAAAACCCCGATTTTACAAACCGGTTGTTGCTGAATTTTGAAAGGCTTATGGCTATCAGCATTATGATAATTACAGAAGGCAGCACAAGTCCCGCGGTGGTGGTTATGGCGC
>CADBUL010000066.1 GCA_902797875.1 Oscillospiraceae bacterium | reverse complement strand
TGTTAAGTGCGTGATCGAGGGTGGAAACCACGCACAGTTCGGCAATTACGGAGAGCAGGCGGGAGACGGAGAACCGTCTATAACGTCGGAAGAACAGCAAAGACAAACTGCGGAGATGATTATAAAAAACAAATGAACAACCCTGAGAATTGATTCATTTTATCCTATGTACCGGAGCAGGTTCGCCTGCTCCGTTTTTTTCGGGGTCCCCGGCAAGCCGCAGGCTTGATGGGGTGAATTTATCCTCCTTCCTCACATTCTTCTCCGTCGTCGCCGTAGAGGAACGTTTCGACGTGGGTGTTGACCGCCGTGTATCCCGGAACGTCGGAAATGTAGTTGTCATAGGCGGTCCAGCGTTGCAGATTCGCCTGACTCTGTGGTATTCCTCCGACTAAAAACTTGTGGTCTTACCGGCTGAAAACAGAGTAACTCTTGAAAATCGTAAACTCATAATAAAACTCCTCCTTTGCGATACCATTGTACCGCAAGGAGGAGTTGTGTAAAATATGCGATTTATCCGACTGAATGCCACTTGAAACAAAAGAATTTATGTAGTATTATTTTAATATAAAATTTGTTCAAAGTGGGGATGATATGGAATATTTGGTAATAGGGGCAATTATTGTCCTGATTATCTTTATCATATATGCTGCCTCGAAATCCGATAGTTTTACAATTGAGCCGCCTCACAGAGCAGCAGGGCGACGAGGAGAACATATTGCAGCAAGATACATTAGTTCCGTTCTGCGAGAGGATGACGCTTATTATACAAACGTTTCAATTGCTTTCGACGGAAAGCCAACCGAGTTGGACAATGTGATCGTCAATAAATTCGGAGTATTCATTATTGAGGTCAAGAATTACAGCGGACGTCTATCCGGTTCGGAAGATGATTATGAATGGACAAAAGTTCATTTCAGCGACGCCGGAAATCCTTATTATAAGACCGTTAAAAATCCAATCAAACAGGTGAAAAGAGAAGTATATATTTTGGCAAAATATTTGGATTATTACGGAGTTTCGGTGTGGGTGGACGGATACGCCATGATTATCGGTGCGTCAAGCCCGGTGGATAGCGAATATGTTTTATCAAGTGTTGGCGATATTGATCATGCGATCCACACGCCCGGCAAAAAGCGATTGAACTCTGATACTATTGAATCAATAAAAAAACTATTGTCGTAAATATGTGAGCGTGATACCTAAATGAAAAACCCGCTTAAGGAGTATTTTGATTACCAGCTAAGTTTTTACTCAAAGCTGAGAAGAGCCGCAGACATGTTTTTGATGCCTGCGGCTTCGTTTATGGTCAATTGAGGAAAAATGCGCGCAGGTGCCGATAATACTTGGCTTTATTTTGGGTATAGTCAAATCCGTTATCTCCACTCTGACCATGCTGACGGTTGAATTAAAACCGTTTTCTTTGACAAGTTTTTTGCAAACATTCCTTGCAAAGACCGATGGATCGGTTTATAATAGTATAAGCGATTAAAACACCGTGTTAAAGGAGAATATCAAATGAATACCGAAAACAAATTTGCGAGGATCATGAGAAACACCGGCCCTGCGAGATTCTTTATCCCTGCAGGCATAATACTTATTGTGTTCGGCGTGCTCATGCTCGGTTTCAAAACCGATAATTTTATTGAAACAACAGCAAAAATCACCGCTGTTACGGAATGCCCGAAAGAGGCGGACGAAAATCAGCAATATGATATTGAGTTTACTTATACGGCAAACGGTAAAGAATACCAAAGCTCTTTTTCGAATATGGAAGGCTCATATGCCGTAGGCGACGATATTACCGTATATTACGACCCGGCAGATCCCCAAAAAATCACCAACAGCAAAATGGACTTTCTTGCGCCGGTTATTATTGTAGTTGGCGCGGCGGCGATAGTTTTCGGCGTATATAAGACGGTAGACGCTTTCAAAAAAAGCCGTGAACTTGACAGCGCAATTCCCGGCGGCACTTATGCGTCTGATGCCGAATTTGAAGGACTTAAAACCGCACCCGGCACAAACGAATATTATTGTAAATTTGACGGTCAAACCTTCAAACCCGGCTACATAATCGAAGACGTAAATAAAAAGGTTTTGTTTGAAGGCAAAATGACTAAGCAGGCGCTTGTCGGTGCGAGGACTTTTGAATTCAATAATCATATAACCGGAAGCGTTAAAGAACATCAGGTCGGTCACACCATAACACAGAACTATAATGATGAGTTCTTTTCTGCAACATCATGGTTTAAGTTTGACGGTGAAAACATCTGGGAACTTCTCCACTCGCGCGGAATTCGTATAAAGACAAATTTGCACAGCAAATTCCCGAACCTTATTTATGACATCTCAAAGGACGGTAAACCTTTCGCCCGAATTGAAACCAGCGGCAAATATGTGCATGAAGATGAAGCGTCAGAACATAAAATCAATATTCCGGTAGGGAAATATTATTACCGTTTTTGGACGCAAAACAGCGATATGGATTTGCTTTTTCTCACAATTTTTGCAATTTCCGAAACCGAGCAGACAGTAGTTGAATAAGCGTTTGTTGTTTTATTAAAAACGGCAGAATTATAAATATGGCAAAAGCGGAGCCGTCCGGTACACGGCTCCGCTTTGACGTTATTCGGTTAGTGGGATTGTTGTAGAAGATCAGAGTCAGTAAGCAAGTTGCGGCGCATAAAAACAGCAGAGAAAACAAGACGGTAAAAAATTGCTTTTTTGCTTTCGAGAAAATAGTGAAAAATAACAATAATCGCAGGGCGAATTAAGTACCAGTATATACTTATGATCTTCCGCGCGACCACATACGGCGTTCAAGTCAGTAAAGAATCGGCGACATTTTGTATGACCAGCGTGGCGACCAGCGCCAGCACGATAAGAAAGGTCGTTTTATGGGTTTTATAGATATAAAAATCGGTAATTACCGTGAGCGCAATTCCGATAAGCAGTAATATATACGCAATAACCGAAACTATCGCGTTTTGAATTGATGAGAATGCTTTCTCTCCTTAGTTAAGGCTGACCCGTGGTAAGGACAAACCGGTTTTGGGTATAGATCGAGGTTGCAGGTGAAAAATTTAATGTTTTAACCGCCGGCGGCGTCTACCGTGCTTTTGGGCAACATATTAAAATACCTTTTGTAATTTTCTTCAAACATATCACGGTATTCGGCGGAACTGTTGTGATGCAGGTCATAAACGTACTGGTGTTCCCTACCGATTATCTGCTTATCGGTTTGTTCTGTAATATATACCGCAATATCGGAACATTGGTCAGACGCCCGTTCAAAATGCTGTAAAAGGTTTTGGTACTGTATGCCGTTTACCACAACGCAGGTGTGCTTGGTCATACGGTCGACGTGTCTTGCGTGGAGATTTTTAACCAGCTCGTCGATTACCTCTTCAAGCGGCTCGACCATTCGTGCGGTTTTCGTATCAAAAGTATCGTAGGCCGTCTTTGTAATATTAAGAATATCTTTAACCGCGTCGGTCGCAACCTTTATTTCGCTTTTGGCGTCGTCCGAAAAAGCGCTGCCGTTTTGGTTAAGCGTTTGGGCGTTTTGCGAAATGTGTATCGCCTGGTCGCCAATGCGTTCAAAGCAGGGCAAAACCTTAAGTAAAAAGTTTTGCATACGGTTGTCGCTTTCAAGAGTAATGTTCGGCGAAAGCGATACAATATACTGATTGGCGGCGTCGGTCATTTTATCTAAAAGCACCTCACGATTAAGAATACGCTCGTATTGTTCGCCGTCAAAATGGTTTATAAGCGTACACGCCGCATTAAAATTCATTATGGCGTTTTCGGCTATTTTCCCTATTAGTATTCGGGTTTGGTCGAGCGCCAAACCCGGGCTTGTAATAAGGTGAGGGTCTAAGTGTTCGCGAAGCGCCTTTTCGGCAATAACAAAATCGTCTTCGATTTTTTCCCGGTTGTCGGGAATTATTTTTTCGGCAAGATTCGCCATCATACCGCTAAAAGGCAAAAGCAGAATCGCCGGTACCAAACGGAACAATCCGTGAAGATTGGCTATTCCGCCGGCGTCGAGCGTCATATTCCATAAATCATTTGAAATAAGACCGGTGGTTTTGCCGACAAACAAAGCCGCAATAATTAAAACCGCCGCAATCAGGTTGTAAATAATATGCACAACGGTTGTCCTTATCTGGTTTTTGTTTGCGCCTATGCGGCTAACCAGGAAAGTTGTTATGCAGTCCCCTATATTTACGCCGATAATAACCGCAAAAACGCCGCAGAACTGCACGCCAACCTTACTTGCGAGCGACTGCAGAATACCGATAACCGCCGAGGAGCTTTGTATAACGCCCGTAACACCCGCGCCGGCAATAAAGCCCAACGCGTAATTATCTGAAAAAGAGGTTAAAAGTTTAGACAGCGGTTCTTTGAACGAGGCAACGGCGTTACCCATAAAAATAAGGCCCATAAATAAAATACCTAGTCCCGAAAAAACAGAACCGACGTTTTTGGAACCGCCCGATTTTGAAAACATAATTAAAATTATGCCTACAAACAAAGCCAGCGGGGCAAGGTTATCGGCCTTAAATAAATAAAGTATGCTGGTTTGTCCCGCCTTAAGGTCCATAAGCCTTATAATTTGCGCCGTAATTGCGGTGCCGACATTAGCGCCAAGCACAATACCGACCGACTGACGAAAAGATAAAAACCCGGCGCCTACAAGCCCCACCGTAAGTACAATGGTGGCGGTGGAACTTTGAATAACACAGGTTATAAGCGTACCCAGCAAAAAAGCGATAAGCGGATTATCGGCAACCTTGGCGAGCACCGTTTTTATGGCGCCGCCGGTATTGTTTTTAAGGCTGTCTCCCATTGTGCGCATACCGTACAAAAACATCGATAAACCGCCAAGCAAGGCTATAATTTTATACACAATATCCATAAACTAACCTGCCATTTTATATAAATCTTCTCACATTAAGATTATAACAAACTTATATGTTTGTCAAGAGCCTGCAAATATAGTTGTTACCAAAAAAATAAGTAAAATAAAAAAAGCGGCATAACCGCTTTTTTTCATTACTTTACGGTATGTAAAAACCGCTTTATGTTTTGGCCCGAATATACTTTTGCGCTTAAAGGATTTATAAAACCCGATCGCGTTTTTCTTTTGGTCTGTATTCGTAACGGATGTACTCGACCTGATGGGCGGTGCGGGCAGTTTGGTCCATAAATTCAAACGCGCGGTTGCGCAGGTCCTCACGGGATTGCCTGTCGGTAAGGGTTTTATCGGGATAAAAAACTTCCGAAAACGATACGGTCATACCCGGGCGTTTAACAAAGCAGAACAGCCCTTTTCGTTTGCGGTAGGTGGTTACCATAGCTACCGCCGGCGCGTTCATCATTACGGGATATCGGAAAGACGAATCGCGAAAAGGCCTCACACCGGTATAGTAGGGCCAAATGTGGGCTTCGGGGTAGACGGCAATACATGAATTTTGCGCCAGGCGGGTGTTTATCGCGTCAATAAAGGGCCTAAAACCTAAGCGCTGTGAAGGCACGGGCAGCGCTCCCAGCATCATCACAAGATTTTTGATGCCGGGTATAGACACCGCGTCGGGGTTGGCAAGAGTATAACTCCTTTTCGGGAAAGCCGCCAGGGGCGGTACGTAGGCGTCCAGCGGCTGGGTATGATTGCCGTACAAAAAGAAGCCCTGTCCCTTTAATTTTCTAAAAACCTTGCGGTTTTTGAATTTTAACCCCAAAATCACTTTTGCCATAAACCACACAAGCGGAAGCGCTATAACATAATAAAGCAGAAAACTTAAAACTTTCCAAATTACAGATTTGTGAACATAGCAAAAGTCAACCGGTATATATCGGGTTTTTATATCGTTGTCGGCAAAATCGTCGTTTATCGGGTCACTGTAATAAACAATCTTTTTATCTTTCACGGTTTTGCCCTGCCTCGATAATCATTTGTTCCATACGGTTCATACAGGTTTCAAAATCGAACTGCGCCGCGTAGCCAATATACTGTTTTTCGCACTCTTTACGCTCATCGGGGTGTTCAAGCCACCAGTCCATCTTTTGCGACAAATCGCGCGGGTCATTGCACTTGAAAAGGTTGCGTTCACTAAGCGCAAAATAGCGTGTAGCACTGCGGGGCGAATTTGCAATAAGCGGAACTCTTCCGCAGGAAATAGCCTCTAAACAGGCGATTGCCTCGATTTCGATTTCGGCAGGATGCACATACAAGTCCGCCGTATTTATAACGTCAACAAGTGTTTCACGGTCGAAAAACTTCATTACGGGCGCATTTATTCCGCGAAGTTTACAGCGGCGTATAATATTATCTTTGCGCGGCCCTTCGCCGGCGAAAATCAGTTGTATTTTATCGCGGTATTTTGATTTTGCGACCGCGTCTATAAGTATATTATGACTTTTTTCGGGACTGTATCTGCCGGTAAACAGCACCACGTATTTATCTTTAAGATTATTGGGTTTTTCTATTGCCTTAGGCTTAAACACAGCGTTTACGCCATTGGAAATTATCTTGTGCGGGGTTTCGCCTACTACGCTTTCATAGGTGTCGCAGATAAACTTCGAAGGATAATGAATAAAATCGCAGTATCTGTAAAGATTATGGTAAAAAACGCGGTAGGTAATTCTGTTTGCCGGGGTTATGTTTTTCATAAAAATGTGGCTGGTGAAGTTTTCGGCCTGGGTATGAAAACCCGCCGTGATCGGTATTTTGCGTTTGCGGGCAATTTTAGCCGCCGCGGTGCCTAATGCAAAGGGCATCATAATATGTACCCGATCGGCGCCGTCAAGGGCTTCCGAAATAATTTTTTTGTCGGGTTTAGCCAGCGCCACGCCGTTTTTGGCTACATAGCCGTTAAGCGGACCGAGGTTCAAACAAGGCACAACATAATACCCCGGCTGGTTCTTTTTTGCGGCGTCGGAACAAACAACGCGTACAGTATGACCACGTTTTGATAAAGCGCGAATAAGGTTCATTGCGGCTATGGTCGTGCCGTTATTCTCTTCTCCGAGTACATCACAAACGACAGTGATTATCATATCTGTTGTTCATTATCGCATTGCGATAATGAAATTCCCCCTATATTCCATTTAAGTTCAAGTAAAACCGATATTTTCAAAAAACACGCCGGCTTTTGCAAAAGCGTTTAATAACACGGTGCAGCCAGTCATAATCATAATAACGCCAAACCGCCAAAGCCCGGCAAGGCAACCCACTAAGAGCGCTGCAACCTTAATTAGTATTTTACCACATATCCTCATAAAAATCAACCGTGGTAAATTGCAGGGCTGTCATAAGGTTCGGATTTGACTGAAATAAACGTATAGCCACTTCCGGTGATCGCCTTTTCTATTTTTTCTTTATCGATCGGCTCATCTGTAAGAAAAGTAGCTTCGCCTTTTGCTTTTGACGCTTTCACCTTCTTCGCCCCGGGGAAAGCTCTTCTTACCGTGTCGCAGATATGCGCTTCGCACATACCACACATCATACCGTCTATCTTAACCGTGATCTTTTCCATAACAACCTCTTATTCCGAATTTTTGAGCGCTTCGACCATATCTATCTTCTTGTTCTTCCGCGCAACCATCCAGCCGACAAGGAGCGAAACGCCGAAGGTTAACAGGATCGAAACCGAGTAGGTTTAAGAGCGTGCTTTTACCGGCGCCCGAAGGACCGAGAATAACAACGAATTTGCCTTCGTCAAGCGTGAAATTGACTTGATCGAGCGCGCGTAATTCATGATCGCCGCTTGTATATATTCTTGAAACATTATCAAATTGAACAATTGCCATTTTGTTTTACCTCTAACTTTTATTGAAAAACCCGAGAACAAACATCCCGATGTAATATTCGGGCGTTTGTCCCCGGGCTTAAAATTTACGGTTCTTTTTTACCGGAAGAGCAATTCATGCCGCAGGTTGCACAGTTGCCCGTGCAGCCGCCGGATTTATGCTTTTTATCTTTCAAAAGAGAGAACAAAGCAATTCCGATTACAACAAGCAGTAAGACCACCGTAATAATTGTTACTGCGTTATTTGCAATCCATGCAAACACTTTGACGCACTCCTTTTAAGGTTTATTTTCATCTACAGCTTAACGCTTTGCGTCAGCTTGGTCGATTCCTTGTATTTCTTGAAAAACAGCATATAGATCATCACTCCAAGCAGGATAAAAGCGGCGATAAGTCCGATAATATTTATGACAAGTCCCGCGCCGGTCGCAAGGTTACCGGTAAACAGATTGCCGAACTGGTTTATCATAAGCGCAATAACGTAGGCAAAACCGCATTGATACAGAATGGCAAACCAGGTCCAGCGCGCGTTGTTCATTTCGCGCCTTATTGCGCCGATCGCCGCAAAACAGGGTGCGCAAAGCAGATTAAATACGAGGAAAGAGAAACCTGCAATATGCGGCACTGCAAAGGACGCTTTGATTCCCGCCCAGTCGCCGTAGAGTATGCCCATCGTACCAACGATGTTCTCCTTTGCGACAAGTCCGGTAACCGAAGCGACTGCCGCTTTCCAGTTGCCCCATCCCAGAGGTGCGAAAACCCAGGCGAACGCTTTGCCGATGTACGCGAGGATCGAGCACTCCATTTCTTCTTCTGCAAGCATACGGAATGAGCCGTCAACCCAGCCGAAGAAGGAAGTAAACCATACGACAATGGTGGAAAGCAGGATGATTGTGCCGGCTTTTTTGATAAACGACCAGCCGCGTTCCCAGGTCGAGCGCAGTACGTTACTAAGCGTAGGCAGGTGGTATGCCGGCAGTTCCATAACAAACGGAGCGGGATCGCCGGCAAACCGTTTGGTCTTTTTCAGCATAACACCGGATACGATAATCGCCGCCATACCGATAAAGTAAGCCGAAACCGCGACCCACGCAGATCCGCCGAACAGAGCGCCCGCGATCATGGCTATAAACGGAAGCTTTGCCCCACAGGGTATAAAGGTCGTCGTCATGATGGTCATACGGCGGTCGCGTTCGTTTTCGATGGTGCGCGACGCCATAATACCGGGGATTCCGCAGCCCGTGCCGACAAGCATGGGTATAAACGATTTGCCCGAAAGACCGAATCTTCTGAAAATACGGTCAAGTACAAAGGCAATACGCGCCATATAGCCGCAGCCTTCTAAAATTGCAAGTAAAAAGAACAGTACAAGCATCTGAGGAACAAATCCCAGTACCGCGCCAACACCTGCTACGATGCCGTCCTGAATAAGTCCGTAAAGCCAGTCGGGTACCCTTAAATTACCCGAACCGTCCACAAGCGCCATATCAACCAGCGCCGGAACGCCCGGCACCCATACGCCGTCTTCGGCGGGGTCGGGTTCTTCAAAGCCCGACTCTTCGAAGTAGGCGGTCGCTTCTTTGAAGCTCATGGCGTTGACGTCGTCGCCCGCGTCGTCGGGGACGCTGTCGTAATAAACCGTAAGGGACGATACTTCGAGTGTTTCGTCGTCAGTAACCTCAACCGTTGCGGTCGCCTTATCGGTTGTAAAGGCTTTTAGATCGTCTATAAGCGCTTTGCCGTCAAAACCTTCGTCTTCAAGGTCAAATTCAAAACCGTAGGCGGCAAGAGCGTTTGCGGCGCTCTCGTAGTTTTCGGCCTTTTCTTCATAGGCGGCGGTGCCTATGCCAAACAGGTGGTAGCCGTCGCCGAAGAGGTTATCGTTGGCCCAGTCGGTTGCGGCGGTGCCCACCGTAACCATGGCTATGTAATAGACCAAAAACATAATAATCGCAAATATCGGAAGTCCCAAAAAGCGGTTGGTTACGACCTTATCAATTTTGTCGCTCTTTGTGAGCTTACGCTCTTTTTTCTTTTTATAGCACGCTTTGATGACTTCGGCTATGTAAACGTATCTTTCGTTTGTGATAATGCTTTCGGCGTCATCGTCAAGCTCTTTTTCGGCCGCTTTTATATCTTCTTCTATATGTGCGAGCGTTTGTGCGGGGATGTTCATTTTTTCAAGCACCTTTTCGTCGCGCTCGAATATCTTTACGGCGTACCACCTCTGCTGTTCCTCGGGCATATCGTGAACGACGGCTTCTTCGATGTGCGCCAGCGCGTGTTCAACAGGACCCGAAAAACTGTGCCCAGGAATGGTTTTACCGTTCTTTGCGGCTTCGATTGCCATTTCCGCTGCCTCGATCACACCCGTCCCTTTAAGCGCGGATACTTCAACAACCGGACATCCGATCCGACGTGAGAGTTCGGCGATATTTATCTTGTCGCCTTCCTTTTTTACAATATCCATCATATTGATAGCGACTACCACCTGGATACCGAGTTCGGTCAGTTGGGTGGTAAGATAGAGGTTGCGCTCAAGGTTGGTGCCGTCTACGATGTTAAGAATCGCGTCGGGTCTCTCGCCGATAAGATAGTTTCTCGCTACGACTTCTTCGAGAGTATAAGGCGATAGAGAATAAATGCCGGGAAGGTCGGTAATTATAACACCGTCGTGCTTTTTAAGCTTGCCTTCTTTTTTCTCTACCGTAACGCCCGGCCAGTTTCCGACAAACTGATTCGAGCCGGTCAGCGCGTTAAACAGGGTAGTTTTACCGCTGTTGGGGTTACCCGCAAGGGCAATTCGTATATCCATAAAAAATGCTTCCTTTCTGCTCGTTTGAGCTTTGAACGGTTAGACGGCGCTAACCGCAAACCGAAAAAAATATGCAGATTTTTACTCGACCTCTATCATTTCCGCATCTGCTTTGCGGATAGACAGCTCATAATTACGCACCGTAATCTCTATCGGGTCACCCAGCGGCGCAACCTTACGCACATAAACAGATGTGTTTTTGGTGATGCCCATATCCATTATGCGCCGCTTTACCGCCCCTTCGCCGTGAAGTTTTATAACGGTCGCGGTTTCTCCGATTTTGACATTTCTGAGCGTTTTCACTGTATATTCCTCCTTTAAAGTTTATACCATAATTTTTCTTGCAAGCTCGTCGCTTATGGCAACGCGAGCCTCTTTAACCTTGACGATTATGTTTTCGCCAAGGGCGTTTACTACTATAACCTCGCCGCCTATATTAAAACCGAGGTTTTCTAAATGTTGCTTAATTTCGGGGTTGCCGCCGATTTTTTTAATTATCTGCGGTTCGCCTTGATCTGCCAAAGAAAGCGGTATCACAACTATTCCTCCATGGTGCAGTTAGCACTGGCTAACCATACGTCGTAAATTTAGGTTAGCGCAGGGTAACTTCTGTACGATAAAAAAGAGTTAGCCTTCACTAACCACTCATATTATAATTAGCCGCCGCTAACTTGTCAAGGGGTTTTGCGATTTTTTTGCCTCTTTTTTTCAAAAAACATATTTTTATTGAAAAAATAACCCAATTAAGGTATAATAAATAAGCAAAAGTTAAACGTAAGGGGGTATAATCATGAGTGAATCGAGCGAAATGTACCTTGAAACACTATACATATTATTACAAAAGGCACCGCTTGTTCGAAGTGTAGACGTAGGCGCTTATATGGGCTTTTCCAAACCGTCGGTAAGCCGCGCGGTGGGGATTCTTAAAAAAAAGGCGTTTATTACGGTCGATAATCATGGTTATATTAAACTTACCAAAGAAGGCGAAAAAAGAGCAAAGGTTATTTATGAACGCCATATGCTGCTCAGCCAGCTGCTTATAAACTTAGGCGTAGATAAAAAAACCGCGACCGAGGACGCTTGCCGCGTTGAGCATTACATAAGTCAAAAAACCTTTGATGCCATAAAAAAACACGTGCAAAAGTACGGCTCGGCAAAGTAATGAAAACTCTGATTTCCGCCCCTGCCTAAAACGGGGGCGTTGTTGTGTTACGGTAAAGGTGTTTTATATGAAAAAATCAAGTATAGTAAATATGATTCTGGCGGCGCTTAGCGCGGCGTTTATTGCCGTTTGCTCGTGGATAACAATACCGTTTACAATACCTTTTACATTGCAGACCTTCGCCATTTTTTGCGTTTTAACGGTGTTTGGCGCAAAAATCGGGCTTTGCGGCATAACGGTATACATACTTTTGGGACTTGTGGGGCTGCCGGTGTTTTCGGGCTTTCGCTCGGGCGCGGGGACGCTGTTGGGCGCTACCGGCGGTTATATTATCGGCTTTCTGTTTATAGGTATAATTTTTGCAATATCGCAAAAGATTTTCGGCGAAAAACCGTTAGCGCAGATACTCTCGCTTTTTGTGGGGCTTGTGATTTGCTACGCCTTTGGCACGGTTTGGTTTTGGGCGGTTTATGCAGACTCAACCGGCAAAATGACCCTCGCCGCCGCGTTTTCGGTTTGCGTTTTGCCGTTTGTAATACCCGATATTGTAAAACTTTTACTGGCGGCGCTGATTGCTAAAAAACTAAAACCGGTAATAAAAAAGCTTCGGTCATAAAAAACTATCGGTAAAATATAGAATTTTAACCTCAGTTAAGGTTTATGGTTTAAGCTTTAATACAAAGGGGGCTTTTTTATGAGAATACTGCTTGCAGAGGACGAGCGCGCGCTGTCGAAAGCCATTATAAAAATACTCGAAAAAAACAACTATTCTGCCGACGCCGCCTTTGACGGTCAAGAGGCGCTTGATTATCTTGAATCGGGTAACTACGATGCGGCGATTTTAGATATTATGATGCCCAAAGCGGATGGCATAACCGTACTTAAAAAACTGCGCGCGGCAGGTAATAATATTCCGGTTTTAATGCTTACGGCTAAGTCGGACATCGAGGACCGCGTACTTGGTCTTGACAGCGGCGCAAACGATTACCTACCAAAACCCTTTGATACCCGCGAGCTGCTTGCCCGTATTCGCAGCATCACCAGAACCAAAACCGAAACCGACACAAAACTTACACTTGGCAACATTACGCTTGATCGCGCAACGTTTGAACTGTCTTCCCCCGCGGGGAGTTTTCGTCTTGCCAATAAGGAATACCAAATGATGGAACTTTTTATGCATAATCCGCGTCAGGTGATTTCTACCGATATGTTTATGGAAAAATTCTGGGGATGGGACACCGAAGCCGAAATAAACGTTGTTTGGGTGTATATTTCGTACCTGCGTAAAAAACTGACGGCGCTGGGCGCGAATATTCAGATAAAGTCGTCGCGAAACGCCGGTTATTGTTTGGAGAGCTGCAATGATTAACAGGCTGAAACGAAAATTTTTAATTACGGGTACGGTCTGTATGTTCATACTTATGACCGTTTTGGTGCTTATAATGAACCTCATAAATTTCAGCCGGGTAACCGCCGAGGCCGACTCGGTTTTGGACATGCTGTCGGGCGCCCCGACCTTTTTTGGCGAGTCGTCCGAGCGCGAAAGACTGCAAATGCCCGATAATTTTATACGCAAGGGCATGTCGCCCGAAGTGTTTTATGAATCGCGCTATTTTGTTGTAATGGTTTCGTCGGACGGAACGGTAGAGTCCGACCTTTCGCGCATTGCGGCGGTTGACGAGGAATCGGTCGAAGACTACGTAACGAAGGCGCTCAAACACGGCGGCGAACACGGATATATAGATAATTACCACTACCAAATAACCGCCGATAACACCGGGACCAAAGTGATTTTTCTCGACTGCGGACGAAAACTTGACTCGTTTGCAAGCTTTTTGCACATAAGCGTAGTAGTAGGGCTTGCCGGTTGTATCGTGGTATTTATCGCCTTCTTCTTCGCGGCGGGCAAAATTGTCGCGCCCATGGCCGACGCTTTTGAAAAACAAAAGCGGTTTATATCCGACGCCGGCCACGAAATAAAAACTCCGCTTACCATTATAAACGCAAATATCGACCTGCTCGAATCGGAGGGCGAACGCGAAGAGCTTAACGATATTCGCCAGCAAACCAAACGGCTCACCAAGCTGACCGACAACCTGGTGCTTCTTTCAAAAATGGAAGAGGACGAACACACTTTGCGAAAAATCGATTTTCCGCTGTCTGACCTTGTTAGCGAAACCGCAGGATCTTTCCGCGCGCCTGCAAGCGCAAATGATATTGATTTTACCCTTTCGGTAGACGGTGGTATTACCCTTAATGGCTCGCCCGACGCGGTCCGTCGGTTGGTTTCGATTTTGCTTGAAAACGCCATTAAATATTCCCCGCGAAACGGAAATATTTCGCTTACGCTTAAAACCCGTAAAAAATCGGCGGTCCTCACGGTATACAACACAACCAAAGAAGCCATCAAAGTGGACGATCTTCAAAACGTTTTCGACCGGTTCTACCGTTCTGATGCCTCCCGGAATTCCGAAACCGGCGGCCACGGCATAGGGCTTTCTATTGCCAAAGCCATTGTTGAAGCCCACGGCGGCAGCATCGCCGCCACTACCAAAACCGGCAACGATTTTACCATTACGGTCATTTTACCGTTAGAGTAAAAAGCATATAACATGAAAACAGCGGCATGGTTTTGCCGCTGTTTTGTTTTTTGTCGGATTGGGATTTTATAAAGGCTTAAACCCCGTATTTTATTTTAATTCTTTCAAGCTTTTCGCCGAAAGGCTTAGATAAAAACAGTATAAAAATAAGGTTAGATACGGCATACAAAACGGTATGCGGTATGGCGGTGGTAATTGCCGAAAGATAAAGACCAGGGTTGAAGCTTCCGCTGTACCAAAGCACGGTCCAAATATCCATAATAAACGAAAACGCCACGCCCGATAGCAGCGCGAAAACGCACATAAATATTTTGCTTTTTTTAATGGGGGTGGCAAGGTAGCCGGCAATAAGGCCAATAAGCCCCCAGCTTAACATTTGAAACGGCGTCCAGGGGCCCTGCCCAAAATAAAAATTAGAAAGCAGCGCCGCCATTGAGCCAACCAAAAAGCCCGATTCGCCCCCTAAATAGATGGCGGTTATTATAGTAAGCGCGGTAATTGGCTTAAACAGCGGAATAAAACGCCCTGCTATACAAAGCGCCGTCATAACGGCCACTATTACCATACGCCTTGTGCCGGTTGTTTTTTTCTCAAAACCCGCAATAAACAAAATTATTGCCAAAACGGCTACGCCCAAAGAAACCAGCAAATACTTGTTTGCGTCAAACACAAGTGCGCCCAAAACAACCAAAAGCGGAATTGCCAAAAAGGGTATTATTATTTTTAACGTGCCCCTTATTTTACTGCTTTTTATAGCAATCATCGGTCCTTGCCGCACCTCCTGCCGTTTTTAAGGCACAACTCTGCCGCGTCCTCGACCGTTATGGCGTTATCAAAATAACCCCTTGTTATACGGTGGGCGGCGGTGGTGTAAATACTGTTGCTTGAAAAGAAATTGCGAGGAATATCGCAGGATACGATTTCGCCCCTGAAAAGCATGGCGCAGCGGTCGGCGCAAAGGGCGGCAAACTCAATATCGTGGGTTACCAGAACCACCGTAACGCCGTCCGCCTTCAAATCTTTAAGTATTTGTATAAGGCGCAGTTTCGCATTGGCGTCAAGCCCTTTGGTGGGCTCGTCCAAAAGCAAAAGTTTGGGTTTGGTGGCAAGCACCTTGGCAAGCGCCAAAAGCTGCTGCTGACCGCCCGATAAATCGTACGGGTGCTTACCGTAAAGGTCTTGCATATCGTACGGCGGCACAAAGCCGTCGAGTTCTTCTTCTACCGTATTTTTCAAAAATACCGTCTGTACATCCTGCGGCAACATTGAAAGGCACTCTTTATAAAGCGACTGATTTTTATATTCCTTTAGTTTTTTACCGAATACTTTAACGGTTCCGCAGTAAGGTTTCTCTATATTTGCCGCCACACTAAGCATGGTGGTTTTGCCCGAACCGTTGCCGCCGACAATACAAAAAATCTCGTTTTTGTACACCGTAAAAGTAAGGTCGCTCAGTACATCGGGCAGGTTTTTATCGTACCTGAAACACACATTCACAAATTCAAGCGCCGGGTTTTGGTTGTGGGTGTAAGGGGTTTGCTCTATGGTTTTAAGGTCATTTTTGAAATTATTCTGTAGGTATTCCCGTCCTTCGCAAACGTCAAGCGGGCACTCTTCGCCCTCACCCACTGCCGCAAAAAGTCTTACCGCCGAAGGCATAAAATTTAATACTTCGGGGGTATTCTTTACAGCAGACGCCGCCTTTCGGGGCAAATCGAAAAACATCGGCGCGCCGTTTTCCAAAATAAGCAGTTTGTCGCATAACGGTATAATTTCTTCAAGGCGGTGTTCGGCTATTATTACGGTTAAAGAGAGCTCACGGTTAAGTTTTTTGATGGCGGCTATAAAGTCGGCGGCGGCAACCGGGTCAAGCTGCGCGGTAGGTTCGTCCAGAATAAGTATTTCGGGTTCCATAACCGTAACCGCCGCCAGGTTAAGCAGTTGCTTTTGCCCGCCCGATAGTTCGCTGACCTTTTTATCAAACCAGTCTTCTATACCAAAAAATGCCGATATCTCGGCAATTTTACGCGCTATAACTTCCCGCGGAAGATTTAGATTTTCAAGCCCGAAGGCAAGTTCGTGCCAGACCTTATCGGTAACTATCTGCTGTTCGGGATTTTGCATTACAAAACCGATTTTGCCTGCCGACTGCGCCGCCGAAAGGTCGTTTAGATTAGCGCCGTTAAAATATATATTACCCGAAAGGTCGCCAAGCGGCGCAATCTCTTTTTTAAGAAGGCGCAGCAGGGTGGTTTTGCCGCCGCCGGTGGTGCCGCAAAGGGCGATAAACTCACCTTTTTGCACCGTAAATGACACATCATTTAAGGCAGGACGGTTACATAACGGGTAACTAAACGTTAAATTTTCGACCTTAAGTATTTCCACAACACCGCCTCCTTAATATGATAAATTACCGGTAATAAAACCAAAAGTGCATAGGCGATATACCCCACTACCCCAAAAAGCGTGGTTTTGGGCGGTACTATCGCCGGGTAATAAACATACTTCATATCTTTTATGCCAAAAAGCGTTACAATAGTGAGCAAAGATATTATGCCTATCAGTAAAAAATCGCCCGCGCAAAAACGGAAAACCGAAAACCGCGAACGCTTGCCCGACCCGTATCCCCTTGCGGTCATACTGTCGGCGGTGGTTATGCCGTTTTCAATAGCCCAGGTAATTGTAATTGAACTTATGCGAAGCCCGGTTTTAAGGGTATCTAAAATATTGTCGTCCTTGTATGCGCCAAGGGCTTTTTGCGCCTTGTTTATCTTTTCTATTTGACCGCCAAACAGCGGTACGTATCTTAGCGACATAGATAAAATCAGCGCAGTTTTAGGGGAAAGCGCGCCGAAAATATAAAGCAGTTTATCGCTTGTCATAATCTGCGAAAAACAGCGAAAACAGTAAAGCACCGCAATAATAACGGTTGCCGTAAAACATCCGTACAGTATTGCCTCTAAGGTTACGGGGTTGTTGTTCATAACAAATAAAACCGTTACCCCGTTATGCGAAAATACCGGATTAAGAATCGCCATTGTTATAAAAAACACAACCGAAAACAAATGGGTTTTGGCGCTTTTTGTCCGGTAGTATATAAAGAATAAAATCAGCGAGCCGGCAAGCAGTGAAGTAAAAATCACCACGTTCATATTGAACATGGCAATGCCGGCAACGGCCAAAAAATAAACAGTTACCGCTATGGGATTATGGTCCTTAAAACCTTTCATACTTTATCTGCCTTTTACTTCAAATCTTTGCCTAAATCGCAGGTGTAAAGCCACTCGATATTATCGCCGTCTGACAATTTATACTCTCCGCATCCAACAAGCGGTTCCTCGTCGTTAACGTGATATATCCAACCCGACATATCGCCGAAATCAAGCTCGTAAAGGTAGTTTATTCCCGAAATATAAACCATATTGTCGGCGCCGCGTTTTTCCATTTGTATACCGTTTTTTCGTGTCGCTTCAACCAAAATGTCGTAAACCGTATCGTCTTTTTCTATTTCAAATTCGGTTTTATTTAGTATTACTCCGTCTTTGGGGATAAATTCCGATTCGGATTTGCCTACTATTTCGTCGCAACGAATACAAAGGGTTACGCTGCCTACGGCGTTTTTCTTTTCGGCTTGGTTAGTATTATAGTAGTCGGCGGTGGTTTGAAAATTGGTAAAAACCACAAACAAAATTGCCGCCAAAACAAGCGCAAAAACCGCAATAAAGTTTTTGTAATTACGTTTTTTAAGTAAAATCAAAATTACGCAAACGGCACATCCCGCGCCAAAAATAATAATGCAAACAAGCGGTTTGTAAGAGCCCCAAAATCCGCCTTTTGAATTATCGGTATTTTGTACGGCACAGGGGGTATCGGTACCGTCGGTCACTTCATTTGCGGTTGCTACCGCCGAAGCCGTATCGCTTTCGGTCTTGTTTGAAGAGGTGTCTTGGTTTACGTCCGCCGTTTTGTTTTGATATACGGTAGAACCGGCATTTGAAGAACCGCCGCTGCTTTTTGCTGCCGATTCGGTTTTGGAAACGGTCGCGGAACCCGGCTTTGCAAGGCCGCCCGGGTTGCGGTTATCAAGAATATAATACCCGCCCTTGCCGCTTTGCATCCTCTTATAAGCTGTCATAGCCCTGAAAACCTGCTCGGTGGCGGTCTCGTTAGACGAGGCGCCCGCCTTGTGCGAAAAACTGCCGTCAGATAAGCGGTATTTATTGATACCGTCAAATAAGGTTTTGCCGTTTTTTATAAACCTACTGTCGGTTTTGGCGTCGATTTTAAGGGCGGATAACGCAATAATTACCTGCGCCGTACTTTCGGGGTTAGGTGAACCGTAGCTTGCAAAATCGCCGCCGTCAAGTTGTTTTGACGACAAAAAAGACAACGCCTTATTTACCGCCGCCTTAACCGAACTGTCGGTAGAATAATAGGGCGCCAGCGCCTGTAAGGTCATGGCGGTAACGTCGGCGTCACCGTAGTTACCGGTTACGGCAAAACCGCCGTCGCTTTTTTGCATAGACAGTATCTTTTTTATAACCTGCGCGGCGGTGTATTTGGTGCTTGTGTACTTGTTATTAAGAAGGTGCAAGCCAAAAACATAACTCATAATACCTTGCTTGCCTATTGAATCTTCAAGCGTCGAAGATATGTAACCGTCACTGCTGCTGATGCTTATAAGGGTAAGGGCAAACTTTTGGCGCGAGGTGGCTGAAGCTACCGTGTTTTTAGATAAAGACTGCTCAAGCGCCGTCCGGTATTTTGAAAAATCGTATTTACCGCTTTGGGCAAACGAAAGCACATACCACGCGTTTGACTGCGGGTCTTTTGTAAAACTGCCGTTTATTAAACTTTGTACCGACGAAAAACCGGTTTTTTCCAGCTTATAATCTATTATTCCGTTAAAAACGGATTCGGCTTCGCCGGTTTTGTTACCGTCTTGAGCTAAAGCCGAACCCGCACCAATTACAACAATTACAATTAAAAAAACGGATAATAAAGCTGATAACAGCTTACTGTTCATTTGCAGTTTTGTATCCAGCCGCGGCAAGTACAATTACCGCCAAGCCAATAATCATTAATTCCGTCCACAAAGCAAGGTTTACGTTATCACCGGTTTTAGGCGAAGTTTCGGTTTGTGTTTCAACCTCGGCGGGCTCTTCTACGTTACCGGTTATTGTAACCTTTAACGCGGCGGGTACCAGCCTTTCGCTGTCCGATACGGCGCTTACGATGTAGGTGCCTTCTTTGTTGATTTTGAACGAAACTTTGCCGGCGGCATCGGTTTTGGCGTCGATTTTTTTGCCGTTAACAAGTACCTGTGCGCCTGCGGCGGGAATTTCGATTTGATTATAATTTGCGTCATATCCCGCTTTGTAAAGCGTAACCGAAATATCATCTCCGGCGTTAGCGGCAACGGTATTTACATCAAAATAGGTGTAGGCGTCGCTCCAGGTGTCGGTGTCGGTATAAATAAAAGCGTTTATATAATCGCCTTCTTTTACTATATCCGTAAGACCCCATGCAAACTTGTTGTTGACAAGATATCCGTAGCTGCCGCCGTTGGCAACTCCCCACAGTTTGCTCAGACTCAGTCCGTAATCGCCAACCTCGGTTGCATATCCCGCAGCGGCGCCGCCGGTGAATTTTTCTTCGTGCGCCGCATAAAGCGCGTCGTTTATGGTAAGCAAGCCGTCGTCGTCTATATCACTAACCGTGATTTCTTGCTGCGAAACAGCCAACCTGCCATCCTTATCGGCTATGGATACGTATACCTTGACGGGGTTTATATGGATGTCGGCCGCCGCGCTTATTCCAAGCACGGTAACACACAAGGTAAGTGCAAGTAGGATTGATAATAGCTTTTTCATTATTTATACCTCTTTCTTGTTGTACGGAGGCTTTTACCGCAGCCTCACCGTTATTTATAATAACAATACGTACCAAAATTTTTATTGCAAAACAATTATATCACAACATGTGAAAAATGACAATAATAAATACCGAAAAAAGGTAAGCGCAAAATGAGAGTCAGATACTAATGGGATCAGTAATGAACACTCAACCGTTAAAATAAAAAACGCGCTGTCATAAAAACGGCGCGTTTTTTGCGGCAATTTATTGAAAACCCATTACAGTCTCCAATACCTATAACCTTCCTGCCTAAATAAATCCTTGTTTCGAACCCCTTTAACATCAATAATAACCTTTTTGTCGTTGGGCTCGTTCTTAAACATCTTTGCGATGTCCTCATCACTAAGCTCTTTGAATTCCTTGTGAGACACAGCAATAATCAGGCAGTCGAGATCCTTGAGTTTTTCAATGGGCACAAGATCCACACCGTAAAACCGTTTTGCGTCGGGCGCGTCTGCTACCGGGTCACAAATAATCGGCTTAATTCCATATTCGTTTAATTCTTTGAGGATATCGTCGACCTTGCTGTTGCGCGCGTCCGGGCAATCCTCTTTGAAGGTGATGCCCAAACAACCGACCTTTGCGTGCTTGATTGATTTGTCGGCTGCAATTAGTTGTTTAACGGTTTGCTGTGCAACATATTTACCCATATCGTCGTTTATGCGGCGACCCGAAAGGATAATCTGACTGTGATAGCCAAACTGTTCGGCGCGGTATGTTAAATAATACGGGTCGATTCCTATGCAGTGGCCGCCGACCAAACCCGGACGGAACGGCAAAAAGTTCCACTTTGTTCCGGCTGCTTCAAGTACCTCTAATGTGTCAATGCCCATCTTGTTGAAGATGATTGAAAGCTCGTTCATAAATGCAATATTGATATCTCTCTGGCTGTTTTCAATTACTTTGGCGGCTTCAGCGACCTTTATACAGGACGCTTTATGCACGCCGGCTTCAACTACGATTTTGTAGACGTTTGCGATTTCTTCAAGCGATTCTTGGTCCATACCCGAAACAATCTTTTTAATGGTGGGTAAACGGTGTACCTTATCGCCGGGGTTGATGCGTTCGGGCGAATAGCCTATTTTGAAATCCGCACCGCACTTAAGTCCCGACTCTTTTTCAAGTATCGGCAGGCAAACCTCTTCGGTAACGCCCGGGTAAACCGTAGATTCGTAAACGACAATCGACCCTTTGGTCAAATTGCGGCCGACAATCTCGCTGGAGCCTATAACGGGCGACAAATCGGGCGTTGTGTCGGCGTTTACGGGCGTGGGTACCGCGACGATTATAAATTTTGCCTCTTTAAGTTTTGTCTCATCGCTTGTCCATTCAACCGATGTTTGCTTAATTACCTCATCGCCCACCTCCTGCGTGGGGTCGATGCCGCTTTTATAAGCCTCGATTTTCGCCTTGTTAATGTCAAAACCGATTACATTAACATGCTTGGCAAACTCGACTGCGATGGGCATTCCGACGTAACCCAACCCGACTAATGCAATCTTTTCCTCGCCGCCTATTATTTTTGAATACAACTCTCCCATTTTTTGTTTCCTCTCTTCTTTATAAAATCATAATATAGTGTGTTTGACTGCGTGCAATCAAAAATCTCTACTGTTTATCCCTTTTTAATAAACCTTTTAGAACATTAAGCAAATACAGGAAATTATCGTTTTTGGTAAAATAGGACAAGCCTATAAAAACGATCCCGCCAAGCGCAACCTGTACTAAAAGCAATACCCACGATAGGCTTATTAAAAACTGCAACGGGTAAATACATAAACCCATAATTAAGCTTATTGAGATGCTTCCGAAAAAGTCTTTAGTTTGTTCAATAAGGGAATACCGAATTATCTTTCGGTTTGCAAGGGCGTCAACTATGCTGTTAAAGGCGGTCGATACTGCCGCACCTATTGCAATGGCAAAGACGTTAATTTGCATAGTAACAACTAATATTAACACCCCTACTACCCTTTTCAATATTTCCAGTTTGAGCAAAACCGAGCCACGGCCTGTAGATTTGATAACCTGCAAATTGGCGCTTGATACCGGTATTAGAAGCTGATAAAAGCAGACCATCTGCAAGAATGGTACGCAGGGAAGCCATTTTTCGGTCAACAGCACCGTAATTAACGGCTTTGCGGTTGCCGCCATACCTACTAAAAAAGGGCTTAATATGTATGAGCTGACCCTGATCGAATTGCGCAACGATTCTTTCAACTTCGAATAATCATCCTGATACCGCGCAAAAGCAGGAAACAGTACCGAACTAATCGACGTATTCAGGTTGCCCACAATAAGGTTAGGATACTGCTTACCGCAATATCACAAAAGAGCGGCATAATAATACAAATAACTATTTTAATATAGCCCAGTTTTTTATGTAGTCCCTGACCAGATACTTATCGCAGCAAGTAGTTATTAAATCATTGTTGTAGTAAGTATCCAGCTTTAATATCATTAGTTTTTCGTTGAATTTTTTCGGATTGTCAAGATTGCATTTTTCGCCTAATAAACTCTTGTATCGCCTTAAGCTTGCTTTTTTGGCGACACTCTGCTTAGTAATGAAAAACCTGCTCTTTCAGCAGACAATCCCCTATTAAGTTTTTAATATCTTGCACAGAGAAAACTCCTTAACTTTAAGCTGTAGGACAGTTTTTCCGAGTTGTACTAATCCCTTTTAAACAAATCCCTTGTATAAACCTTGTCAGCGACGTCGTCAAGGCAGCTGTCGTAACGGTTTACTATAATGGCTTTGCTTAATTTTTTGAATTTATCCAGATCGTTTACCACCGTACTGCCGAAAAAGGTGCTGCCGTCTTCTAAGGTAGGCTCGAAAATAATTATCTTTACGCCTTTGGCTTTAATGCGTTTCATAACGCCCTGAATAGAGCTTTGACGGAAATTGTCGCTGTTGCTTTTCATGGTAAGGCGGTATACTCCCACGACTATATCCTGCGTTTGGTTTTCTTCTTCAATATCTTCTTGATATCCCGCTTTGGCAAGAATACGGTCGGCAATAAAATCTTTGCGGGTGCGGTTGCTTTCAACTATTGCCTCGATAAGGTTTTCGGGAACGTCGCTGTAGTTGGCCAGCAACTGCTTGGTATCTTTCGGCAGACAGTAGCCGCCGTAACCGAAACTGGGGTTGTTGTAGTAATTGCCTATGCGCGGATCTGAACAAACGCCCTTTATGATGTCTTCGGTGTTAAGACCTTTAACCTCTG
>CADBUL010000065.1 GCA_902797875.1 Oscillospiraceae bacterium | reverse complement strand
CATTTAATAAAGGGATTCGGTGAGCAGATTGCGGAAAATCCTTTGTTTGGGGCGGTTTCAGAGGATTTCATTAAAGCCCTATAATCAGCGGCAAACGCCTATGATTTCGGGGATTTCAAATTCCGGTTTGTCGGGACAAACGGATTGATGATGTGCTGTTTTGGGCTATTTTGTTTGTTAATCACAAAAATAAGCAGGTCGAATGACTTGCTTATTTTTTTATCCATAGCTAAAGCGTCGGTATATCATCAACGCGCCTTGCGCATTGTATCTCATTATATCAAAGGGATACGAGGTTATCGGCGTAACGCTGCGCACCTGGCAAAGCGACACCGGCGAAGACAGCCGCTGCTGTGAAATTGACGACGCGCGCGCCACCGCGCGGCAAATCGGTATTTCCTACTACGCTTTTGGCAAAGGAAAACGTGCTCTTTTGACGACTTCTTTGCATATCTCTTGACAATGGAAAATGCCTAATATATACTAAAATTACAATATGGTTATAACAAAATATAATTATTTTATGGGCATGTGGTTATTTGCTTAGTTGCTATGATGGTAATAAGTGTCTTTGCATACCAAGGTAGCGGCGGAAGTGTATCGTTCACGCTGGACAACGTAAACAAAAAATACACAAACCGAAACGCCTCATCTTCCTGGAATGCGCCATCTCCAAAAAATTTCGTTTATTTCAAGTGCAACAAAGCAAATGCTTTAGCAGGTACACTTAAAACATTGCAATGTGTAGAGCAAAAGACTGTCTTTGATCATGTCGTATTTGAACGAAGCAATGTTACCGCAAGCGTTGCCAAAACTGCCACCAGTTCCTATCACAACTCTACAAACCGGACATTTGCATACGCAGAATGGACGGCCGGCACTTATCAAGCCAACGTTACTGTAAGCTGGTAAACCACCCCCGGCAAAGGATACGCGTGTGTGCAGCGCGTGTTCTCTGCGGGTGTAATTGCATTGGGAGGGATTGCGATTGAAGGCCTTTTTTCCAGGAATGATTTATATCCGACAAAACATAAAGCACCATATACGATCTCTTTGGATGGTGATGATGACCGTCCCCGTTTTGCTGATCACCTTATTGATCGTCGCTGCACGGTTCAACTCCGTCTTTACTTTTGCGGATTTTATGTATGGCTTTGGCTATTACAATATGTTTATGGGGTTCGTATATTGCAGCTACGGAGGATACTTATCCTTTAGTACTGACGAATTTGATTATTCCCTGTTCAGCAAACCGAAGGTGATGCTGCTTCGAATTATATCGGGGTTTCTGTTTTCCTTAATCAGCGTCTTACTCATGTTTGTCATTTCCGGTGTTATAGCATTGATAACCGGTATCAGCGGTTCGCTATTTGTACATTTTACGTTTTATGTCTTTCTAAAATGTCTGGCACAAATCGCCGTTTTGTTTTCGGTGGGATTTACACTGGGTTGTCTTATAAAAGGCCGATGGGTATATATAGTGACCTCTGCGGCGGCATTTTTGTTCTCTCCGGTTTTTGATGTGGCCATGAACAGTGATACCGGCAGTCGCTTTCTACGTAACTTCTTCAATCTTTCTTTTGAGAATCCCAATTACCCGCAATTTGCGGCAGCCGGCAAACTTAACCAGTTTTTTCTGCTAAAATCCTTATTCTGGATTGTTGTGGGAGTTGTTCTTGTGCTGTTTGTGCTTCTGTTAACCTGCAATATCAACCTAAAGCCGTTTTTGACAGCTGCACCGGTGGTCACCGTATGCATGGTGACAATATTCCACGCTTGTATGACCGCCTATCCGACCACCCTGCCTTTTAATGCGGACGGGCGGCTACTCTTCCAAACCAATCTGGACCACGAAGAAAAAATCAATCTATATGAAAATGATGGTACGACGTTGGATTATGCCATCACTGATATGGATATGGATCTGTATTTGGGTGAGCAGATCAAGAACGAATGCCGTATCACCATCCGCAAATCGCAAACAACATCCTTTATTCGGCTCAAGCTGGATGAAGTGTTTAATGCGACCGCCTATCTTTCCGGCAAGGATCCCGTTTTGGATGGTTCTATGATGCAGGCACGGGATGACGACTATCTGTACATATACACCCCCTATGAATGGTATCCGGAAGATACTCTCAAAATTACCATATCCTATGAGGGGCGCTTAAACTATCAAAACAGTTTATACAGCAAAACCTTTTATTCCACAGAGGAATCCAGTTGCCTGCATCATCAATTTGCCTGGTATCCGCAAATCGTCGAAAACAACGATCCCATCGATTTCAAGGTTACAGTTCATGCAAACAACCCCTTTGTCAGCAATTTAACCGGAGGAAAACTGATTACCGATCGGGTATATACTGCGAATGCTTCTCTCAAACAGGTATATCTCCTTTCAGGATATTTTACGGAAATGACGGTCGATGGTTACAACTGCGTCCTATTTGAGGGATTTCGATCTGCGCCAAAGGCCGTGGAAAACAGTGTAAAACAAATTGTATCCCTAATCAAAGACGTGGAAGTTTCTACGGAAAACAGCAAGCAATACCGCTTGTCTGTATATGACGGAGGCGGTTACTCGCAGCCGTATAATCTATCCTCGATCAGAACCATTATATACTGCCCGTTTTGCTTTCATGGTTTTACATTGTTTGACCAATACGAATCCACTTTCTTTGTCAACGAATTTATTTAAGGAGCTGATGAAAATGACATTATGCGTACAAAGTCTTGATTTCGCCTATGGCCGAAACCGTATTTATGATCACTTCAATATCTCCTTTCAAAACGGTATTCATATTCTCATCGGCAGCAACGGCAGCGGAAAAACCACGCTGATGAAACTTTTGGCGGGTATCTACACTCCCAAAAGCGGACAGATCCTATTGAACGACAAGAAATACAGTGATTATCCGGATATCCGGCGGTTGATTGCATATATTCCACAGGAATTTGATGCATACAAGGATATGACCGTGCGAGATTTTCTGACGTTTATCGCCGAAATCAAGCAACGAAAAAAATCCAAATTTCTGCAAAGCAGCATTGACGAAGCCATGAAAACGGCCGATGTAGCCGAGTTTGCTCAAAAAAAGATCAAAGCGTTGTCCGGCGGCATGAAAAAGCGGGTGGGTATTGCACAGGCACTCGTTTCAAACGCACAGATCCTCATTGCCGACGAACCGACAGCCGCTTTGGATCCGGAGCAATGCGAGTCATTTAGCCGCATCCTAAAGCGCATATCCTCCGATAAGATTATCATTTTGTCCACGCACATCCTGCAAGATATTTATGCAGGCTGTGACCAGATTTACGTGTTGTCAGACGGCGTTTTGAAATTTCAAGGCACAAAACCTGATTTGGACAACACGTTGAAAAATAAAATTTTTAAGGTGAGAAAAGAATCCGGGGACACATGGCATGATCAAAACTTAAAAATATTGGATGAAATCGAGGAGAACGGCCAGTTATATTGGAAAATTGCCGTTGACGACCCGAACACATTGGGCGTCGACTATGAACCCTGCGCCTATACAAGCGCCGATATTTGGAGATATTACAAATGAGGAACATTATGCCTGTTCGTCTGCGTTGGGATTTATACGGGCTCGGACCCTTTTTTGTCGCGTTTGCTGTCATTCAGATCCTTTCAATTATTTTTTTATACGCAGCACCCAACACGGACAGCTGGCGCCAAACCGTGTTTTTCTTATTTGATCTGGTAATCCCTTTGCTTTTTTCCAGTCTCGTGTTGTTTGTCTTTAGCCGTGATATCACTCCCAAAAATATTAGTTTTCTGTTTTCGCTGCCATTGAAAATGGGAAGTTTTATTTTGTTGCGATATATCCGACTTTTCCTGTTTTGGTGGTTATTGTGCATTCCATTTTTGTTGGCCTGTTATGGCAGCATGCCACAGACGGACAGTGCCGCGGTGATCAATGTCGGGCACATTTTGTCCGCCGCCTTTGCTTTTTTACCAAACACACTGTGTTTCGCGGCCGTTTCTCTATTATTATTAACCGTGACCAAAAGCACATTTTCCCCTTTTATTCTTTTGTTTGGCGTTTCGACATTTGACTTTTGCACTTTTGGTAAAATTCTGGGAGTTTTTTCTGTCACCGCCAATTACTATACAGAGCTGAAATCCACTGATCTGTTTTTTGCCAACCGACTGCTGTTTTTGTGTTTTGGTTTCATCGGTCCAATTTTGTCTTACATAAAAATGAAAACCGATTACATTAGGAACAAAGGATAACAAGACAATCCGATCTCCAGCGAAAAAAGGAGCATTTTTAATTTTTGCATAAACGCGGTGAGAAACAGCATTTTCATCGCCTTAAGAAATATTTGGCATTTAGAATATATTGATACTCGTTTTCACCAACAGCTAACTCTAATAAATAAAAGCCTGCCACCGAAGGTGAAGCAGGCTTTTTAATTCATTAAACTATTGCAAAATATTAGGTTTGCGGTTAAAATTATATCGTATTAACTTATTAAAGGAGCAAGCCATGGCAAAGGTTATCGTGGGGATGTCCGGCGGGGTGGACAGCGCCGTCGCCGCATATCTGTTAAAACAGCAGGGATACGAGGTTATAGGCGTAACCCTGCGCACCTGGCAAAGCGACACCGGCGAGGACAGCCGCTGCTGTGAAATTGACGACGCGCGAGCCATTGCGCGGCAGATTGGTATTCCCTACTACGCTTTTAACTGCCTTAGGGACTTTGACGAGAAAATCGTACAACCCTTTATAAACGATTACATAAACGGCGTTACGCCAAACCCCTGTGTTTTATGTAACCGTGAAATAAAATGGAAACGTCTTTTGTATTACGCTAACGTTCTTCAAGCAGACTATATTGCTACGGGGCACTACGCGTTTATAAAAAAACTCGATAACGGAAGATATACCGTGCAAACGGCGGCGCACGCCGACAAAGACCAGGCGTACATGCTTTACCGCCTTTCGCAAGAGCAACTTGCACGCACCCTTATGCCGCTTGGAGGCATGACTAAACAAGAGGTACGCGAAATTGCAAAAAAAGCGGGCATAACCGTAGCAAACAAACCCGATTCGCAGGATATTTGCTTTATTACAGACGGCGATTACGCCGGTTTTATACAAGCTCACGCCGCCGCGCCGCTTAAAGGCGAAGGCAATTTTGTAGATGAAAACGGCAATGTTTTAGGTAAACACAAAGGCATTATTTACTACACGGTAGGCCAGCGAAAAGGTCTTGGTATAGCCCTTGGGCGCCCCGCCTACGTTAAAAAAATCGATCCGCGAAAAAACGAGATTACCCTTTCCGTAAATGAGATTGCCTGCGGCGAACTTATTTGCAAAGACCTTAATTTTATGAGTATCCCGCAGCCGCGCCTGGGCGAAGCATTTGAGTGTACCGTAAAGGTGCGTTACCGCCACGCGGGACAGACCGCGACGGTCAAAACGATAGGCGAAGACAGGGTGAAAGTAACCTTTGCTTTGCCCGTTTTATATGCCGCACCGGGACAGTCGGCGGTTTTTTACGACCGTGACGGCTGTGTTATAGGCGGCGGAATTATAGATGAAATTTTATAATAATTTACGCGGTAAATATTGACTTTACGCGCTTTGTAAAGTAAAATGTTTTCATATATTATTAGGAGTGATAGATTTGGAAAACAACGAAACACAGCTTAAAAAAAAGCTTAACCCGATGAGCGTATGGGCTATTGCTTTTGGGTGCATTATCGGATGGGGCAGTTTTATTAACCCCGGCAAAAAGTTTTTGCCTAATTCCGGTGTTGCCGGTACTGCCATAGCAATGGTTGTGGGCGCGCTGGTTATGATAATAATCTCGGTTTCGTACGCGTACATGGTACCCAAATACCCCAAAGCGGGCGGCGAATTTAATTTTGCCAAAAACTGTTTCGGCAAATCGTCGGCTTTTTTCTGCGGTTGGTTTTTGGTTTCGGCGTACCTTACCAACGTACCTATGAACTCGACCGCGCTTGGTCTTATTGTAGACGGTCTTGACGGTAACGCTAACATATTACAGTTTAATTTTTTGTATGAAATAGCCGGGTTTAAGGTATATTTAGGCGAAATGCTGTTTGCGGCGTTTATACTTATTTTGTTTGGTATATTTAATATTATCGGCGTTGAAAAAGCCGGGTTTATTCAAACAATTCTTGCTGCGCTTTTGGCAATTTCGGCGTTTACGCTCTTTATCGCCGGGTTAGTATCTTCAAAGGCGCAAGGGATAAATATGCAGCCTATCTGGGGCTTTGATAAAAACGCCGCTATGGCGGCGGGCGCCACCACCGCAAACATAAGCGATTTTGCCCACAGCGGCAAAGCGGGAATAATGTCGGCAATACTCGCCACCTTTGCCATTACCCCTTGGGCGTACGTTGGCTTTGGCACCATTCCGCAAGCGGCTGAAGAATTCAAGTTTTCCAATAAAAAAGTTCTGTTTATTATGACCGTCGCCATACTTTTCGGGGGATTCGTTTACGTATCCAACAACACGGTTGCCGCCGCCGCGGTCGCCAACTGGCCCGAC
Organism: Oscillospiraceae bacterium; assembly: GCA_902797875.1. GTDB lineage: Bacteria > Bacillota > Clostridia > Oscillospirales > Acutalibacteraceae > UMGS1279. The sequence continues at coordinate 17,499 of CADBUL010000065.1, read as the reverse complement.
CGCGTTATGGCGGGCGAGTGGGTAGTGCTTATAGCCGCCGAAGAACTGCTTGGCACCTTTGGTAAGGTTTTGGTGGGCACGGGTGTTTCCTGCGCAGTGCTTTCGGGTATTATGGGCTTTTATCTTGCTTCAAGCCGCCTGATTTACTCCATGAGCCGCGACGGTTATTTGCCAAAGTGGTTCGGTAAACTCGATAAAAAATACGCCACCCCTAAAAACGCCATGATTTTCTGCGTACTCGTTTCACTTTCGGGCCCCGTACTTGGCAGAGAGGCGCTTGGGTGGTTTGTTGATATGAGTTCCATCGGCGCCAGCATCGGCTATTTCTTCACCTGCGCCTCTACCCTTATTACCATGAAAAAAGACGGCGACGGCACGGTAGGTAAAAAGATTTTGGCAATAATCGGTATAATTTTCGCCGTAACCTTTGTAAGCCTACAGCTTGTGCCCATCCCGGGACTTAAAGGCGTAAGCTTTGGAATAGAAAGTTATATAATGCTGATTGTTTGGACGCTCATAGGTCTTACCTTCTATTTCTTCCAACGCAAAAAATTCAAAACGGCGTAAACCATAAAACAAAAACAGCCCCAAAATTGGGGCTGTTTTTTTACGTACCGATTATATTTTTTGCGACGGATATTATTAAAAATATATTGTTTTAATATTATTTTATGGTATAATAACCTTAAACCGACGGCGGTGGAACGCCGCCGAAATGCTAACGCATTTGAAAACATACGTTTTCGTTTAAGAACATTGCATCATTAAAACCGCCGTGTTGCGACACGGCAGACGGCTTCGCCGCCTTAAAAGCTTCGCTTTTAGTTTTATGATTAAATATTTGTTGGGTGAAAAATATGAAAATACTTAATTTTGGATCTTGCAATATTGACTACGTATACTCGCTTGACCACATTGTTGCGGTGGGCGAAACCGAAACTTCGGATAAGCTCGAAATCTTTCCGGGCGGTAAAGGGTTAAACCAATCCATAGCCGCCGCCAGGGCGGGCGCGGAAGTTTATCACGCCGGTTGCGTTGGTGAAGACGGCGGGCTGCTTACCGACGTGCTTTTACGCAGCGGCGTTGATTTAACCTATCTTAAAAAGATAGACGGCAAAAGCGGGCACGCCATTATTCAATTAAGCCATAAGGGCGCAAACTCTATCTTTTTGTACCCCGGTGCCAACGAAAAAATGACCAAAGAATATATTGACGAGGTGCTCTCTCACTTTGAAAAGGGCGATATACTCTGTCTTCAAAACGAGATAAACCTGGTCGAATACCTTGTTGACAAGGCATACGGTAAGGGCATGCGCATAATACTTAACCCATCGCCTTTTAACGAGAAACTCGATAAGGTAGACTACGGCAAGCTTTCGTTTGTAATTCTTAACGAGGTCGAAGGCCGGGCCATTGCCGGCGGCGGAAACGATCCCGCCGAGATTTTGGCAAACATAAAAGCTAAGTACCCGCGCCTTGAAATTGTGCTTACCCTGGGCGCTAAAGGTTGTGTTTACACCGACGGCGACCGCGAGATTTATCACGCCGCTTTCGACGCGCCGGTTATTGACACCACCGCCGCGGGCGACACCTTTACCGGCTACTTTATGGCGGAACTCGCGCGCGGGAAGGACTACCCCGAAATACTCAAAATTGCTTCGGCGGCTTCAGCCCTGGCTATTTCTAAAAAAGGCGCGGCGCCCTCTATCCCGCTGCTTTCCGACGTGCTTAAAGCCGCAGACACCCTGCCGCTTTGCGAATAAAAAGGAGATAATTGAATATGACCAACCAGCAAAGAATAGATAATTTATCGGTCCCTCAGGGGAGAATTGACGTGGTACTTGATACCGATACCTTTAACGAGGTTGACGACCAGTTTGCCATTGCCTATATGCTGCGCTCGGACGAAAAGCTTGACGTTAAGGCAATTTATGCCGCGCCGTTTTTGAACCAAAAGGTGTCATCGCCGGCGGAAGGTATGGAAAAAAGCTACGAAGAAATTAAAAAGATATTAAAGCTTGCCAAGGCGGACGTGCCTGTTTTTAATGGCTCGACCACCTATTTGCCGGACGAGAAAACCCCGGTTATTTCGGACGTTGCCAAAGACTTGGCAGAGCGGGCAAATAACTATTCGCCAAAAAAACCGCTTTACGTTGTATCGATAGGCGCCATTACCAACATTGCTTCGGCTATTTTGCTTAACCCCAAGGTTGCCGAAAATACGGTGGTTGTTTGGCTTGGCGGCCACGCGCTGCATTATCACAACACCTTAGAGTTTAATATGATGCAGGACATTGCCGCCGCCAGGGTGGTTATTAAAAGCGGCGTGCCCTTTGTACAGCTTCCGTGTTGGGGGGTTGTAAGCAGTTTTACCCTCTCAGAACCCGAAATTCACGCCTGGCTTAGCGGCAAAAACGAGCTTACCGATTACCTTACCGGTATAGCCCTTGCCGAGATGGCGAAGATTGAAAATACCATCGTCCGCTCCCGTGTTATTTGGGACGTAACCGCCGTTGCCTGGCTGTTAAACGACGGCAACCGCTTTATGCTTTCGCGCGTTATTAAGGCGCCGCTGCCCACCTATGACAACTTTTACGAGGACGACCCCGACGGCTACGATATGCGCTATATCTATTTTATCGACCGCGACTGCCTGCTAAACGATTTGATAAGAAAATTATCGAAATAACAAAAAGGGTAAAATATGAAAAAACTTTTTCTTATTTTGGGCATTGTTATAATTATTGTCAGCGTGATTGTGCTACTTTTTGCCCTGCTTAATTGGCACGGCTACCACAGTTTGCGCGACGGCACGCCGCAGCATTACGACCGCCTGCACAGCCGCGCAATAACCCTGTTTTGGGTGGGGCTTGCCCTTGCGCTGATCGGCGCCGGGTGTATTGTTTGGGCTATGAGATTATAAGGAGAGGTTTTTTTTATGATACTTTACTATCTTCGCCACGGCGACCCCATATATGACCCCGATTCGCTGACTGAGTACGGCCACGTCCAGGCCGACGCGCTATCCAAACGGCTAAAATACAGCGGTCTTGATTATCTGTTTTCTTCGCCCTCTAACCGCGCAAGATTAACCGCAGACCCCACCGCAAAAGCGCTTAATTTGCCGGTTGAAATCGAAGATTTTTTAAGCGAGGATATTACCTGGGGCGAGTTTACTCTGCCGCTTGACGGCGGCAAATCGCGCGCCTGGATTTTTCAGATAAAAGAGCTTGTTAAACTGCTTAACAGCGACGAAATAAGAAATATGGGCTTTACCTGGTACGACCACCCCGCCTTCTCTGATACCAAATGCAAGCAGGGTTGTATTCGTATGAGAAACGCGGTAAACGGGTTTATGGCAAAGTTGGGGCTTATCTACAACCCCGACGATCATTGTTTTGTTGCAAACGAAAAGTTTTCGAAATACCACGATAAAAAGGTGGGGATTTTTGCGCACGAGGGTACCGGCGCGCTGTTTTTATCCACTCTTCTTGACATTCCCTACCCGTATCTTTCCCGGTTTGAAATGAACACCACCGGTATGACCGTAATACGCCTTGACGCCGACCAAAACGGCGTGGTTATACCTAAACTTTTGCAGTTTAACAACGATTCGCACCTGTATAAAGAGGGGCTTTCAACCGCCCTTAACAAAGGCACCGTAATTTAAGGTGGACGCTATGAAAGAATTTTTGCGTACCGTAAAATATACCCTTTTTGCCGCTTCGGCAGGGCTTATTCAAATCGGCTCGTTTGCGCTTCTTAATGAACTTTGGCATTTAGATTATTGGGTTTCTTACCTTATTGCGCTGGTGCTTAGCGTTGTTTGGAACTTCACCCTAAACCGCCGTTATACCTTCAAAAGTGCGGCGAATATACCCAAAGCCATGCTTTTGGTGTTTGCCTATTATCTTGTGTTTACACCCGCAAGTACCTACCTTGAACATTTTCTCACAACAAAGGGACTCAACGAATACCTTGTAACCGCAATAAATATGCTTATAAACCTTGTAACCGAGTTTTTGTTCCAGCGGTTTGTGGTATTTCGCAAAACCATCGACACCAACGAGCTTGCGAAAAATGATGTTTGTGGCCAAACCGATATTGTAATTTAATAAATATAAAAACGACGGAGCAACCCGCCGTTTTTTTGTAACAATAAGTCTTTTTTCAGTAGGTGTTAAAAAACCGGAATTGCAAGCGCTGCTTGACAATTTTCCAATTTAACTTTATTGACCGCAAGTGTTAATTATGATATAGTTTGTGAGAAAGTGAGTGATCAAATGATAGGCGATAACATAAGAAAATACCGGAAAGCAAATAATATGTCTCAGGACGAACTTGCCGAAAAACTTGACGTTACAAGACAAAGTATAAGTTTATGGGAAAACGGTCAAACCCAGCCCTCGCTTGAATATATTGTAACGCTCGCAAAATTTTTCGGCGTTTCGACCGACGACCTGTTGTCAGATTCTGCCGCAGGAAAATCCGAAAGCGAGCAGTCTTTTGCCGCCGCAAAACCGAAAAAGAAGAAAACAGCCCTTATTTTATCTTTGATCGCGGTGTGTTTAGCGGCTGTTATTGTTGCCGGCGTTTTTATGTTTCCGGGCATAATTAAAACTATCAGCAGCGGTTTATCCGCCGTGGGAATTATCGATAACAGTGTAAGCAGTAAAAAAACAAGTTCCAAAAAAACCGGTTCTTCAAAAAAAACCACCGTAAAAAAAATAACGCTCGTTAATCCAAAATCCGGGTCAAATACTACTTCTTCGGCAGTGAAATCCAACGATTTGTACGGCACACTAAAGCAGTTTATTCTTAAAAACGGAACAACGAGAGGAAGCTCTTGTATTTTCGGTAAAACCGCGCCCACCTACGGTGGCGGGCAGGGGGACAATTTTTCGGTAGGATATTGGAGCTCTACCGACGAGGTTACGGTTTGTATGACCTATAATTTAGTGGGTATAGACGATAAGTTTTGCCTTAATACCTATTTGCACATCCCAAAAACCAACAACGGCATATACAAATACGTTTCGTCATATAACCTTAAAAGCACGGGCGAAACCTTTTACGAAGCAGACGGCTTTATTACCGCTTCGCAGTTTAACCGAAGCTCACCGTTGCCGTGCTCGAGTTTTTTCGGCCCTGAAGAACGGCAAAGCAGTTTTTTAGAACTGTGCAGGGACTCAATGAGCTCGCTGTTATCTTGTATGGAGAGCTTTTTAACCAAAGAAAAAATTGGTTACACGTTAGTCGATTTCGGTTTTACCGATTATTAAGCGCGGCGATTTAACAAAGATATAAAAATCCGGCGGAAAAATTTTCCGCCGGTTTTAATTTTTGGTATTTGTTTTTTAATTACGGTTGGTCTTAAACAGGTTTTCAAGCCGCTGTGAAATATGAATATCGTCCGATTCAAAATGTTTTAGCGTAACCATAACCGTTATAATAATCAGCGAAACGCTTATAACGAAATGCCCTGTATAAAACGAGCTTATAAAAGATATTAAAGAGGTACCGCCAAAGCAGATTATACTGCGTTTGCTGTTGGGAAAAACCTCGACCACATAGGTGCAAAAAAAGTAAAATACGGCAAGCACCAAAACGCAGAAATCTACCGAAATAAGGGCAAGCATTACGCCAAACGAAACGGCGATACCTTTGCCGCCGCCGTCTTTTACGAAAATGCCCAAAATATGCCCGAGTACCGGCGCGATAAGTACCAAAATAAACAAAACATTATCTATCTCGGCGCCCATTTTACGGGCGATAAACACCGGCAAAAAGCCTTTTAGAACGTCCAGCGCAAGACACATACCGCCAAACAGCGGACCGGTGGCTTTTATGGCGTTGTAGGCGCCGGGGTTGTGGTCGTAACGGTCTTTTCGAACGTCGATATTTTTGAATATCAGCGGGAGACCGTAGCAATACAGCACCGAACCGGACAAAAACCCGACCGCCGCAAACACCAGATAAATCAGCACGAAATCTCCCCCTCTTTATATTTTAGACAATGTAATATATATTATAACCAAACGCTCAGGTTATGTCAACAAATAAAAAACCGCCGTCGAAAATTTACGGCGGCGGTTTTAATGTTTTCTTTATTCGGTTTTGGCGGCGTCGATTATTTTTTGCGCGAACTGCGGCGGAACATCCTCGTACCGCTCAAATTTAAGGGTGAACGAGGCGCGCCCCTGGGTAATCGAACGCATGGCGGTGGCAAAGTCGCTCATTTCGGAAATGGGCACCTCGGCAATTACCTCTTGCTCGTGATTTTCCAGCGGATTCATGCCTATAACCCTGCCGCGGCGCTTGTTGATATCGCCGATTACATCGCCCAAATAATCGTCGGGAACTATGGCGTTAAGCGCGCCGATGGGCTCCATTAAAACGGGTGAAGCCTGCGCAATACCCGCCTTATAGGCTTCGGCGGCGGCTAATTTGAAGGACATTTCGGATGAGTCCACCGGGTGATAGGAACCGTCTACAAGCACAGCCTTGACGCCCACCATCGGGTAACCCGCGAGCACGCCCTTTTGCATACATTCGCGCAGTCCCTTTTCAACGGCGGGGTGGAAGTTTTTCGGAACGCTGCCGCCGAAGATTTTTTCTTCAAAGACAAAATCCTCTTCGCAGGGGCTGAACTCAATCCAAACGTCGCCGAACTGACCGTGTCCGCCCGACTGTTTTTTGTGGCGGCCTTGTACCTTAACCGATTTACGGATGGTTTCGCGGTAGGCAACCTTGGGCGCGCGAAGCTCAACGTCTACGCCGAATTTGGATTTAAGTTTAGACACGACTACGTCGATATGCTGGTCGCCAAGACCCGACAGTATAGACTCTTTGGTTTCGGGCGAAGTTTCATAGGTGATGGTGGGGTCTTCTTCGCAAAGACGGCGAAGCCCCGCCGATATTTTTTCTTCCTCTCCTTTATTTTTGGGGTAAACGGCAACCGAGGTATTGGGAAGCGGATAGTCTATACCGCTGCATTTAACCTTGCCCGAAGCCGAAAGGGTGTCGCCCGTAAGGAGATTTTGCATTTTGGAAACAGCGCCTATATCGCCCGCTATAATTACGGGGGCGTCTTCCTGTTTGGCGCCTTTTACATACATAACCTTGGATAATTTTTCTTCACCGCCGCGTGCGTTAATAAGTTTGGTATCTTGCTTAACGCTGCCCTGTAAAACCTTAAAGTACGAAAGTTTGCCCACAAACGGGTCGGCTATGGTCTTAAAGCAATAAATAACCGCCTCGCCCGATTTTTCGCCCGAAAGCGAAGCAATATCATCGCCGCTTTGGGCAATAACCGTCTTATCGCAAAGCGCGGGGGAGATTTCGCTTAAAACATCGAGCATGTTCTTAACGCCGGCGCCCTCTTGCGAAACACCGCAGAATACCGGACACAGCTCGCCCTTTATAAAGCCCTCTTTAAGCGCGCCTATAATTTCGTCTTGGGTAAATTCTTCACCGTTGAAATACTTTTCCATAAGCTGCTCGTTAACCGAAGCAACCGCTTCAAGCATTATGGTGCGCATATTGTTTATATTATCGTCGTACTCTATTGAGGCTTCTTTTTGGGTCGCTCCCTCAAAAGTGCAGCCCTTACCGGTGATAAGGTCAACGTATCCTACCGTCGACTCGCCCTTTACAAGGGGTACGAAAACCGGGCAGATTTTACCGCCGTATTTGCCTGTAAGTATAGACAAAATGCGGTAATACTGCGCGCTTTTTGAATCTAACTTGTTTACAAAAAACGCTACGGGTTTGTCGTTTTTCGCGCATAAATCGTAAGATTGCTGCGCGCCTACCGTAAAGCCGGATTTACCCGAAAGAACAATTACGGCGCTGTCGGCGGCGGTAAGCGCCTCGCGGCTGCCGCCGGCAAAATCGAAAAGTCCGGGCGCGTCGAAAAGGTTAATTTTATAGTCGTTCCACTCTATGGGATAGGTAGCCATGCTAACCGAAGCCTTACGCTTTTTCTCTTCGGGGTCGAAATCAAGGGTCAGGGTGGAATCGGCATTTTTGCCTATATGAGAGATTGCGCCGCCAAGAAACAGAATTGCGTCTGCAAGGGTGGTTTTGCCGCTTCCGGCGTGGCCGAGTAATGCAATGTTTTTGATTTTGTCGGATGTATATTGTTTCAAGTTAAACTTTCCTTTCGGCGGGGAAACCCCTATAAATTTGCAATAAAAGTATACCATATTGATTTGTACATTTCAACCAAAATTACTCCGTAATTTTTAATAAAATTTAGTCAATTTTTTGGGTTTTTTAACTAAAAGCCACAAAATGCGCCGGTTTTTATGCCCGCAGGTCAGTTTATAACCGACGGTCAATTCGTGCCCTGAGATAATTCCGTCACAGGCGGCGCAATTCATTTTTTGTGATTTACCGTTTTTGCTCACTTAAGCAGCTTACCGTTTTGCTTGATATTTGACGTATTTTATGCTATATTATAGATTGCAATATTTTTCGGGGGGTGCGGGTATGGTACACATCGGCAACGACTGGGACGAAATACTGAAAAACGAATGGCAAAAACCCTATTATCTTAAGCTGCGCGAATTTCTTAAAAACGAATACTCCCACCACACGGTTTACCCAAAAGCCGAAAACATTTTTAACGCCTTAAAGTACACCTCTTTTGCCGATACCCGCTGTGTAATTATAGGGCAGGACCCTTACCACGGACCCTCGCAGGCTCACGGACTTTGCTTTTCGGTGGAAAAGGGCACGACCCTTCCGCCGTCGCTGGTCAACATTTTTAAGGAATATCAAGACGACCTCGGCTTCCCCGCCCCGCACAGCGGCAACCTTACCAAATGGGCGCAAAACGGCGTGCTGTTACTTAACACCGTACTGACCGTACGACGCGCTTCGCCTCTATCCCACCAGGGGCAGGGCTGGGAAATACTGACCGACGAAATTATAAAAAAACTCGACCGCAAAAAAGAGCCGGTTGTCTTTTTGCTGTGGGGCTCGCCCGCACAGCGTAAGGCGAATATAATCAACAACCCCATACACCTTAAACTTGCTACGGCGCACCCAAGCCCCCTTTCGGCTTACCGCGGTTTTTTCGGGTGCAGGCATTTTTCAAAAACCAACGAGTTTTTGCGCCAAAACGGTTTGAGAGAAATTGACTGGCGGCTTGACTGAAAAACAAAAGGAGGAAAACCTATGCGAAGCGACACCATTGCCGCAATATCTACCCCCGCCGGTATGGGCGGTATTTCGGTAATAAGGGTTTCGGGCGAGGAAGCGGTCAGTATTTGCGACCGTATATTTTGCGGCGCCCGCAGGCTTTCTTCGCTTAAAGGGTACACCGCGGCGCTTGGCAATATAGTGGAAAACGGCGAGATTATCGACGAGGTTATCGCCACCGTGTTTTTAGCGCCCCACTCGTACACCGGTGAAAACGTGGTGGAGCTTTCCTGCCACGGCGGACAGTACGTTACAAGCAAGGTTTTAGAGGCGGTCTATAACGCAGGCGCCGTCCCCGCACAGGCGGGCGAGTTTTCGTTCAGGGCGTATCTTAACGGCAAAATGGATTTATCGAAAGCCGAAAGTATTATGGGAATAATCGGCGCAAAAGGGCAAAAGGCGATGGAAATTGCCATTCGTAATAAAGAGGGCGCCGTTTCAAAAGAAATCGACCTTATATGTGATCGAATATTAAACCTTACCGCGAAAATCGCCGTTTTTTGCGACTACCCCGACGACGAATCGATGGGCATAAATTCGGACGAGTTTATAACCGAGATTTCCGCCTGCAAACAAAGGGTTCAAACCCTGCTTGACAATTACGAAAACGGCAGACTGCTTTGCGGCGGCATACTCACCGTTATTGCGGGCAGACCAAACGTCGGTAAATCTACGCTTATGAATCTGCTGTCGGGTCAGGACGTAGCCATAGTAACCGACGTGGCGGGTACCACCCGTGACGTTATAGAAACCGAGGTAAACCTGGGCGGATTATATCTGCGCCTTGCCGACACCGCGGGCATTCGGGAAACCGACGATACGGTCGAAAAAATAGGCGTAGGGCTTGCTGAAAAGAAGATGGCGGACGCCGACATTATTTTGTATCTTACACAATCGGGCAAACCGCTTACGAAAAAAGAAAAAGCCGACCTTGAAAACTACCGCGAAAAGGTGGTTGCGGTGATAAACAAGACCGACCTGTGCGACCCCGATACATCCTATTTTGAAAATAACAACATTACCGCCGTTTGTATCAGCGCTAAAAAGGGTGACGGTATAAAAGATTTGTGCGACGCCATAGCCGAAAAAACGGGAATACTTAATATTTCACCCACTGCGGTGGTGTTACAAAGCGCGCGGCAAAAAGAGGCGGCAAAAGCGGCGCTTTCAGCGCTTACAAAGGCAGAGCAAACCCTACTTGACGGCCTTACCCCCGACTGCTACGGCGTTTATTTGGACGAGGCGCTATCGAAACTGTTTGAGATTACCGGCAAACGGGTGCAAACCGAGGTAGCGAATAGAGTTTTCCGCGATTTTTGCGTCGGAAAATAAGAAAAGAGATTTTTTATGAAATTTTTTGTGGACAATTTAGACGTTGCGGTCATAGGCGCAGGGCACGCCGGTATCGAGGCTGCCCTTGCTTCGGCGCGCCTTGGGTGTAAAACCGCCGTTTTTACCATAAATCTCGATTGGGTGGGCAATATGCCCTGCAACCCCTCGATAGGCGGCACCGCCAAGGGGCATCTTGTCCGCGAAATTGACGCCCTTGGCGGCGAAATGGGACTTGCCGCCGACCGCAATACCCTGCAAATTCGTATGTTGAACCGCGGCAAGGGCGCGGCGGTGCACTCGCTTCGCGCCCAAATCGACCGCCGCGACTATTCGGGCGATATGAAACACATCCTTGAAACCACGCCTAACCTTACCGTAAAGCAGGGCGAGATCGTAAGTCTTAAAAAGCAAAAGGACGGCACCTACAACCTTTCAACCGCCCTTGGGGCAACCTATAACGCAAAATGTGTGGTTATTGCCACCGGGACCTTCTTAAAGGGCAAAATTTTTGTGGGAGATGTTAACTATGAGGGCGGCCCCGACGGTACCTTTGCCGCCACAAAGCTTTCTAAAGATTTAATAAATCTCGGCTTTCCGCTGCGCCGTTTTAAGACAGGCACGCCCGCGCGCGTACTTAAAAGCAGTATGGATTTTTCAAAAATGGAGGTGCAAAAGGGGGACGAAAATATTATTCCCTTTTCATACCGCACCAAAAAAAAGCCCAAAAACAGCGTTGTGTGTTATATGACCTACACCAATGAACAGACCAAAAAGGTGATACTCGATAATATTCACCTTTCCCCCCTTTACAGCGGTATGATAGAGGGCGTAGGCCCAAGATACTGCCCGAGCATTGAGGATAAAATCGTCCGCTTTGCCGACAAAGAGCGCCATCAGCTTTTTGTTGAGCCGTGCGGCAAAAACACCGAGGAGATGTACTTACAAGGTATGTCCTCGTCGCTTCCCGAAAGCGTGCAGACGCAGTTTTACAAGACCATCCCCGGTCTTGAGAAGGTTCAAATTATGCGCACCGCCTACGCTATTGAGTACGACTGCGTAGACCCGCTGTACCTTAACGCCACCCTTGAAACCAAACCCCACAAGGGGCTTTTCGGGGCGGGGCAGTTTAACGGTTCTTCGGGTTACGAAGAAGCCGCCGCGCAGGGACTTGTCGCAGGTATTAACGCCGCAAAAAGGGCGCAGGGTAAACCGCTTGTTACCCTGCCGCGTTCATCGGGATACATTGGTACGCTTATTGACGACCTTGTAACCAAAGGGTGCACCGACCCCTACCGCATGATGACCTCGCGAAGCGAATACCGCCTGGTTCTTCGCCAGGACAACGCCGACGAGCGCCTAACCCCTTTGGGCTATAAAATTGGACTTATAAATGAAAAAGAGTACCGCTCTTTCAAAATAAGAAAAAGCAAAAAAGAACGCGAGATCGCACGCCTTAAAACGGTATTTTTGCCGCCAAATAAAAAGGTGAACGACTTTTTGCAAAGCAAGGGCACCGCGCCGCTTTCTACCGGGTGCAGTCTTTACGAACTTATAAAAAGACCGCAGCTTGACTACCAATCTCTTGCCCCCTTTGACAAGGGGCGCAAAAAGCTTCCTTTTGAAATTGCCGAGAGTGTTGAAACCGAAATAAAATACGAGGGATACATAAAAAGACAAGAGGCGCAAATAGCCGAGAGTCTGCGGCTTGAAGGCAAAGAACTGCCGCAAGATATTGACTATAACGCCATTACGGGACTGCGCCTTGAAGCGCGCGAAAAACTAACCCGCGTGGCGCCTAAAAACATAGGGCAGGCGTCCCGGATTTCGGGCGTTACGCCTGCGGATATTGAGGTTTTGCTTATTTATTTACAAATCAAAAAGGATAAGATATGAAGGATATAAAACCGCAACTTGAAATTTATAAAAATCTGCTGCTGCGCTGGAACGAAAGCATAAATCTTACCGCCATAAAAGACCCCGATGAAATTGACTGCAAACACTTTGAGGACTCGCTTTCGGTTTTATCGGTAATCGATATTAAACAGGGCGCAAGGTTTATCGATATTGGCACTGGGGCGGGGTTTCCCGGTATGGTGCTTAAAATTGCGCGTCCTGACCTTGACGTTACGCTGCTTGACAGCCGCCAAAAACGGTTTTTGTTTTTAGAAGATTTGCAAAAAACACTTAATATCGCCTGCAAAAACGTGGTGCACCGCGCCGAAGAAATAACCGCCGCCGAGCGCGAAAGTTACGACTACGCCGCCTGCCGCGCTGTTGCAAAACTAAACGTTTTATGCGAATACGCCCTGCCCTATTTGAAGGTTGGCGGGCGGTTTATTGCCTACAAGGCGGGGCTTTCAACCGAAATAAAGGACTGCCAAAACGCCCTTAAAATTTTGGGGGGCGAAATCGAAAGCATAAAAAACCTCACCCTTTCAGACGGCAGCGAGAGAAACCTTGTAATTATAAAAAAAATATCGCAAACGCCGACAAAGTACCCGCGCGTTTCTGCACAAATCGCCAAACGACCGTTATAAAACGGTCGTTTTTTATTGCTTTTGTGGCGGTTTTGTCGACCGATTTTGCTGGTAATTTTTGGTAATATGTGTTAAGATGTTTGCGAAAGGAAGGACTGCCCCTTGACACGCGAATTACTTGTTTTGCCGCTAAAAGACATAAAACGCCAAAACGGTATGCGCGCCGGAGATAACAGCGATATTACCCGCCTTGCGCAAAGCATAGAAGAAAGCGGCCTTATAACCCCGCTTACCGTCTGCCGCGAAAACGGTGAATATTTTCTTGTATCGGGCTACCGCCGTGCCGCGGCGTTGCAATCTTTGGGGTGGGACAGCGCCCCCTGTATTATTCTTGGCTGTAAAGGTCTTGAAACCAAAATAGTGGCTTTGTGCGATAATATTCAGCGCAAAAATCTTTCCCCCTTTGAAGAGGCCGAAGCCATAGCGAGCATACTAAAAGAGTATTCTCTGCCATATTCGTCTTTATCAAAGCGGCTTGGTATGGCGCCGTCTACTCTTTGCAATAAAGTAAGACTTCTTTCGCTCGATAAATCTTTACGAGAAAAGATAACTGCCGCGGGGCTTGGCGAACGCCACGCGAGAGCACTCTTAATTCTGCCCGAATACAAACGCGCATTAGCGCTTTATAAAATCATTTCGCAGCATCTTGACGCGGCGGCGAGCGAAGAGTATTGTTTTTCGCTTAAAAAAGCCGAGTGCTTGCGGCGAACCGAAAACCAAAACGCCCCTAAAACCGCAAAAACCTTGCCCGAAAAACCGCTTAGCGGGGGCGATTTTGTAAAGCCGCTCGAACGCTTTGTCAAAAGGCTTCGCAAAAACGGACTTTGCGCCTATACCAGGGTTAACGACACCGCCGATTATTTTGAATATGTTATTAAAATCGCCAAAACGGGTGAAAAAGCCGATGAACTCCCCGCAAAATTGTCCCCTTGCGCGACGCTTGAACAGCTTACCCTCGACATAGGGTAACCCCCAAACACGAACCGTTCCATCCATCCATTCCCCATATTGCGGTCTTAACGCCCATTAAGACCGCGGAAACCCCCGTCGGAAAATCTCTTCATTCCGGCGGGGACGTTTCTTTTTTGCGACGCCCCGGGCATTTTGAAAGTTAGTCCTTTTATAAATATAAGTTGCAAAATGTAATGTAGTTTGATATAATATAAAAAATTGCGCGACCAAGCGCTTTTGGGAGGATTTTGGATGTTTAAGGACAAGACCTTGCTTATAACCGGCGGTACCGGATCATTCGGCAACGCCGTACTTAACCGCTTTTTACAGACCGATATCGGCGAAATCCGCATTTTTTCCCGTGATGAGAAAAAACAGGATGATATGCGCCACTATTTTCAGGCTAAATGCCCTAAAGAGGCTAACAAAATCAAGTTTTACATAGGCGACGTTCGCGACCGCCAAAGTGTGGATAACGCCATGAACGGCGTAGATTATATCTTCCACGCCGCCGCCTTAAAGCAGGTGCCTTCTTGCGAGTTTTTCCCCATTGAGGCGGTAAAAACCAACGTGCTCGGCACCGAAAACGTACTTTCTTCGGCTATTGCCGCCGGCGTTAAAACGGTCATTTGCTTATCGACCGACAAGGCCGCCTACCCCATTAACGCCATGGGTACCTCCAAAGCCATGATGGAAAAGGTCATTGTAGCTAAATCGCGTACTGTCGACCCCGAAAAGACCAAAATCTGCTGTACCCGTTACGGAAATGTAATGTGCTCGCGCGGGTCGGTAATTCCGCTTTGGATAGACCAGATTAAAAACGGCGAGCCCATCACCATAACCGAACCCGAAATGACCAGATTTATTATGAGTTTGGAAGAGGCGGTAGACCTTGTGCTGTTCGCCTTTGAAAAGGGTGTTTCGGGCGATATTCTTGTTCAAAAGGCGCCCGCCTGCACCATAGGCGTTTTGGCAAAAGCGGTTGCACAGCTTTTCAACCCGCAGACCGAAATTAAGGTTATAGGTATTCGCCACGGCGAAAAGATGTACGAAACGCTTCTTACCAACGAAGAATGCGCCCACGCCACCGACCTTGGTGATTTTTACCGCGTGCCTTCCGATAAACGCGACCTTAACTACGACAACTACTACAAAAACGGCGACGCCAACCGCAACCACCTTACCGAGTTTAATTCCTCTAACACCAAACTGTTAGACGTAGAACAGGTTAAAGAAAAACTGCTTTCGCTTGAATACGTCAGAAGCGAACTTGCGGCATTTAACGAAGAAAGAAAGGGTTAAAATGGCTAAAATCAAACTTATGACGGTTGTGGGCACACGCCCCGAAATTATCCGTCTTTCTCAAATCATAAAAAAGTGCGACATCTATTTTGACCAGATTCTCGTCCACACGGGACAAAACTACGACTATGAACTCAACCAGGTGTTTTTTGACGATCTGGGACTACGCGCGCCCGACTATTATCTTGACGCCGTCGGCGGCAATTTGGGCGAAACCATCGGTAATATCATAGGAAAATCTTATACCCTTATGACCGAACTTAAACCCGACGCCCTTATGATTTTGGGTGATACCAACTCGTGCCTTTCGGCAATAGCCGCCAAAAGACTGCACATACCCATCTTTCACCTTGAAGCGGGTAACCGCTGTTTCGACGAGTGCCTGCCCGAAGAAACCAACCGCCGCATAGTAGACCATATTGCCGACGTAAATATGTGCTATTCGCTTAACGCAAAGCTGTATCTTAACGGCGAAGGCACCGCCAAAGAGCGCACCTATATTTCGGGAAGCCCCATGGCAGAGGTGCTTTCCTGCCATTTTGACAGTATTCAAAACAGCGATATTCATAAAAAACTGGGGCTTAAAAAGGGTAATTACATTCTGCTTTCCGCCCACCGGGAAGAGAATATCGATACGCCGAAAAACTTTGAAAACCTTTTTACCGCCATTAACGCTTTGGCAGAAAAATACGATATGCCCATTTTATATTCCTGCCACCCCAGAAGCAGAAAGTTTTTAGAGCAGCGCCGCTTTAAGCTCGATAAACGTGTTATTCAGCACCAGCCGCTGGGCTTTTTCGACTACAACTGCTTACAGTACAACGCCTTTGCGGTGGTAAGCGACAGCGGAACACTGCCGGAGGAATCGAGTTTCTTTTTATCGAAGGGACTTTCTTTCCCTGCTGTTTGTATTCGCACCTCGACCGAGCGCCCCGAGGCCATGGAAGAGGGTAACTTTATACTTGCGGGCATAACAAAAGATCAGGTCCTTTCGGCGGTTGAAACGGCGGTAGCCATGAACGACAACAAGGACTACGGTACGGTTGTAAAATACTACGATAACGAAAACGTATCGGTTAAGGTCTGCAAAATCATTCAAAGCTATGTCGGTGTAGTCGACCGCATGGTTTGGAGAAAATATTGATTTTTTCGCGAAGGCTCCGCCCGTTTGGTGCCTTTGCGTTTTATTTTTTGCGTTTACCCTAATATCTCTTGAAAAGGAGAATCTGCGTGAAAGACGATAAAGGTCTAAACGGCGTGCACGACGGCCACCGCAGACGTCTGCGCGCCGAAATACGTGAAAGCGGAATAACCGATGCGACTCCCGACCACAAGATTTTAGAGTTTTTGTTGTTTTACGCCATCCCCCGAAAAGATACCAACGAACTTGCTCATTTGCTTTTGAACCGTTTTGGCAATCTTAAAGGTGTGTTAAACGCAAGTTACGAAGAACTGCTTACGGTGGACGGTATAAGCGAATCGTCGGCAACCTTTTTATCGGTTTTGGTGCCGATTTTTAAGCGATACAGCGGTGAAAACCACCTAAAAACCGTCCTTTCGGCGGTGCGTAGTCCAAAAGACTGCGCGCAGTATATTTACGACAATTTCCAAAACTGTCCCCGCGAAGAGGTTCGTGTGCTTTGTCTTGACAGGGGCGGCAAAATAATCTCCTTTGACACGGTAGCAAGAGGCAGTTTTCACTCGACCGAGTTTTGTGTGGCGGCGGTGGTGGAATACGACCTTAAAAACGCGGCGGCGAGCCTTATAATCGCCCACAACCACCCAAGCGGCATAGCGTCGCCCTCTAAAAACGACCTGTATACCACCGTTCAGTTGTCGCAGGCGTTAAAATACATAGGCGTTCGCCTTATCGACCACATAATTATCGGCGAAAACGGTTTTGCCTCGATGGCAAATTCGCCCTATTACCGCGATATTTTCAAAGAAAACACTAAATAGACCCTTTTGGAGGAATTTTATGATTTGGCATTCTTGTCCCAAAGAAGAAGTAATTAAAAACTTAGAAACCAACCCCGAGCGCGGACTTCCCGCGGCGCTGGCTGTTACCCGCCTTGAAAAATACGGTGCAAACACCCTAAAGGGCGGTAAAAAGGTTAGTTTTTTGGTAAGATTTCTAAAACAGATGTCCGACTTTATGGTAATTATACTG
>CADBUL010000064.1 GCA_902797875.1 Oscillospiraceae bacterium | reverse complement strand
TAGGTTGGAAACGTCGTTCAAGCGCAGCGTCTTTTTCTATATACTGACGGTACTCTTTTAAGGTGGTTGCGCCTATAACGTGAATTTCACCGCGGGAAAGCGCCGGTTTTAAGATGTTACCTGCGTTCATGGCGCCTTCACTGTTGCCCGCGCCGACAATATTATGAACTTCATCGATAAACAAAATAATATTGCCTTCGCTTTTAATTTCCTCTAAAAGACCCTTTACTCTGCTTTCAAACTGTCCTCTAAACTGGGTGCCTGCAACAAGTCCGGTGAGGTCTAAAAGATAGATCTCTTGATCCAGAAGCCGCGCCGGGGCCTCTCCCTTAGCGATTTTAAGTGCAAGACCTTCAACAATGGCGGTCTTTCCGACACCCGGTTCGCCTATAAGACAAGGGTTGTTTTTGGTTCTGCGCGATAAAATCTGAATGGCTCTTTCTATTTCTTTATCGCGGCAAACTACGTTATCAATTTTGCCGTCCCTTGCTTTTTGGGTAAGGTTTTCGCAGTAAGTAGATAAAAATTTGCGTTTTTTATTGCCTTTTTTTGGTTTTTTATCAGTGTTTTCGCCATCCCGCTTTTTATCAGGTGAGCCGAAAATATTGTTCAAAAACGGAAAAGACGGCGCACCGCCGTTCATATCGTCGTCAAAATCAGCGTCATCGCCGTTTTCACCGTCGATATTCATAATTTCCATCATTTGATCGCTGATACCCGCTAAATCATCTTCCGAAATATTCATTTTAGCAAGCAGATCGTCAACAGGTTTAAGACCCATTTCTTTAGCGCAAACAAGGCACAACCCCTTGGTTTGACTGCTGTTTCCGTCGGCGACAAAAACTACCGCGGGTCGCTTACCGCATTTAGAACACATGGTTATCATTTAGAATCTCCTAAGCTATTATCTGAATTATTATTTACATTTTGTGCATTATTATCTTTATTTAATACGTAGCAGCTCATATACCCTATCATTGAATATATAAGAGCCGCCGCGGTTACCCACGAAAATATTGTTGCCGCTATATCGAGCCAGTGAACTGCCGGTATGACCTCAAATTTTTTAAGAGCGATAATAAGAGCGTATAAAGTCATTGTCACGTAAAGAATAACGGTGGATAGTTTGCCATACCATTTTGAAACAATATTTGTTTTACCGGAGCTTAACAGCTGTGTACCGAAAAACAGGGTTGAAACTTCTTTAATGCATAAAATAACGAACATTATGCAAAGCCCCATATCGGTATGATTTGTGATTAAAATCAGTAAAACAACGGAAACTTGCGTAAATTTATCTGCCAGCGGGTCCAATATTTTGCCCAAGTTTGATATTTGATTAAAGGTGCGCGCAACAAAGCCGTCGATTACATCGGTAAGCCCGGAGACTAATATCAACACCGCCGAGCATATATATTGCTCGTTAATGTATGACCAAAAAATAAACGGCACCATAACAAGACGGCATATAGACAGAATATTAGGTATTGTAAATATTCTGTTTTCGTTGATTTCTGCTTTAGAGTTTTGTTTTACGTTCCCCATTTTTTAATTCCTCGCCTGTTAAATTATGTTACAAAAATACTTGAATATTATTGTATTATCTATATTCTGATTTGTAAATATTAAGAATCCGTCTTGTGTAAAATTTACTATAAGTTTTACGCACACACAAAACAGCGCGGCAGCCACAAGTCCTTTTACAAAACCAAGCACGCCGCCTAAAAATCTGTTAAGTCCCCCTATAATCGGCAGTTTGAATATTCTTACTATCGGTCTCGATATTAGTCGTAACACCGTACTAAGTATAAAAAATAAGATAATATAAAATAATGTTTTAAGAATGGGCACAACTACGGGTCTTGCCACATTATTAACTATATTTGAAACAAGTGTTTCTTTGTTATTAAGTGAATTTTCAACGATCGTATTGGATACACTTTGTTTTGTAACCCCGAAATTATCGGCAATTGAGGTAATATACTTGGGCATATTTTCCCAGGTGTCGTTTACCGAAATTTCGATATTATCCTTATCAATTTGCACGGTGCTTTCTATTTTATCTTCTATCGGTTTTTTTATAAAACCGTCGTAAACTCCCTGTGCAAACAGTGGCGAAAACGCCATAGATAAGTAGAAAGCCAACACAAAACATATAACGCTAATCATCGATTTAACAAAGCCTTTTACGGCGGTTAAAATAATGAACACGGTTATAATTGCGATTACGATCAAATCGAGTAATTGCGGCATATTATTTCTCCTTAACCGGTTTTGAAAATGATATTTCGTTAGATACATATATATCGCCGTGCGAAAGTACGTATAAACTGCCGGCTGGCGAATCTAAAGTATAGCTTTCAATAACCTTACCGCTTGTATTCAGGCAAACAACCTTTTTGTTCAAAAGCAAATAAATTCTGCCGCCTAAAACGTCCGCGTCAATTATTTCTTTATCAAATACAAACTGATTTTTGGTTGTTTCGTTTTTATTGTAATATACATTGAATGAATTACTGATTATACCGTTGGTTGTAATAACAATATTTTCGCCGCCCTTACGGTATTTGAAGTAGCATATATTGTTGCCGCTTTTTTCTATTCTGCCGATTTCTCCCCGGCTATAGCTATAATAAACCACCTTATCCTTAAAGGTCACGGCGTAACAACCGTTAGAAATCGGAGCAATATCAAGCACCACGCCTTTTTCGGAAAACTGAGTAACCGGGTCAGCGGACTTGTATGCAAAGGTGTACAAATTACTGATTATTTCTCCGCCTTGCGCAGAAATAGTAGATACAACCAGACGGTTACCGCCGTAAGACAATGCGGCTGAAGATATGGGGGCGGCAGACGAACACCACTCGTATATCTTTTTATTAGAAGCGTTATAAACAACTGCCGAGGCTTCGTAGCCGGTGGCTTTGGTTACAAAAACATAGTTGCCGTTTTCGGCAATATTTGAGCAAACAATGGCGTTTTCGGTTGTACCCGAATAAAGTTTATTGCTGTAATTGGTAATTATATACTTGTTGCTGAGCGAGTTCGATATCAGCATTCTGCTTGAAGAAAAGGCGCAAGCAGGGTTAGTAAAACCGTGAGTAATATCTAAAAACCTGCCGCCGTTTGCGGTATATCCGCAAAAACTTGTATCCGACAGAGAAAACAGTTTACCGCCGTATGTTTTAGCATAAACAATTCTGCTGCCGTCTTGCTTAAACGGAATTGCACCCGAAACGCCAAAACCGGCGAAGGAATTCACAAGGCTTTCGGGAAGCCCGGTAGGGGTTGAAAAACTGATAATCAAAACTGCAAGAATTAAAACAGAAGCAATAAATATTCTTACAAATGTTTTCTTTTTGAATAGCCTTTTACCGCCGTCAATTAGTTGTATATAATAAAGTTTGCCGTTTTTGCCTTGCGCGGTTTTAATAAAAGATTTACGTTTAGTCTTAGAAGAAACAACCCGATTTTTCGGTGTATCAGGCTTTTTGTGTGTAGTAATAGGTTTTGCCGTGGTATGATTTTGGGCGGCGGATTTTTGGGACTTAACCATGTTTGAGCGCTTAGTTGGACGAGAATTGGCAGGTTTTATTGCCTTCGGCTTTTTAACCGAAGGTTTTTTTATTGTTTTGGCTCTTTTACGAACGTCGGACAAAACTCTTCCCCCTAATATTTAACGTCATACAAATAAAGCCCGTACGCAGGCGCCGTTTTGCCGGCATTTTTGCGTTCGCGCGACGCGATAATCTTTTCGGCGTCTAAAACATCTATTTTGCCTTCACTGACATAAATAAGCGTGCCGACAAGTATTCTGACCATATTATACAAAAACCCATTTGCAGAAAATTTGAAGGTTGTAATATTACCCTTTTTGCTTGCAGACGCTTCAAAAATAGTCCTTACCGTACTTTTTACCGTGGTTTTACTTGAGCAAAAAGCCGCAAAATCGTGCGTGCCTGTTAAATGTTTGGCAAATTCGTTTATTTTATCTATGTCAAGCGTTCCTTTATAATGATACGCAAAGCCCTCTAAAAAAGGGTCGCGCACGCCAGTATACAGCTTATAAATATAGGTTTTTTGCTTTACCGAGTAACGAGCGTGGAAATCTTGATTTACGCTTTTGCAAAAAACTACGGCAATATCGTTTGGCAAATAACTGTTCAAAGCCGAAACAATCGTACTGTTATCAAAATTTTTATCGTCGTCAAAATGCAGACAATACTTAAGCGCATGAACACCCGAATCGGTCCTGCTGCAACCTGTAGCGTTAACCTCGTGTGAGTACAACTTATTTAGCGCTTCGCAAATTTTTTGCTGAACCGAAACGCCGTTTTTTTGCACCTGCCAGCCGTGATAATTGGTGCCGATGTATTTAATTGTCAGTAGTTTTCTCGACATAAGTATCCTTATACAGCAAAAGTGTTTAATATAATCAGCGCCGCAAAAAATACTACCGAAACAATGATTGCAATATAGTCTTTAAGCGTTAAGGTCATTTGTTTCATACGTACTCTGCCCTCGCCACCGTTATAACAACGGCTTTCCATAGCGTCGGCCAGTTCATAAGCTCTTCTTATAGAAGCGGATAACAGGGGTATAAGTACGGGTAAAAGGGCTTTAACCTTTTGTTTGAAGCTGCCTGAATCAAGCGAGGCTCCCCTCGCCTTTTGCGACGACATAATTTTATCGGTTTCTTCAATTAAGGTGGGTATAAAACGCAGGGCAATGGTCATCATCAGCGCCATAATATGTACTGCATTTTTAAGGCCTATATATTGCAAGGGTGAAAGTAAACTTTCGATTGCATCGGTAAGGGCTGTAGGAGTTGAAGTGTAGGTAAGCAACGCGCTTATTATAATGAGCAAAATAATTCGCAGGGACATAAATACAGCCCTGTAAATACCGCCTTCATATATGTTTATTACCCAAAAATGAATTACAAGCGCGCCCTGTCCAACGTACAAAGCGTTTAATATTGCGGTAAAAATAATTATAGGCAAGATTGCTTTAATGTTTTTTGCGAACAGTTTTACGGGAACTTTCGACAATATTGTTACCGCTAATATAAAAACCGACGCAAACGCTATCGAAAACAGATTGTTTACAATAAAAATAAAAACAATATAGGCAATCAGCAATAATATTTTTATTCGAGGGTCGAGCTTATGAATTATGCTGTCGGCCTCTACATATTGACCAAAAGTAATATCTTTAAGCATTAAGGGCACCTCCCTTTATGCTGTCAACGATAATTTTTTTGGCGTCGTCTACCGTATAAGCCATTTTATCTTTCAGGTAGCCGAGTTTATGCAACTCTTCGAAAATTTTTGCTACCGACGGTAAGTCAAGACCGTTATTTATCAAGGTTTCGTACTGCGAAAATACATTTTCGGTTTTATCAAACATAACCGCGCGACCGTTTGAAAGAACCAAGAGTTTTTCACATAAAGCCGCAACGTCTTCCATGCTGTGCGATACAATAATTATGGCGGCGCCGGTATTTTCTTTATAGTCGCGTATCATGTTCAAAACCGTTGCCCGACCTTTAGGGTCAAGACCGGCGGTGGGCTCGTCAAGAATTAAAACCTTGGGATGCATAGCCAAAATGCCGGCTATTGCCACACGACGCTTTTCGCCGCCGGATAAATCAAACGGTGATTTTTCTGCAAATTCGTAATTCAGTCCCACACTGTTAAGCGCGGAATTAACTCTATTATCGATTTCTTCTTGCGAAAGCTTCATATTTTGCGGCGCAAAAGCAATATCTTTATATACCGTTTCTTCAAAGAGTTGATATTCGGGATACTGAAATACAAGTCCTATTTGGAAGCGAAATTTAGATATTTCTTTAGGATTATCCCAAATATTTTGACCTTCAAAATATACGGCGCCGCTTTCGGGCTTTAAGAGTCCGTTCAGCAGTTGCATAAGAGTAGATTTCCCGCTGCCGGTGTGACCTATAACCCCTATTATTTCACCGCTTTCAACCGAAAAAGATATATCTTTAACAGCCATTTTTTTAATTTTCGCGGCGGAATTATAGGAAAAAGACAGATTTTCAGCTGCTAACAGGCTCATTTTTCCGCACCGCCTTTCAATACTTCGGCGATTGCTGCACAAGCGTCCTTTTCGTCAAAAACTTTATTATCGATTTTTATGCCGCAGTCGACAAGCGCTTTGATAAGCTTCATAGGTTCCGGCAGTGTAAGTCCTGTATTTTCAATAAGTTCATAGTCGGAAAAAATATTGTACGGCGTATCTGTTTTCAAAATTTTGCCGTTATCCATAATGCAAAGTCTGTCGGCAAAACGCGCTTCTTCCATAAAGTGTGTAATTAAAACCACCGTAATACCCTGTTTGTTTAATTTGTTAACGGTTGCTATTACCTCTTTGCGTCCTTTTGGGTCGAGCATAGCGGTAGATTCGTCAAAAACTATGCACTGCGGCCGCATTGCAAGAACGCCCGCAATGGCAACGCGCTGTTTTTGACCGCCCGAAAGTTTATACGGCGAGGTATTTTTGTATTCAGCCATATCAACGGCACTCAAAGCTTGGTCCACCCTTCGGCGGGATTCCTGCGGCGAGCAACCCAAATTTTCAGGACCGAAAGCTACATCTTCTTCAACAACAGAAGCAATTATCTGATTATCGGGGTTTTGAAAAACCATGCCGACCGTTTTGCGGATATCTATAAGGTGTTTATCGTCACTTGTATAAATACCGTTTACGCAAACCGTACCTTTATCGGGTCTAAGTAACCCGTTGAGCATTTTTGCAAGTGTCGATTTGCCACTGCCGTTATGCCCGACAATACACAAAAACTCTCCTTTTTTAATGTCGAGATTTATATTATCAAGCACGGCACCGTTATTATCGGTGTCGACGTAACTAAAATATAAATTTTTTATTTCAATTATGTTCTCCAAGACTTTCACTAATCCAAACAGTAGAATTGCCGCAAGGCATACAAATGGGTTTTTCGGTAATTTTTACACCGATTTCATCGGTAAAGATTTTACCTTTATTCTTATTATTAAAAACGAGATTTGTCACTAAATAGTTGAGAATTTCAGGAGATATTCCCGCAGTATATGTGTTGAGTATGAATAACTTAGGCGTATTTGACAGTATTTCGCCGCACATTTTAAGTAACTCGGGAAGTTTTTCTTCCAGTTTCCATATCTCACCCAAAGGTCCTCGGCCATAAGATGGCGGGTCCATAATAATAGCGTCATACTTATTGCCTCGTCTTATTTCACGGGCAACAAATTTAACACAGTCGTCTACAAGCCATCTTACGGGCGCGTCAATTACACCGCTTTGTTTTGCGTTTTCTTTTGCCCATAAGGTCATACCTTTCGAGGCGTCAACATGAGTTACGGTTGCTCCTGCTTTAAGCGCCGCAACGGTTGCGGCGCCCGTATAAGCGAACAGATTAAGCGCCTTATCGCCGGGCTTTAGAGTTTTCGCGATAAGGTCCCAGTTAACCGCTTGCTCGGGAAATAGTCCCGTGTGCTTAAATCCCATTGGTTTTAGGTTAAAAGTAAGGTTTTTATAAGAAATACGCCAAACGTCCGGTACCTTTTTCAGCTGTTCCCAGTACCCGCCGCCGCTGTTAGAACGGTGATATACGGCGTGGGCGTTATTCCAGTAAGGATTATCGCTTTTATTGGTCCAAAATGCCTGTGGTTCGGGGCGAATAAGATAAATATCACCCCATCTTTCAAGTTTTTGACCCTCTGCTGCGTCTATCAGTTCGTAATCTGAAAAATCGACCGAAAATCTCATTTTTTACTTTCAATAACGGCGGCTATCTTTTTGGCCATGTTGGTTATTTCTTTAATATTTTTACCCTCTATCATAACCCTTACAAGGGGTTCTGTTCCGCTGGCGCGAACAAGAACACGGCCGCTGTCTTTCAAAATCTCTTCCTGTTCTTTAATTACAGCCAAAATATCGCTGTCGGTATTAAGAATTGCCTTAACCTCGTTTGTAACCTTAACGTTAATAAGGGTTTGTGGCAGACTTTCCATAATCGAAGCAAGTTCCGAAGCGCTCTTCTTAGATCTTACCATAGCTGCCGCAAACTGAACGCCGGTAAGTTGACCGTCACCGGTTGTGGCGTATTCTTTGAATATAATATGACCCGATTGTTCGCCGCCTATTGCGTAGTCGTTAGCAAGCATATTTTCAAGCACGTAACGGTCGCCGACACCGGTAACAGATACGTCTATATCGTTTTCTTTAGCAAACATCTTAAAACCTATATTGGTCATAACCGTTACAACCGCGGTGTTGTTTGTAAGTTTATTGCGGTCTTTTAGGTCTTTGGCAAATAATGCAATAAGCTTATCGCCGTCTATAAGGTGACCGTTTTCGTCAACCGCAAGGCAACGGTCGGCGTCGCCGTCAAACGCAAGACCAAGGTCAACCTCGT
The DNA here is from genome assembly GCA_902797875.1 of Oscillospiraceae bacterium. Classification (GTDB taxonomy): domain Bacteria; phylum Bacillota; class Clostridia; order Oscillospirales; family Acutalibacteraceae; genus UMGS1279. The sequence goes on along the minus strand of CADBUL010000064.1, from coordinate 9,622 downwards.
GTCCGATAACAAAATCAATAAGACCGTCCATATGGGTTGAGCCGCAATCGGCGTTAATGTTAATACCGTTGGGGTTATCGTGCATCATATAACAGGTAGCGCCAAGCCCTTCAAACAGTTTTTGGGCAGTGTATGAAGCGCTACCGTTAGAGCAGTCAATAGCAATTTTCAAACCTTCAAGCGAAACGTCGGTAGTGGACAGAAGGTGTTTAATATACAAATCTATGTAATCTTCTCGCAAGAACACGCTTCCTACGTCGCCGCCCGTGGGATATGTAATAGGCGATGGATCATCTAAAACAAGCGCCTCAATTTCTTCCTCTATGCTATCCGAAAGCTTAAATCCTTTTTCGTTAAAAAGTTTAATACCGTTATATTCACAAGGGTTATGCGAAGCCGAAATCATTATCCCGGCGTCGGCGCCGGTTTTATGGACAAGATAAGCCACAGCCGGAGTAGGCACATAGCCCGCAAGGACAACGTCAGCGCCTACCGAACAAAGACCGGCACAAAGAGCCGATTCAAGCATGGTAGAAGAAGCCCGAGTATCCTTACCAATCAGTATTTTAGGTCTTGCGACCTTTTCGTTAGACAAAACGTATGCGGCGGCTCTACCTATATTCATGGCAAGTTCGCATGTAAGTTCCCGGTTTGCGATACCGCGTGCGCCGTCGGTTCCGAACAATCTACCCATTATAATTACCTCCGTTATATGTCAAGTTTATTCTGTAAATCTTCTGTGCCCGAAGGCGTAATGCCAAGATGGTCATAAGCGGCTTTATTTGCACATCTGCCGCGCGGTGTTCTGGACAAGAATCCGATTTGCATTAAATACGGTTCGTATACGTCTTCAATGGTTACCGCTTCTTCGCTGAGAGCCGCGGCTATTGTTTCAAGACCAACCGGTCCGCCGCCGTAAACCTCTATAATGGTTTTTAACATTCTGCGGTCGAAATCGTCAAGGCCAATCTCGTCAATATCAAACCGTTTTAATGCTTGTATGGCAATTTTTTCGTCAATTACGCCGTCATACTCAATTTGGGCAATATCGCGCACCCTTTTAAGCAGTCGGTTGGCAATACGAGGCGTGCCGCGTGAACGCGAAGCAATTTCAAGCGCACCGTCGTTTGTAATATCAATATTCAGAATACCTGCCGAGCGCGTAATAATTTGCGCGAGTTCTTCGGGGTTGTACAAATCAAGCCTTAAAATTACGCCGAATCTGTCGCGAAGCGGCGCCGAAAGCTGTCCCGACCTTGTTGTGGCACCCACAAGTGTAAAGTGCGGAAGATTAAGTCTTATAGACCTTGCCGAGGGACCTTTGCCGATTATGATATCAAGCGAATAGTCTTCCATCGCCGGGTATAGAATTTCTTCTACCGATCGCGAAAGGCGGTGGATTTCGTCGATAAAAAGCACGTCTCCCTCTTGTAAATTAGTAAGAAGCGCAACAAGATCACCTTGCTTTTCAATGGCCGGACCCGAAGTAATTCTGAAATTCACTCCCATTTCGTTTGCTATTATGCAAGCTAAGGTCGTTTTACCAAGACCGGGGGGGCCGTATATTAAAACATGGTCGAGTGATTCCTTGCGCATTTTTGCCGCTTGTATATAAATAGAAAGGTTTTCTTTTGCCTTTTTCTGCCCGATATACTCGTCAAGGGTTTTAGGACGAAGCGAAATTTCATTGCTTTCGTCCTCGAATGTGTATTCGGGAGCAACTATACGGTTTTCAAAATCCATTTCATTATCCATAAATTACAACCTCCTCGAAAGAGACGCAAGAGCCTTTTTAATGATCTCATCGGTTGAAAGCGAAGCGTCGCATTTTGATACCGCAACGCTTGCCTCCGAATAAGAAAAGCCCAAAGATGTAAGCGCCTCGATGGCATCTTTTGTGGGGCTTCCCTCTACCGTTGCGGCGGAAACCTGCAAAATCTCCTGACTATTTGACGAAATACCGCCGATTTTATCCTTAAGCTCAAGAACTATTTTTGAGGCAAGTTTAGCTCCTATGCCCTTTGGTGCCGAAAGACTCTTCGAGTCGCCCGAAGCAATAAACAGGAATATTTGGTCGGGAGTGTAGTCCGATAAAATAGACATAACTTTAATAGCGCCCGCACCCGAAACCGACAAAAGCAGCTTAAAGGCGTCGTGCTCTTCTATGGTTTTGAAACCGAAAAGCGAAACATCGTCCTCGCTTACCTTCATATAAGTATATAAAAACACTTCACTTCCGGGCATAGGCAAAAGCGCTGCGGTTTTAAGCGAAACGTTACACTTATACCCAACGCCGCCGCACTCTATTACGGCAACGGCGTTATCTTTGTGTATCAGTTTACCGTTAAGCGAATATATCATATAATACCCCCTAAATCAGCGGTGAAGCCGCGCAGTGTGCGTGGCAGATGGCAATTGCTAACGCGTCGGCCGTGTCATCCGGTTTCGGAACTTCTTTAAGGCCTAAAAGCATTTTGGTAAGTTCCATTACCTGACGCTTTTCGGCTTTTCCGTAGCCCGTTACCGCCTGTTTAACCTGAAGAGGCGTGTATTCGTAGATAGCGACACCCTTTTGTTTTGCCGCCAGAAGAATCACCCCTCGAGCTTGCGCAACCGAAATAGCCGTAGTAGAGTTGGTATTGAAAAACAGTTTTTCTATCGACATATAGTCGGGTTTATACCGGTCGATAATCCGACATATATCATCATAAATGATTTGCAAGCGAAGATTGAAGTCGGTTCCGGCTTTGGTTGTTATGGCGTCGTAATTTACTACCTTAAAGCTGTTACCGTTATAATCGATAACCCCTACGCCCACAATGGCGTAACCCGGGTCTATTCCCAAAACTCGCAAACAAAATTCCCCTTTATATATTATTGTTAAAATTATATCATATAAAAAGCGTTAAGGCAACGAAAATTTTTAATAAATATGTAAAAAAAATTCTTGACAAAACGCATCAAAAATTTTATATTTATACATGTATGTTTTTAGCATCTATAAAAAAGCGGCGCAACATTTTTCGGCCACAGGCTTTTGCCTTGTGTTAAAACTCTTTGCGGAGGCCGAAAGTATAATGCACCGCGGGTTACGCTAACGCGTATTACTATTTCCGCAAAGGGGGATGCCATAATGTCAGGCAATATAATAGAATTAAAAAACATATCCATCGCTTTTGGCGGGGAACAAATTTTAAAACAGCTTAATTTGTCTATTAAAGACGGTGAGTTTGTTACCTTACTGGGACCATCGGGTTGCGGTAAAACAACGACTCTTAGAATTATAGGCGGTTTTTATGTCCCCGACGAAGGCGACGTTTTGTTTATGGAACAAAACATAAACAAACTGCCGCCTTATAAAAGGCAAATTAACACTATCTTTCAACGGTACGCGCTCTTCCCTCATCTGAATGTTTATGATAATATTGCGTTCGGATTAAAACTGAAAAAACTGCCTAAAGGCGAGATTCAAAGCCGCGTAACCGAAGTACTGAAAATGGTTGGACTGCAAGGCTTCGAAAACCGTCATATCGATAATCTTTCGGGCGGTCAACAACAGCGCGTAGCTGTTGCACGGGCGGTCGTAAACCGTCCGCGCGTATTACTTCTTGACGAGCCTCTTTCGGCGCTCGACTTGAAACTGCGTAAGGATATGCAGGTTGAACTGAAAAACATACAAAAATCGCTTGGAATTACCTTTATTTTTGTAACCCATGACCAGGAAGAAGCACTTACAATGTCCGATACCGTCGTTGTTATGAACGAAGGAATCATTCAGCAAATCGGAACGCCGCAAGACATTTATAATGAGCCCGAAAATGCCTTCGTAGCCGATTTTATCGGCGAATCGAACATACTTGACGGTATTATGAAAAAAGACCTCGAGGTCGAATTTTCGGGTCATATATTTAAGTGTCTTGATAAAGGTTTTGATAAGGATGAAGCCGTTGATGTTGTCGTAAGACCCGAAGACGTTGATATAGTAGAACCCGAAAAAGGTATGCTCACGGGCGTTGTAACTTCGGTTTCGTTCCTTGGCGTTCACTATGAAATCATTGTGGATATCGGCGGCTTTAAGTGGATGATACAGACCACCGATAAGGTCGAAAACGGCGAAGCGGTAGGACTGTTTATCGAGCCCGACGCCATCCATATTATGAAAAAGTCGAAATATTCAGGTCTGTACGGCGATTACAGTTCTTACAGTGATGAGCATGACCGTCTTTCAATGGATGCGGCAGAAAGCGAGGGCGAAATTGAATAAGAAGTCTTTCGGTTCGCGGCTTGTGGCGGCTCCCTACTATGTATGGGCGGCAATTTTTGTTGTTGTTCCTCTTATAATTACCGCATATTTTGCCTTTACGGGCAAGGACGGTTCCTTTACGCTCAGCAATATGTATGGTATTTCAAAATACGGTAAATCGTTTGCCATTTCAATACTTTACGCCGTAATTGCAACCGCCGTTACCTTGCTTGTTTCATATCCAATGGCTTATTTTATGACCAAACTTAAAATCAGTTCACAAAGGATGATACTTTTAATAGTAATGCTTCCCATGTGGATGAATTTTCTTATTCGCACTTATTCGTGGATAACAATTTTGGCTAACACCGGTCTTATCAATACTTTCTTAAAAGCAATAGGACTTGGGCCGGTACAACTTATAAATACGCCGGGTGCGGTAATACTGGGTATGGTGTACGACTTTATTCCCTATATGATTTTGCCGATTTATTCGGTTATGACAAAAATCGACCACTCGGTCTTAGAGGCTGCCGAAGACCTTGGCGCAAACGGTTTTCACCGTATGACTAAGGTTATTTTTCCGCTTTCGCTTCCCGGCGTGATCTCGGGTATAACAATGGTATTTGTGCCGTCGGTAAGTACATTTTATATTTCGCAAAAATTAGGCGGCAATAAAAACCTATTAATAGGCGACGCCATCGAATTTTTGTTTAACAACGGACCGGATTACTACAATATCGCTTCGGCATTATCGCTTATTTTGATGGTAATGATTTTGCTTTGTCTTACTGTTATGAACCGTTTTGATAATGGTGAACCGGAGGGCATTATAGTATGAAAACAGTATCAAGAATTTACACGGTCTTAATGCTTATATTCTTGTATGCTCCCGTTGCGGTTATGGTGTTCTTTTCGCTTAACAGCGGCGGCAGCGTTTGGGTGTTCAGCGGCTTTTCGTTAAAGTGGTACGAGGGCTTGATGGAAGATACAACCATGCTTACCGCGCTGACCCACACCATAATTATCGCGGTGTTGTCGGCGGTAATTTCTACCGTAATCGGTACTGCGGCTTCGGTCGGCATCTTGTCGCTTCGTAAAAAATTTACCAAAAAAGTCATAACAAGTGTTACTAATATTCCGCTTATGAACGCCGATATCGTTACCGGCGTATCGCTTATGCTGTTATTTATCTTCATAGGCAGACTGTTTAGTTTGGACGAATCTCTGGGGTTTGTGACCGTCTTAATAGCGCATATAACATTTAATTTGCCCTATGTAATATTATCGGTAATGCCCAAACTTGTTCAAACAGACCACAACCTTTTAGACGCCGCAATGGACCTTGGGTGCACCAAAACAGCGTCGTTTTTTAAGGTAATACTGCCCTCTGTATCAACAGGAATCTTTACAGGCTTTATAATGGCTTTTACACTATCGCTGGATGATTTTGTTATCAGCTATTTTACCTGCGGACACTATCAGACCCTTCCGATTGTAATATACAATATGACCAAAAAGACGGTATCTCCCGACGTTTATGCACTTTCGACCGTAATTTTTGTAATCATATTTGTACTGCTGATTTTATATAACGTTGTACAAAATAAGCAAGATAAACGGAGGACTGCGATATGAACAAAAAACTGATTTCGTTTATTATGGCTTTTATGCTTGTTTTTACTTTATGCTCTTGTGACAATCAGGGCGGTGAAGAAGATGACGAAAACGGCTTAAAGGTTGACTGTCGCGGTGAATATTCAAAAGCACTCAGCGGGACTGTTCTAAACGTATATAACTGGGGCGAATATATTTCCGACGGCGAAGACGACGCCATCGACGTTAACGCCGAATTTGAAAAACTGACCGGTATTAAGGTTAACTACACTACCTACGAAAGCAACGAAACCATGTACTCACAAATTAAAAGCGGCGGCGTTAGTTACGATATTATTATTCCGTCCGATTATATGATAGAGCGCATGATAAACGAAGACATGCTGCGAAAAATCGATACCGACTCGCTTAGCAATTATGATTTAATAGAGAAGAAATATAAAGGTTTATATTTCGATAAAAACGAAGAATACTCTGTCCCCTACAACGTTGGTATGGTTGGTATTATTTATAATAAAAAGCAAATCGGCGAACCCGAAAAATCATGGAAAGCTTTGTGGGACCCTAAATATAAGGATATGTCGCTTAATTTCAATAATCCGCGCGACGCTTTTATGACTGCGCAAATGATTTTGGGCCAAGACCTTAATACTACCGATAAAAAAGACTGGGACGCCGCATCGGAACTTCTGAAAAAACAAAAATCGGTTTTGCAGTCTTATGTTATGGACGAAATTTACGGTAAAATGGAAACCGGCGAAGCCTCGATAGCGCCCTATTATGCAGGCGACTTTTTAGTCATGAAAGATGAAAACCCCGATCTTGAGTTTTATTACCCGAACGAGGGAACGAATATCTTTATCGACAGCATGTGCATACCTAAAAATGTAAAAAATTATGATGCAGCCATGATGTATATAAACTTTATGCTGGAGCCTGACGTATCACTTGCAAACGCCGAATATATCGGTTATGCTTCGCCTAACAAAGCCGTTGTAAGCAATCCCGAATACTGTTATTTCGAGGACGAAATACTATACCCGGAAGAACCTCCGGAAAATATTCAATATTATCACGATTTAGATACCGAAACCCGTATGTATTACGAAAATCTTTGGATAGATATTAAGCTATATTAAAAAAAATAAGACGGTCGGATAATTCCGGCCGTCTTAAACTTTATCCAATCAATTTCCGTATGGAAAATTAAAGGCAGATGGTTCGCTTGAATCATTTTCGTTTGGCAGTAATGAAATATCACTGTCGTTACTATCTTTATTTTGATCAATCTTAAGGTCTTTATCTGAAATTAGTTTTACCTTAATATTATTTTGTTTACCGTCTTTGTTTACAATGGCAAGTTCTATTTCATCACCCGGTTTAGATTTTTCTATAACATCAAGAAGTACATTTGCGGACGTTACGGCAGTACCGTTTACCGCTACGATTGTATCGCCTTCTTGTGCTTTACCTGTCAAATCGCTTTCCTTGCGTACTGAACCTATTCTAAGACCTTGCGTATAACCGTTAACTTGGGCGGTATCCTTGTCAATCTCGGTATAGGTTATTCCTAATACTGCACGCTCGGTTACAGCGCCGTCTTTAATAAGCGCGTCGGCAACGCTTTTTATGGTTCTGGAAGGAATAACGTAAGAAACGTCATTATACCCCGACGATGTTAAATCGGCAAGCGCCACGCCTATGACCTGACCGTATTCGTTGCAAACCGCGCCGCCCGTCGCATGCGGCAAAACGGCGGCGTTAATTTGAATAATCTTATCGGCGTAGGAATTTTGTGAAAGTGAAATTCTTGTAGAAGGCAAAGAGATAATGCCGCCGGTTATCGCGGGTTTTTCGTAAACATCAACCGAAGCGCCTATAACATATACGTTTTCACCGGCAACGCATTTATCCGAGTCGCCGAACGCGGCGTTTGCTAATTGCGCATTTGTTTTAATTAAAGCTACGTCACTACGCGTGTCGCTAGCAATATATTCGGCATTGTAGTCGGTGCCGTCGTTAGCAATAACCGTACATACCTTTACGTTGTTTGTTTCAGGCAAACTATGCGCTGCGCTTACAATATAACCGTCACCGTATACCACGCCTGAGGCATAATACAGTTTTCCGCTGTTGTCGGTAATCGAAATAGACACAACACAAGCAGCAACCTCATCATACACCTGCGAAGCTGTAAGTTTAGCCCCGGATTTTTCGCTTAAAACCGCATTCGGTGTATTTGTGTTACCGACGTTATTGTTACCGGAAAAATATAAGGCGGATAAAACAGCAATAATCACCAAAACAAAAGCCAAAACAATAAGCGGAATTTTAAAGCTTTTCTTTTTAGGTTTATTATCTGTTTTGGGAGTATCCGCCACAGGCTCGTTGTCTGTTATCGGAGTCTGCTGTGTATCTTCGGTTTTTATAACTTCATCTGCAAGTGTATTAAGATTATTGTCCGAAAATATTTGCTCTTTCTCTTTTTCAATTGCCGGTTGTTGATTGTTATCCATTTTAGCACCTCATATTAAAGTAAATTTGGCCCCGAAACATATTTTTTCGGCAAGCGTACCGTAAATACGGTATATTTATCGTCTTCGGTAGAAACCGAAATACTACCGTTATGTAAACCTACAATGGTTTTTACAATATACAAACCAAGTCCCGAACTATCTTTGTTGCCTGCCCGTGATTTATCGCCCTTGTAAAATCTTTCAAACACGAACGGAATGTCATCCTTTGCAATAACGTTACCGCTGTTTTTTACCGAAAATTCAACCGTATTTTCGTCTTTATCTGTGACCGAAAAAATGATGCATCCGCCTTTATTTATGAATTTTACGGCGTTGTCCACAAGGTTATATACAACCTGATAAATCAAATCGTAATCTGCGTAAATTTGCTGTTTTTTAAGGCTGTTTAGTCCTATTATTTCTATCTGTTTATTATTTATCGCGTGCTCTTTTGAAATTACGGTTTCGACAATTATTTTTGTAAGGTCAAACTCGGATGGCTCTAAGTGTTGCTCGCCTGCTTCAAGCTTTGAAAGATTAAGCATGGATTGCACTATTCGTGAAAGTCGCTTGATCTCGTTAGACACAATAGACAGGTATTTATTTGTTGCGTCTTTTGGTATGGTTCCGTCTATAATACCGTCGATAAAACCGCCTATAGAGGTCATCGGAGTGCGAAGTTCATGCGAAACGTTTGCAATAAAACTTCGCCTTGTAAACTCGGTGCGCTGAAGCGCTTCGGCAAGCTGATTAAAACTGTCGGCAAGTTCACCGATTTCATCGTTTCGTCTTACGTTTATTCGTTTTGAAAAGTCGCCGTCAGACATACTTTTCGCCGCTTCCGACATTTGAATAAGCGGTTTAACGGTACGCCGTGATATTATATATTCTACCGCAAAGAATATAATTAACGGAACAATCAGCGAGTAAAGATAAATTTTATTAAAAGTGGTAATAAAATTTTCTACTTTAGATACCGGTGAAGCCGCAAAAACATATCCGTATGTAGACATATTGTAAGGATTGTATACGTTAACCGCACAGGTAATATAATCTTTTTCTATACCGGGTATTAGCCTGCCCGTGCTGAAATAGCTGTCGTTTTGCGCTTGCGATAAAATATTAGGGCTTATATGAAAACCAACGTGATCGCAGGTAGACATTGCAAACCAGTCATCGCAACTGCAACCTATAACATAACCGTCGGCGTCTGCAAATAAAACTATATCCTCACTGTCATTTAAGG
>CADBUL010000063.1 GCA_902797875.1 Oscillospiraceae bacterium | reverse complement strand
ATAAAAAAAAAAAAAAAACAGGACTGAATTATATAGGCGTAGATTTGTTCTCTGCCGTATAAAACGGCGCCCCAACCGTAAATTATATCGTTAAGGCGCGCGTTACCCATTACCGACATAACACTCGGAAGCAGTAAAACCGCCGAAATGCCAAGACCGAGTAGCGCCTCAAAAACAAAGACCGCAAAGCGCTTAAATGTAAGCCCGTAACAGCCCGAAAACGCACGGACGATAAAGTAAATTGCGGTAAATACCACCATTCCGAAAAAGAAGAAATAGTTTACTATGGCGCAAACGCCTACCATAAGGGCGAAAAAGCCGCGTTTGTTTTCGGTTAAAAGCAGTTCTGCCGAAAGAAGAAGCAGAGGGAAAAGAATAATTGCTTCGTGGAAGTGATTAAAGAAGATGTTATAGATGGAAAAACCCGAAAAGGCGTACAGCAGAGCGCCGATTCTGGCGGCGTCGGGGGTGCGGGTAAAACGGCGGATAAAGCAGTAGGCCGTCAGCGCCGCGCAACCGAATTTAAGTATAAAAAGCGGACCCATAAGGTACGGAACGAAATTGCTTGGGAACAAAAGCGTAAGCAGGAAGAAGGGACTGCCAAGGGTGTAAAAACTGTAGGAGCCTACAAAGTTTGCGCCAAGATCGGTGCCGAAATCCCAGGCGGTTTTGCCCGAAAGAATAGCGTCGTGGCACAGTTTATAAAAGGGTATTTGCTGAACGTTAAAATCGCCGTAAAACAGAAAATATCCTTTATCGATTATAATGAACGGCACAAATATTGCCGCCGCGGTAAGCAGCGCCAGCAAAAAGGTGGAAAGATACTGCTCCTTTTGTGGTTTTAGTACCGTTTTTTTAGTCTGTGAGAAGGACATCAGTTTTACCTCCGTATAAATATTTAAGACACCAGATTGTGATAATTACAAAAATCGCTAAATTGATAACCGACATAACGGTCATAATTTGAAAATAGTACTGTGAAAAGAAAGAACCCTGGTTATTCCAATTAAACAGCGGTACAAAATGATTGACCGTAACCGTAAAGGTAAGCATTAAAAATGAGTATAAAAAGCGGATTTCTTTATACGTCACGTAGCACAAAAGCGCAAAAATAAGACAAGCAAACTGATATCTTTCGTGCATTTTGGCGGTAAGCATAAAAATACATTGCATTAAAAGAAGGCAGTGTACAAACGGCGCCTGCTTTTTTGCGGTGACCATGCAAACAACCGCGCCGATAACCGAAATGCCAAGCAGCACCGCGCTTATATGTGCATAGGTTATGGAACCTATCAACTTGTTTGTTACCGGTACCCAATGAAGGAGGAAAATGCCGTATAGGTTATATGCCGAAAGTGTGCAATAATTATATTTATTGGCGCTGCCAAGGTACAGTTCAAAAAACAGCATCGGTCGGCCGCTTGCTATCATAAAGGGCAAAAACACCGCCGCCACCGTAACCGCCGCGCAGCCAACCCCCATAAAAAACCGTTTTGCGCCGAAGTTTTTGAAAAGAAAAAACAAAAATACGGGTGTAAAATAGAGGCTTTGCAGTTTTGTAAGTCCCGCAACCGCAAATATGACCGACGCCAAAAGAGGATGTTTTTCAAGCGCCCAAAACGAGAGTAACAAAAGTAAGCACATAAGACCGTCGGTTTGCCCCCAAAAGGCGCAGTTGAATATCGCCGCGGGGTTTAACATCCATAAAAGAGCCGCCGTAATACCGCCGTTTTTATGAAAGCGGTCTGCGAATTTGTAAAGGACCGCGCACAAAATAAAATCGAATACCACCGGCCAGAATTTCAGCAAAAACATCTGAACATAAGCATGTGCGCCCTCGCCTAGCACCTTATAAGCCAGACCGATTATATACAAAAAGAACAGATAAACAGGCGGATAATCAAGGTCGATTTCAGCTTTGCCGTAAATATTAAAAAAGCCGTCTTGAGCGCCGATCGCCCACTCGCGATACCACAGGGTATCTTGCGGATTATAATACCCCACCGCGATAATAAGGCGCAAAAAGAGCGCCATAAAAAAAAGAGCAAAGAGTATTATTTTTCTCTCGGATAGTTGCTTTTTTGCGGCTATGCTCAAAAAACACGTCCCCTTTTTACAAATAACTATTGATATTATATCATTATTTGTTATAATATTCAATGAAAACAGAAAGGAAATATAAAAAAATGTCAAATTTTTATTCGGTACTTTTAAGAATGAAATATATTGACCGCTGGGCTTTAATGCGAAACCTTCGAAAAGAAAATCTTTCGGAGCATTCGCTTGAGGCGGCGTATATAACCCACGCGCTTTGCATAATTGAAAACAAACGGTTAAATGGCGCCGTGAACACCGAAAAAGCGGTACTTTATGCGCTGTATCACGACGCGCCCGAGGTGCTTACCGGCGACATGCCCACCCCCGTTAAGTATTACGACGGCGAGATTTCTTCGGCTTATAAAAAAATTGAAGATATAGCCAAAAATAAACTTGTGGAGATGCTGCCGGGTGATTTTGCCGACGATTTTCGCGAAATATTCAATCCCGATGAGCTGACCGAAAAAATAGTAAAAGCCGCCGACAAGCTTTCGGCTTATATAAAGTGCATTGAGGAAACCGAAAACGGCAATAAAGATTTTGCCGACGCGTTAAAATCGACCGAGAAGTCGATTAAAGCGCTTAAACTTCCATGTGCCGATATATTTATTAAAGAGTTTATCCCCGCGTTTAAGTTTACGCTTGACAAACAGACCAAACAATAAAACAAGCCCGCCGAATTAGCCGACTGTTTCTAAGGACAGTCGGCTAATTCGGCGGGTATTTTTAACTATTTTGTTTTGTTTATGCTTATAATTTGGACCGTTTCGCCGTCTGAGGTGAATGTGACCTCACGGTCGAAAAACCGAAAACCGAACACCCTGTTTTGGTCGGTTATATAGCGTGGTCTGGGGTCTTGCGAGAGCGTCGCGACAAGCTCTTGCGCCTTATCTTTTGGCAGTGTTTCAAGCAGCTTTTTGGGGTCTTTCACCGTCAAATTGGCGGTGGAAAGGGGTTTTGTGAAACCGCTTGTGGCGTTTGCGATGCAGTCGCAGGCCGGCAGATAGGGTTTAATATCGATTACGGGGGTGCCGCTTTTCATATCGCAGCCGCTTACCTTCAAAACAGCGCCGCGGTCGGCGGTATGCTCTATCTCCTCAAGTTTAAGGGCGGTCATACCTATACCGTTGGGTCGAAAGGACGAACGGGTGGCAAATACCCCCTTGCGCTCGTTTCCGCCAAGAAGCGGCGGGCGAACGGTGGCGGCGTCGCTTTGCGGGTTGTCCGAAAACAGCCAAAGCACCCAAATATGCGAAAAGCCATCAAGCCCGCGAATAAAATCGGGACTGCGGTAGGGCTTTTCAAAGACGATTTCGCCCTTTATAAAGTCGGCGGCGTCGCCCTGGCGCGGCAGACCGAACTTGGTTGGAAAATCGTTTTTTACGGTTGCGATTATCTTCATATTTACCTCTAAAACGGTTTGATTATACCGAAAATTCCCCCGAAAAATCAGGGGAATTTTGTGTTTATATGATTTTTTCTCGGTAGGATTTTGCCGCGGCGGTGATTTTATGGTACTGGCCGCGTTCAATATATTCTTTATTAACTATACCGCCGCCAATACCAAAGCCCGAAGCCCCCGCCGCAAGATAATCTTTTATAACGTCGGGCGTTATGCCGCCCATTACGATAAGCGGAATATGCGAAAGCGGCTGCTTTAGGGTTTTGATGTACTGCGGTCCGCCAAGCGACGCCGGAAAAATCTTTACAAGGTCGGCTCCGCTGTCATAAGCCGCGCAAATCTCGGTAGGGGTAAAGGCGCCGGGTATTGAAATCATACCCGATTCTTTGGTTTTTTGTATAACGCGCGGGTTAACGTTAGGCGAAATAATATACTGCGCGCCGCTTTCTTTTGCCGCAATAACCTGTTTTTCGCAAAGTACGGTGCCTGCCCCGACATTTAGCTTTTCGCCGAATTTTTCTTTAAGCAAGGCGATGCTTTCAAAGGTTTGGTGTTCGGACTTTTGGTCAATCGTAATTTCGATAAAATCTATACCGCCCGCAAGCACCGCGGCGGCAAAATCGACCAAGCGACTTTGGTCGACTTTACGGGCAATTACAATGATTTTATTATCTGAAATGCGTTGTTTTAAGTCCATTTATAACCTTTCTATTTTTCGGCTTTTAGTTTTGCCGCCATACGCATACGGGTCGCATGGTCAAGATAGCGTTTTCTTATACGAATGCTTTTCGGGGTAACCTCGAGCATTTCGTCTTCGCTTAAGAATTCTATTGATTCGTCAAGTCCCATAATATGCGGTGTGGTAAGGCGCAGAGCTTCATCCGAGCCTGCCGCGCGCATATTGGTAACGTGCTTGCGTTTGCAGACGTTAACGGTAATATCTTCGCTTTTAGGTGAAACGCCCACCACCATACCGGCATAAACGGGTGTACCGGGGCCAATAAAAAGGGTGCCGCGCTCTTGGGCGTTGTAAAGGCCATAGGTGACCGCTTCGCCGGTTTCAAAGGCTATAAGCGAACCGGTTTGACGCTTATCGATTTCACCCTTATAGGGTTTATAACTGTCGAATATAGTGTTCATAACCCCTTCGCCGCGGGTGTCGGTCATAAATTCGCTTCTGTACCCGAAAAGTCCGCGTGAAGGTATAACAAATTCTATTCTCATGCGGCTTCCCTGGGGGGCCATCTGTACAAGCTCGCCCTTGCGGTAACCGATTTTTTCCATTACCGAGCCAACACAGTCTTCACTAACATCTATTACAAGTTTTTCAAACGGCTCGCACAGTACGCCGTCAATGGTTTTAAGCAACACCTTGGGGGTTGAAACCTGAAATTCAAACCCCTCGCGGCGCATATTTTCGATAAGGATTGAAAGGTGCATCTCTCCGCGGCCGAGCACCTTGAAATTGTCGGTTTGTTCGCCCTTTTCTACGCGCAGCGAAACGTCTTTAAGCAGTTCTTTTTGCAGACGGTCGGAAATTTGACGGGAGGTAACAAATTTACCCTCTCTGCCGGCAAAGGGGCTGTCGTTAACCGAGAAGGTCATCTCGACCGTCGGTTCCGAAATCTTTACAAACTCAATAGGTTCAATGTTGTCGGGAACACAAATTGTGTTGCCGATATTGATATTTTCAAAGCCCGAAAAGGCGACTATATCGCCCGCCCTGGCGCACTCAACCTTGGTTTTGCCGATGCCGTCAAACTGGTAGATGGCGGTGATTTTTGCCTTACCGCCAACCGTCCCGTCATGGAAGTCGCAACGCTGAACTTCGTCGTTAAGTTTAAGAACGCCGCGCTCTATTCTTCCTACCCCTATTCTGCCGACATATTCATTATAATCGATAGCCGAAACAAGCATTTGAAGTGGACCTTTATCGTCGCCCTCAAATGGCGGAATATAATCAATTATTGCGTTGAACAAAGGCACTAAATCGGTACCTTTACTGTCGGGTGAAAGCGAGGCGGTGCCGTCTCTTCCCGAACAGAAAATCACGGGGCTGTCAAGCTGTTCGTCGGTGGCGTCCAGTTCAAGCAGCAGTTCTAAAACCTCGTCGACCACCTCATGGGGACGCGCGTCGGGACGGTCGGTTTTGTTTATTACTATAATCACCTTGTGGTTTAATTCAAGGGCTTTTTGCAGTACAAAACGGGTTTGGGGCATGGGGCCTTCAAAGGCGTCAACAAGAAGCAGCACGCCGTTTACCATTTTAAGGACCCGCTCGACCTCGCCGCCGAAATCGGCGTGGCCCGGGGTGTCGACAAGGTTGATTTTTATACCGTTGTAGCAGGTGCTGGCGTTTTTTGATAAAATTGTTATTCCGCGTTCGCGTTCAATGTCGTTACTGTCCATAACGCGGTCTTCTACTACCTGGTTTGAACGAAAGGTACCGCCCTGCTTTAATATTTCGTCAACAAGGGTTGTTTTACCGTGGTCAACATGGGCAATAATCGCCACATTGCGAAGGTCATTTCTTAGCATTAAAATACTTCTTTCTTAGTGGTTATTTATGGTTTTGTCGGGGAAAACCGGCTCGCAGGTTGCGTTCATGTGAAGTTTTCGCAAAATACCGGAATCGCCCGAATATATCATACATGTATTATGAATTTCACAGCCGTAAAGGTTTTTAAGTTCGGCAACCGCCTTTTTGGCGGTCGGGTCGCTTGCCGCGCAGATGTAAAGCGCGTTTAGTACGTCGTCTAATTTAAGTTTACTGCTTTTTGAATGCAAAAGATTTATCTTCATATCCAAAAGCGGCTCAAGAATTTGCGGCGACATTAAAAGTTTATCAATATCGATATCCGCCATAACCTTTATGGCGTTAAGTACGGCGGCGGCGGTGGCGCTCATAAGGGTTGAGGCTTTGCCGGTAACAATTCTGCCATCGGGAATTTCGATAGCGCAGGCGGGTACACCCTCTTTTTTGGACTTTTCAAGCGCGGGGATAACGGTCGAACGCATATCGGTAGTAAGGCCGCATTGCTGCATAAGAGCTTCTAACTTTTCGACCGTCTCTTTGGTTTCGGTGCCCTGTTTGAATTCGACCTCAGCCTTATAGTAACGGCGAATAATCTCTTGATAACTCGCCCGGCGGCAGACCTCGTCGTCGACTATGGCGTAGCCTGCCATATTAACGCCCATATCGGTAGGACTGCAATAAAACTTTTCGTCCCCCGTAATTTTGGTGAGGATTTTATGTACTATGGGAAATGCTTCGACGTCGCGGTTATAGTTTACGGTGGTAATGCCGTAGGCTTCAAGATGGTATGGGTCTATCATATTAACGTCCTGCAAATCGGCGGTCGCCGCTTCGTAGGCGAGGTTAACCGGGTGTTTTAGCGGCAGGTTCCAAATCGGGAAGGTTTCGTATTTGCCGTAGCCGGCAAGAACGCCGCGTTTGTGTTCGTGATAAACCTGGTTTAAGCAGGTGGCAAGTTTGCCGCTGCCGGGGCCGGGGGCGGTTACGACAACAAGCGGTTTGGTGGTTTCGACATAGGGGTTAGAGCCAAAGCCATTATCGCTTACAATATAGTCGACATTGCTTGGATATCCTTCAATAATATGGTGAAAATAGCTCTTAATTCCGCGGGCTTCAAGTTTACGGGCAAAGACGTCGGCAGCCTGTTGACCGCAGTATTTTGTAATAACAACACTGTTTACCGAAATGCCCATTTCGGAAATATCTTCTATTTTTTGAAGGACGTCGATGTCATAGCTAATACCAAGGTCGGCGCGGATTTTGGTAGTTTCAATATTTTCGGCAGAGATGCAAAATACGATTTCGCAGCTTTCTTTAAGCGACTGCAACAGTTTTATTTTAGCGTCTGCCTTAAAACCCGGCAAAACGCGGGCGGCGTGATAATCGTCGAAAAGTTTACCGCCGAATTCAAGATACAACTTGCCCGAAAAAGCATCGATTCGCTTTAGAATTTGCTCTTTTTGACGGGTGGCGTATAAATCGCTGTCGAAACCCTTTTGGAACATCTGAAAACCCTCCGATAGTATTATTTTTAACTTATGTATTGTATCACAGTACAGGCGGATTTGCAAGAAAATACGACAATTTTTTTACACCTTTTTTGCAATTTTTTGTTGCATACGCCTTTTTGACGAAAAACTGTTATTTTTTTAACAAAACGGTATTGCATTTATATAAATTATGTGATAAAATTGTCTTTACCAAAAAAAGGGGGTAACAAAATGTTACAGTTTTTAGTAACTAACAGTAACGTTTTCGCTCTTTGTTGCTGCGGCGTGGGAATTGTTTTGGCAATTCTTTTAGCCTGCGGCATTAAAAAGGTTAAGGTCGAAGACGGCAGAATGAAAGAAATATCGGGTTATATCAAGGACGGCGCCATGGCGTATCTTACCCGTCAGTACAGTGTCCTTGTTATATTCTTGATCATTATGTGCTTAGCGCTGTTTTTTGTATATAACTACGACTACCGTATATCGATTGCATTTTTATTCGGCGCGGCTCTTTCGATTTTAGCCGGATATTTAGGTATGCGCACCGCCGTAATATCCAACGTTCGCACCACCGCCGAAGCGCAGCACGGTATTGCACGCGCATTCAGAACCGCTTTTTCGGGCGGCGCCGTTATGGGCATTCTGGTTGTATCACTCGGCGCGCTGGGTGTTTCGGTTGTATCGCTTCTTACTAACGCAAACAACATACTCACCGGTTTTTCGCTGGGGGCAAGCTCGGTTGCGCTTTTTTGCAGAGTGGGCGGCGGTATTTATACCAAAGCGGCTGACGTGGGAGCCGACCTTGTAGGTAAGGTTGAAGCGGGTATCCCCGAAGACGACCCCAAAAACCCTGCCGTTATTGCCGATAACGTCGGCGACAACGTTGGCGACGTTGCCGGTATGGGCGCCGACCTTTTTGAAAGCTACGTTGGTTGTATTGTTGCGGCTTTGCTTCTTGCAAGCGCAAATATTACCGAGTTAAATGGCGCGCCTTTTGTAATGCTTACGGTTGCGGGCGGTTTGCTTGCTTCGGTTATAGGTATTGTAATTACCCGTCTTATTAAAACCAAAAACGCGGCTAAATCGCTTAATATCGGTACATATACCGCGTCGGCTTTAATAATTCTTATAACACTTTGCCTTTCACTTACCCTCGGTAAGCTTGAGTGGTTCTGGGCGGCTCTTTGCGGTATAATCGCCGGTACGGTTATAGGCAAGATTACCGAAATTTACACCTCGGCCCAGTATAAAACAGTTAAAGAAATCGCCGCCGCGGGTGAAACCGGTTCGGCTACAAATATTCTTACCGGTTATTCGGCAGGTCTTAAAAGTACCGCTATTCCGCTTATCATTATTGTTGCCGCAATAGTTATCGCCTTTGCGGTATCGGGCAATTTCGGTATAGTATTGGCGGCTCTCGGTATGCTGGCTACGGTAGGTATGGTTATTTCGGTTGACGCCTACGGACCTATCGCCGACAACGCCGGCGGCATAGCCGAAATGAGCGGCTGTGAAGAAAGCGTTCGCGATATTACCGATAATCTTGACAGCGTCGGCAACACCACCGCCGCCATCGGCAAGGGCTTTTCCATCGGCTCGGCGGCTTTAACCGCGCTCGCTTTAATTGTTTCTTATGCACACACCGTAAATCTCGACGACGCCAACATGGCGTTGACAAACCCCAACGTTTTGTGTGGTCTTTTAATCGGCGGTATGCTGGCGTTCCTGTTCTCGGCGCTGACCATTTCTTCGGTTTCGCGCGCCGCAAACGATATGATTAACGAGGTTCGCTCGCAGTTTAAGAATAACCCTGGCATTTTGGAAGGCAAGGTACTTCCCGATTACAAACGCTGTGTTTCGATTTCGACCAAAGCGGCTATCCGCGAAATGATTCTCCCGGGCATTATAGCAATTGTTGCCCCAATAGCTGTAGGCTTAATACTTAAACCCGAAGGTCTTGCGGGACTTCTTGTAGGCGCGACCGTTACCGGCGTTTTGCTTGCTATCAGCATGTCGAACTCGGGCGGCGCTTGGGACAACGCCAAGAAGTTTATCGAAAACGGCAACCACGGCGGCAAAAACAGCCCTGCCCACAAGGCGGCGGTTATCGGCGATACGGTCGGCGACCCGTTTAAGGACACCGCGGGACCCTCGCTTAACATACTCATTAAACTTATGAGCATGGTTGCGCTTGTGTTCGCTCCCCTGTTCTTAAACTTCTAATATAATAATAAAATTAAGCGCTTGAAGCCAAAACGGTTTCAAGCGCTTTTATTTTGCTTTTTAGAAGTATTCTTTGTGTGCTTTTATAAGGTCGGCGGTGCTGTGGCTGTCGCTCGATTTAATAAGCACCGCGCCTCGGTTTTTCAAATAACCTATAATATCGTTTGCCGGGTGGGTTTCGGTGGTTAAACCGCGGTACATTGAACGGAAATTTATTTCGAATGTCTTCCCCGATTTTATAAGGGCGTCGGCAGCCGACTGCCACGCCGCAACGTAGCGCGGGTTATTGGTATCGATAGTTTTATCCTGCTCGTTAAACTTGGTAAGTATATCAAAATGCCCGATAATTTTAATTTCGTCGCGTTCTGCAAAGTTTGAAAGCGTACGGAAATATTCCGCGGCAAAGGCGTAAGGGTCGCCGCCAAAATGGTTGTTAATGGCGTTTTTGGTGTCGGCGGCGCTTTCGTCCACCGGAAGGTATTCGCCGTTTGCAAAAAGATAATGTACCGAACCTATAAGATAATCGAATCCGTCTGTGGGGGCGTTAGAATAGTAGTCCTGTTCGATGCCCAGCAGGACCTCGATTTTGCCGGCGTTCTTTTGTTTAAGCGATAAAATCCGGTTTTTATACTCCTGTATGCGGTCTTTTTTTATGCCGTAGGTTGTGTCGAAATCGGTATAACTGTGGTCGGATATACCGATTTTTTTTAGTCCCAGTTTAATGCCCGCGCTTATCATATCTTCAGGGGTGTTTGCGCCGTCGCTGAAGATGGTGTGGATGTGCAAATCAAAGGGTTGCATCAGGTCATCTTCTCCTGTTTAATTTTTTTGTCTATAACGTGACGGGAAGCAAGTTCGCGGTGAACGTCTTCTAAGGTAATGCCTGACTGTATCATAAGTACCATCACATGGTAGGCGAGGTCGGCTATTTCGTAGACCGTTTCTTTTTTATCCTGCGCCTTTGCGGCTATGATAACCTCGGTGCTTTCCTCCCCTACTTTTTTAAGAATTTTGTCAAGCCCTTTTTCAAACAGATAGGTTGTATATGAACCCTCTTTTTTCTCTTCCTTTCTGCCGCGAATAAGTTCCATAAGCCCCTCGTAAGAGAAATCTTTAAGGGTGTCGCTTTCAAAGACTTTATCGTTAAAACAGGAAAAGTCGCCCTTGTGGCAGGCGGGACCGTCGGGTTCAACCACCACTACAAGCGCGTCGCGATCGCAGTCGGCTGTAATAGATACGATGTGCTGATAGTTGCCGCTGGTTTCGCCTTTAAGCCACAGTTCACGCCTGCTGCGGCTGTAAAAACAGGTTAGTTGTTTTTCTATCGATATTTTAAGGCTTTCCTCGTTCATATACGCCAAAGTCAGCACCTTTTTAGATACCGAATCTACCACAATGGCGGGTATAAGCCCGTTTTGGTCAAATTTTAATTCGCTGATGTTTAACATAATTACTCTCCTTATATTCTTGCCGGGATGCCGTTTTGCAGCATTTGTTTTTTAAGATCGGTAATTTCCACCTCGCCAAAGTGGAATATTGAAGCGGCGAGTCCCGCGTCTACCTTTGGCAGGGTTTTGAAAAGTGTGATAAAATCTTCTATCTTACCCGCGCCCCCCGAGGCTATAACCGGAACCTTTGCGACCTCGCATACCTTTTGCAGCATTTCTAAATCAAAGCCGTTTTTAACGCCGTCGGTATCTATTGAGTTTAGCACAATCTCGCCCGCGCCGCTGTCTACACCGCGTTTTATCCACTCGATGGCGTCAAGTCCGGTGTTTACGCGCCCGCCTTTAGAGAATACTCTGAAAACACCGTCGACCCGTTTAACGTCTACCGAAAGGACAACGCACTGGTCACCGTAACGCTTGGCGGCTTGACCTATAAGGTCGGGGGTTTTTATGGCTCCCGAATTTACGCTTACCTTATCGGCTCCGCATTTCAGAACCCAGTCAAAATCTTCTACCGTATTTATACCGCCGCCCACCGTTAAGGGAATAAAAACATTTTTTGCGGTTTCCTTCAGTATGTCGGTAAAAATTTTTCTGCCGTCAGATGAGGCGGTAATATCGTAAAAAACAAGTTCGTCGGCACCGCATTTGCCGTAATACTGCGCAAGCTGTACGGGCGATGAAATATTTTTAAGCTCCTTAAAATTTACCCCTTTTACCACCTGACCGTCTCGAACGTCAAGGCAGGGTATTATTCGTTTGGTAATCATTTTGCCACCTCGATTGCGCGCTTTAGATCTATTGCACCGGTATAATACGCCTTGCCGATTATAGCGCCGTAGAGGTTCATTTCGCGCAAAGCCGCTACGTCCTCAATGGTCGATACGCCACCCGAAGCCACGACGTTTATAAAAAAGCGGTTTGAAAGTTCGCGGTAAAGCTCGCGGTTGGTGCCAATCATGGCGCCGTCTTTTGAAATGTCGGTGCAAATTACGGTTTTGACGCCGATTTTTTGCATCTCTTCACAAAAATCAAATGCGTTAAGTTTTGATTTTTCGGTCCAGCCTTTTATGGCGACAAAACCGTCTTTAATATCAATGCCGACCGCAATTTTATCGCCGAAACGCTCTACCGCCTCTTTGGTAAAATCCCGGTTTTCGACGGCTGCAGTGCCTAAAATAATGCGGTCGAGCCCCGATTGAACATATTTTTCAACCGTTGCCATATCGCGTATACCGCCGCCTATTTCGCAAAACAGTCCCGACCTCGCCTTTATTTTGCAGACCGTGTCAAAGTTAGGTGTATCGCCCGTTTTTGCGCCTTGAAGGTCGACAAGGTGAATATGTGTTGCGCCGCATTTTTTGAAATCTAAAGAAACAGCTGCAGGGTTGTGACTGTAAACCGTTTTTTGGGCGTAGTCGCCCTTAAAAAGACGCACCGCCGCACCATCGTATAAATCTATTGCCGGAAAAACTATCATAGTGCGCCTTCTTTCATTTCACAAAAAGATTTTAATATATTTAGCCCTACATCGCCGCTTTTTTCGGGGTGGAACTGACAGCCCATTACGTTTTTGTTTGCCACGGCGGCGGTAATTTGCGCGCCGTATTCCGAAAAGGCGATAAGGCTTTGATTGCAGTTTGTGGCAAAGTATGAATGAACAAAATATACAAAATCGCCCTCGTTTATATATTTGAACAAGGGGTGTTTAGGGGCGCAAAACTTTAGCGCGTTCCAACCCATATGGGGAATTTTAAGGTCCTTTACATAGTCGCTTATAGGTCTTACCTCGCCGTCTATAAGCCCAAGACCGTCGTGCTCGCCGTACTCAAAGCTTTTATTAAATAAAAGCTGCATACCAAGACAAATGCCAAGCACGGGTTTGCCCTTTTTAATTTCACGAAGCAGGGTATCCATTACACCGCTGGCGGATAACTTTTGAGCGGCGTCGCTAAATGCGCCGACGCCGGGAAGGACTATCCGGTCGGCATTTATAAGGTCGGTTTCATTTGAGGTGATTATCGCATTTTCGCCAATTTTTTCAAACGAAGATAAAAGTGAAAAAAGGTTGCCTACGCCGTAATCAATAATTGCGGTCATTATAAAACTCCTTTGGTAGAGGGTATTTCATCGCAAAAAGCCATATCGATTTCTACCGCCTTACGCAGACTTCGTGCTACCGATTTGAAAATACCTTCGATTATGTGGTGTGAATTTTTGCCGTTAAGACAGCGTATATGCAAGGCGCACTCGGCTTTTCGAGTAAAACCGAGCCAAAACTCTTCTACAAGCTCGGTATCAAAATCGCCTACCTTTTGGGTGGGTATTTCGACCGAGTATCCAAGGTATGCCCTGCCCGAAAAATCAACCGCCGAATAAATCAGGGTCTCGTCCATGGGTAGCAGCGTATCGCCGTAACGGTTAATACCCTTTTTATCGCTAAGCGCCTTTGAAAACGCCTGACCTAATACTATGCCTATATCTTCGGTGGTGTGGTGATAGTCTACGTAGGTATCGCCTTTGCATTTTACGGTAAGGTCGAACCTCCCGTGGGAAGCAAAAAGGGTGAGCATATGGTCTAAAAAACCGCAGCCGCTGTTAATATCGCTTTTGCCACTACCGTCAAGATTAAGTTTAAGATAGATATCGGTTTCGGCGGTTTTGCGGGAAATTTCGGTTTCTCTCATTTTACTTCCTCCAATATCTTTGTAACGGCGTTTATAAAAACTTGCATTTCATCGGCGCTGCCCACCGTTATGCGGTTGTAATCGGATATTTTTTGTGTATCGAAATGGCGGACAAGTATCCCCTTTTCTTTAAGGGCTAAATAGAGTTCCTTGCCGCCGATTTTATCGCTTTTGGCAAACAGAAAATTCGCCTTTGAATTTGTAACGTAAAAGCCGAGTTCTTTAAGCTTTTTGGCAGTAAGCTCGCGAGTTTGAATAATCTTGTTGCAGTTTTCTTTGAAATAGTCGTTATCGTAAAGCGCCCCCATACCCGCATACATTGTACAGCGGTTTACGTTATAGGGGTTGGTGGAATATTTAACCGTTTTAAGGTCGTTTATAAGGTTTTTATTACCTACGCCAAATCCCAGCCTTGCGCCTGCAAGCGAACGCGATTTTGAAAAGGTCTGGGTAACCAAAAGATTATCGTACTTATCAATAAGCGGGATGGCACTCTGCGCCCCGAAATCTACATATGCTTCGTCAATTACCACCACGTTATTTTTATTAGAAGCGACAATTTTTTCAATATCCTCAAGCGGCAGGGCTATGCCGGTTGGGGCGTTGGGGTTAGCGATAAAAACGGTTTTATTTATACCTATATAGTCGTTGATATTTACGGTAAAGTCGCTGTTAAGCGGTATGGTTTGGTAAGGCACGCCGCAAACATCTGCAAAAACCTTATAAAAGCCGTAGGTTATATCGGGGAAAACGGCGGGTGTTTGGCTATCGCAAAAAGCCATAAAGGCAAAATTAAGAATTTCGTCCGACCCGTTGGTAAACAGTATTTGATCCTGCGCTACCCCTAATTTGGCGGCGGCAACCGAAACTAATTCGTGGCATTCGGGGTCGCTGTAAAGGTTATTGTCCCCTGCCGCCTGACGGGAAAGCCGCTGTGCTACGGGCGAAGGCGGAAAGGGCGATTCGTTGGTGTTAAGTTTTATATATTTGCGGTCTTGCGGCTGCTCGCCGGGGGTGTATGGTACAAGACTGTCATATTTTGGGCTGAAAAACTTACTCATAATTATTCCTCTGATCTTATGACAGCGCTTTTGGCGTGAGCGGTCAGCCCCTCTTTTTTTGCAAAGTAGGAAACATCATTTGCCACACCCTCAAGCGCCGATTTAGTAAAATAGGTGTACTGGGTTTTTTTAATAAAATCATCTACCGAAAGCGGACTTGAAAACTTTGCCGTACCGCTTGTGGGAAGTGTGTGGTTGGGGCCTGCAAGATAATCGCCAAGCGCTTCGGGGCAGTTGCGGCCCATAAATACCGATCCCGCGTGACGAATCTTTTTAAGGTAGTTAAACGGGTCTTCTACACAAAGCTCAAGGTGTTCGGGCGCGATTTTGTTGGCTATCTCTATTGCCTGTTCCAGGTTGTCAGCAACTATTATCTTGCCGTTGTCGTCAATCGAGGCACGGGCAATATCGCGGCGTAAAAGCTGCGGTATTTGTTTTTCAAGTTCCTCGCTTACCGCCTTTGCCAAATCGTAACTGTCGGTAACAAGAACCGCCGACGCCATTTTGTCGTGTTCGGCTTGCGAAAGAAGGTCCGCCGCGGCATATTTGGGGTTGGTTTTAGCGTCGGCAACGATTAAAATTTCGCTGGGGCCGGCTATCATATCTATAGACACCACGCCGAAAACCTGCTTTTTTGCCTGTGCCACAAAGGCGTTGCCGGGTCCGACGATTTTATCTACCTTTGGAATGCTATTGGTTCCGTAAGCGAGCGCGGCTATGGCCTGCGCGCCGCCCACCTTAAAGATTTTATCTATACCCGCAACATAAGCTGCCGCCAAAATAGACGGGTTGACCTTACCCTCGCTGTTTGGCGGGGTCACCATAACAATCTCTTTAACTCCGGCGATTTTTGCGGGAATTGAATCCATTAAAACGGTCGAGGGATACGCCGCCGTACCGCCCGGCACATAAAGACCCGCGCGATCGACCGGGGTGATTTTTTGTCCCATTATAACACCGTCGCCGTTATTGATTTCGAAGCCGTCGCGCTTTTGGTTTTGGTGAAATTTTGTAATGTTAAAGGCAGCCTTGCGTAAAATTTCAAGAAACTTTGGTTCGGTATTATCGACCGCCTCTTTTATTTCTTGCGCGGACACCTGCAGCGACGAAAGTTTGGCTTTATCGAACTTTTCGCAGTATTCATAAAGCGCCGTATCACCCTTTTGGCGAACATTGGCGATTATTTCGCTGACAATATCTTCAACATTAACCTTTTGTATTACGCGGGCAAAAATCTCGTCGTTGGGCACCTGCCCGTATTCGTAAATTTTAATCATTTTGTTTCCTCCGCAATATTAAACAGGGCCTTCTCTATCGCGTCGATTTTCTCAAACTTAAATTTATATGCCGATTTGTTAGAAATAAGCCGCGCGCTGATATCAAACAGCGTGTTAAATACTTCAAGATTATTTTCTTTAAGTGTGGTGCCGGTTTCAACTATATCGACAATAACGTCCGAAAGTCCCAAAATCGGCGCGATTTCTATAGAGCCGTTAAGGTGTATAATATCAATTTCGCGCCCAAGGGAGCGGTAATGTTTTTTAGCGGTATTAGCGAATTTGGTGGCTATAATAAGGGTTTTGGTCGGGTCGTCTTTATAGTCTTTAGGGGCGGCGACCGCCATACGGCATTTACCCTTTTTAAGGTCTAACAGTTCGTAAACGTCAGGGGCATATTCAAGTAAAATATCTTTACCCGCAACGCCAATATCGGCTACGCCGCGTTCCACATAAATGGGAACATCCGATGGTTTTACCCAAAAGTAGCGCACCCCCGCTTTTTTGTTTTCGAAAATAAGTTTGCGGCCGCTTTTCAGAATATCGGGACAGTCATCCCCGGCGCGGGCGAACATATCATATATTTTTTCTCCAAGGCGGCCTTTGGGAAGCGCAACATTTATATAGCCGTCGTTTTCAGAGTATTTAGCGTTGTCGATATCAAGACGGTCCAACATATCGGTATAAACCGCAAACCCTATGGCGGAAGATTTTTTACCCATTTTGCGCATAAGTTTATCGTATCTGCCGCCAAGCAGCACCTGCGAGGGAATATTTTTAATAAAGCCCTTAAAAACTACGCCGTTGTAGTAATTAAGATCGCCCGTAACCGAAAAGTCAACGTAAATGCTTTGCGCAAGCGAAAGGGTCGACAAATCATTCAAAAGCGGAATAAAATCGTTTTGGGTGTCTTTTAAGATTTTTGAAAGCGTCGGAAGCACTTTGCCTATTTCACCGTGAATTTTAAGCAGTTCTAACAAGGTATTAAGCGCATTTTGGTTTTTGCAAGATTTGCAAATTGTGTTGATTTCGCGGATGTTACGCTCGCCGACCGCCGTATAAACCTTTTGAGCGGCGTCCTCGCTTATGCCAAGCGTATTTACAAGACCCGAGATAACATCGAGGTCGGACAGCGCCAAAACAAAATCCGGGGAAAGCAGTTGAAGACTTTTTGCGGCAAGGGTTATGGTGTTGCAGACTTCGGTAGAATCTACAAAGCCAAAGCATTCGGCGCCTGTTTGCATAATCTCTTCAAAGGGGCCGTCAGCCTTTTGTACACGATAGACATTTTCGCTGTAAAAAACCTTTTTGGTAAGGGTAGGGTCGTCGGGATTGTTTTTGATAATAGACAGGGTAACATCGGGTTTTAAGGCAAGCAGTTTACCGTCGGTATCGTTAAAGGTTATAACGTTATCCGACACCAAAAACTCTTTATTTTTGGCGTAAAGGTCATATTCTTCGAACTTGCTCATGCGGTATGGTGTGTAACCGTTTGACAGATATAGTTGGCGAAGCGTCAGGGCGGCTTTTTCGCGATTTTGCAGGACAGAATCGTTGATTTGCATAACTATTCCTCCGTTTGTGCTATTTTGGCTATCGCCTTTTTATAACCGTCGCAGCCGTAGTTGAGCGCACGGTTGACTCGGCAAATGGTTGCCGTGCTGATTTTTACCTGCCCGGCTATTTGTTGGTAGGAATATCCCTTAGATAACAGCACCGCTGTATCAAGACGCTGAGCCATATCTTGTATTTCTTTGATGGTACAAAGGTCCTCGAAAAAAGCGCGGCAATCTTCGGGTGTATTTAGCGCGCTTATGGTTTCAAAAAGGCGGTCGATAGATTTGTTTTGAAAGTTTTGCATAAAAAATTCTCCCACATTTTATGTGATGTATATTACTATTTTACCATTTTAGCATAGTAAAGCGATAAAGTCAAGGGTTTTTAATAATCTGCGGTAAGATAGCACTCTGCTGGCGCACATTTGTAAATTTTTCTATTTATTCCCGCTTTGCAGTAACTCTCTTTCGGCTTTGGAATAAGCGCAGCCGCAATAGTTTTGGCGGTATAAACTGTACTGTTTTGAAAGTTCTATTGAGCGCAAATATCCGCCCTTTTTTTTAAAATCGGAATACAACCAGCAAACGCCGTGCGCCTTTGCCGCCGCAAGTCCTATATCGTTAAGTGTATCGGCATTTTTAAGCGGGCTTATAGAAAGCGTGGTTGTAAAATAGTCGAAATTTTCATTTTTGCAAAGTTGCGCCGTTTTGTAAAGCCGAAGCTTAAAACACCGCCGACAACGCTCTCCCCCCTCAAAGGTATCTTCATACCCTTTTATGGCGGCGTGGAAATCTTCCGGTTTGTATTCTCCCCCTATAAAATGTACGGGGTGTTTGGTTTTCATACCGGCAATCAGGCGGCGTTCTTCTGCCTTTCGAAAATCAAATTCGTTTTTAGGTTCTATATTTGGGTTATAGTAAAAGACCGTGATTTCAAAATATTGCGATAAATACTCTAAAACATAACTTGAACACGGTGCGCAGCATACATGTAAAAGAAGCCTCTTTGGCGAATCTTTGCACTTTTCTATCACCTTTTCAAGTTCTTTTTGATAGTTAATTTTCACTGATTTCACCACCTAATCCATTGTATCACATAACACCGCTTAGAACAACCGTATTTGCGTATTATATACATTATATATTATAGCGGTATAAGACTTATTGTTGATAAGGACAAATCGGTTTTGGAAGGCGATTTTTGCTGTCGGTCATCGCCTCAAAGCCTTGCCATACGACAGTATGCCTGCGTTTCTCGGCTTCGACCGACAGCAAAAATCGCATCTTACAAAACT
>CADBUL010000062.1 GCA_902797875.1 Oscillospiraceae bacterium | reverse complement strand
TTTGCGCAGTCAAACGCTTCGGGGAATTCGGGATTAGGGTATATAAGCGTGGGGAAGTCTCCGTCGGGTTTTTCCTGTGAAGGCACAACGGTAACGTTATTAACGCCTGAGCGTTTCAAAATCTCACGTACGGGTATATTTCCGGCTCCGTGCAAAGGGGTATATATAACCTTGATATTTGAGTAATCGTAGGTGTTATCGCTCATGCTCGAATCAAGTACGGCTTTATAGTAAGCTTCGTAAAGGTCGGTGCCTATATATTCAATTAAACCGCTTTTTAGGGATTTCTCAAAATCTGCCTTTTTGATATCGTTGAATAAATCATACTTTGCGGCATATTTTGCTATCTCTTCACTTTGCGTAACGCCAAACTGACATCCGTTTGAGTCATACGCTTTATAGCCGTTATATTTTGACTGGTTGTGACTGGCGGTTACCATAACGCCCGAATTGCATTTAAGGTATCTTACTGCAAATGAAACCATCGGCGTAGGGCAAAGCCGGGGATATAAATATACCTTAATGCCGTTTGCGGCAAAAACGCATGCGGCGGTATTTGAAAACTCTACCGATTTGTGTCGACAGTCGTATCCTATGGCAACGCTCGGTTTATCCGAAATGGAATTCAAATAATCAGAAAGACCCTGCGTTGCTTGCGATACGGTGTAGATGTTCATACGGTTTGTACCGGCTCCGATTATTCCGCGAAGTCCGGCTGTGCCGAAAGAAAGCGAGCGATAAAAACGGTCGTTGATTTCTTCCGGTTTATCTTTAATCGACAACAGCTCATTCTTAAGTTCACCGTCATCGAGATTGTCTATCCATATTTTATATGCGGTTTCCAACAAAATCAGGCAACTCCTTTTGGTTTTATACACTAAATAATTATATATATTTTCGTTAAATATGTCAATAAATATAATCTTGACAAACCAAAAAAATTACTGTAAAATTAAATAAATTTAGGGGTATAGTAGATTTATGAGCGAAAATTGTAATAATTTAGCACCTACAGACGAAGAACTTGTAGCCAGAATAAAGGATGGCGATTTTGATAGTTTTGGCGTTTTGTACTCGCGCTATTTCCCTAAAATGAGAACTATGGCATATTCCTTTCAAGGTATGTCATATGAACTTGAAGATTTATTACAGGAAGCCGCCATCGGCTTTTATACCGCGATTAACGGATACGACGGAGTATCCGCCCGCTTTTCGACCTTTTGTTACACCTGTATGCAGCGTAGACTTATAGGCCTTATAAGAAAAGCCAACCGTAAAAAAGAAATACCGCATAACAATATTGTTCGATTAGAGGACATAGCAGCCGTCTGTGAAGACAACCCCGAGCATATTATAATTGCTAATGAAGATTATAAATCATTAAAATCTAAAGTATTTGATAAATTGTCAGACCTTGAGCGTAAGGTATTAAGCGAATACCTTGCGGGCAAAGATTATGCCGCAATCGCACAAGAACTTGGCGTAACCAAAAAAACGGTTGATAACGCGCTTTATCGCGTTAAAAATAAATTAGCGTAAATATGCCTTTCGTAGCTTAATAAGTAGAGCGTTGTTTTCAAAGATGTCGGTGCAATTCCGTCCGGGGCAATAATTTTTAGAGAGGGTAAAAACATGTTTGAAGACAAGACTCTTGTTTGCAAAGATTGCGGTGAAGAATTTGTGTTTACCGCAGGTGAACAGGAATTTTACGAGTCAAAAGGATTTGTAAACGAGCCTCAGCGTTGTAAGGCTTGCCGTGATAAGCATAAAATGGCTATTCGCGGATCCAGAGAGATGCATGAAGCTGTTTGCGCTGCTTGCGGCGGCGTAGCAAAGGTTCCTTTTGCACCGCGTGAAGACCGTCCTGTATATTGCAGTGAGTGCTTTGCAAAGATGAAGGAAAACGAAGAGGCATAACTTTGTATATGTCTGCAGCCGTTCAGCTTATGTTGAACGGCTGTTTTTTCTGGCTGTTCATAATTAATTAACAAATTACTTATTGTAATTTGCTATGTTATATATAGAATATTCTTCGGGAGGGTCGGATTTTGGAAGATTGCAAAATTTTAATAGTTGATGATGATGTACATATTTGCGAACTGCTTCGCCTATATATCGCAAAAGAGGGGTTTTCGACTATTATCGCTCATGACGGCAAAAGGGCGATCGAGTTGTTTGAATCACAATCGCCCGATTTGGTACTCCTGGATATAATGCTGCCCGAAAAAGACGGATGGCAGGTTTGCAAGGATATCAGAAAAAACTCTAAGGTGCCGATTATTATGCTGACGGCAAAGGGTGAAACTTTTGATAAGGTTATGGGTTTTGAACTTGGCGCAGACGACTATATTACTAAGCCGTTTGATACCCGTGAGCTGGTTTATCGCATAAAGGCGGTTTTACGTCGCAGTCTTGATGGCAACACAAAGACCCTGAAGATGGTTAAATATGATAATTTAACCGTAAATTTGAGTAC
>CADBUL010000061.1 GCA_902797875.1 Oscillospiraceae bacterium | reverse complement strand
TTTTACCGTTGACTTATTGTTGATAGGGACAAAACGCCTGAGAAAAGGAAAAATCCGGCTCTTTTTTGCTTGTTGTCCTCGCAAGGCTGTCGTATGGCAAGGCTTTGAGGCGATGACCGGCATCAAAAATCGCCTTCCAAAACCGATTTTTCCTTATCAACAATAAGTCTTTATAAAAAAATGTTGCAAAATTTTTGAATATGTGATAAAATACATCTTGCACCGATTATCGGCGCTTATATTCGGAGAGGTATCGAAGTGGTCATAACGGGGCTGACTCGAAATCAGTTTGCGAGCAATCGCACGCGGGTTCGAATCCCGCCCTCTCCGCCAAAAATAAAGCACTTTTTTATGAAGTGCTTTATTTTTATCCAATCCGAAGGATTGGCATGTAATCTCGCAGCAGGCGAGTATGTAATCCGTTCGCTTTGCGAACGGCATGGCATCAAGGCGATAGCCTTGTATGTTTCCTTTCTTCGGATTGATTACATACCGCTCTTTGAGCGGATTACATCCAACACTTCGTGTTGATTACATACCGACTTCGTCGGATTACATACAATGCTTCGCATTGGTTTAATTACAAAACAATTAAATGAGCAAAGCCCGGGTGCGTGCCGGCGCACGGTAGTGCGTCGGGCGAATCTCGGTTCCTTTCGTTTAGAAAATCAATATTGGCTGTGGGGTTGGTTTCTTTTGTTGCCGCAGGCAACGCGAGATTGTGATCAGGGCGGTTCGCCGCCGGCGAATTGCGACCTTCCGGTACTTTTTCACCGTAAAACCCGCTTAATTATATTGATCCAGATCTTCCATCAGTTCGTCAAAATCATTCCATTTTTGAAGCTCTCGCTCTTGTAACAGCTTGATCCGCCGTTGCATTTCTTTTCTTGCCTCAACCGGAATTTCGCTTTCTTTAGAAACGGGATAGTTTTCTATCAATATATACGGCTCTTTGTTAATCGCCTCTAATTTTCTAAAAAGCTCTCGCTCTCTTGCGCAGGTGCAATAAACCACTTTACCGTTTCGGGTTTGCACGTCGGCAAGAGAAATATCAATCGGCGGATATTTGCTTCTTTTTATCAGTGCGTTATGCGATCTGACTTTCGATTCGCCAAAGAAACCGGCTTTTCCCACGATGCCTTTCGTCCGGATCAGTGGATACGGAACATCTTCCGTTTTATACACCGCTGCCTCCACGATAGTACCGATCTTCCAAAGCCCGTTACCTGTAATAGGAACAATAACCTTCATACCCGCCCTAAATCCATAGTCGTTAGTGCGGTACCAGTAGGTCTTTTCATCGTCAAACTTTACTTTGCAATAGGTGTGTTTGTTGCCAA
The DNA here is from genome assembly GCA_902797875.1 of Oscillospiraceae bacterium. Classification (GTDB taxonomy): domain Bacteria; phylum Bacillota; class Clostridia; order Oscillospirales; family Acutalibacteraceae; genus UMGS1279. The sequence goes on along the minus strand of CADBUL010000061.1, from coordinate 2,465 downwards.
ACATAGTCGATTCCTTCTTTTTGATGTTTTGCACTTATTATTCTATATTTATACCTGTCCCAAAAAACGGACTATAACCCTTTCGCTCCTCGCACTATTATTCTATAACAATCTTAAACCAACACCGCCACAATAATCCAAAAATACTAAAAACAGTATCAATAGCCGCGGTTTTATATTCCATAAATAACACGTACAGTTTTAATACAACCGAATAATAACAAAAATCGCCGGGTGATTTTTCACCCGGCGAAAATTATGCCTATTAAACTATTTAGTGCCAAAAATTCGGTCGCCCGCGTCGCCAAGACCGGGGCAGATGTAGCAGTTCTCGTTCAAACAGCGGTCAAGCGCGCCAACATACAGCGGAACATCGGGGAAACGATCGGTAAACGCCTTAACGCCTTCGGGGGCGGCGATAATACACATAGCCTTAATATCTTTGCCGCCGCGCTGTTTAATTGCCTCTACCGCGTCGGCAAGCGAGCCGCCCGTAGCAAGCATGGGGTCAACAACTATAGCAAGGCGCTGATCAATAAATTGAGGCAGTTTGCAGTAATATTCATGCGGCAGGTGGGTCTCTTCATCGCGGTACATACCTATATGACCGATCTTGGCGGTGGGTACCAGCGCCAAAAGTCCGCTGACCATACCGAGTCCCGCGCGAAGGATGGGCACTATCGCCATTTTGCGACCGTCGATAACCGGTTGGATGGTATGCTCAATAGGGGTCTTAATTTCAACGTCGCGGGTTTTCAAATCGGCAAGCGCCTCGTAACCCATAAGCATCGAGATCTCTTCAACCAGCTTACGAAATTCATTGGTGCCGGTGCGCTCATCTCTAAGCATTGTAATCTTGTGTTTAATAAGTGGATGATCCATATAATGTACGTTGGATGTGTTCGACATGTTTTTATGTTCCTTTCCCTTTTTATGCATATATTGTACAAAAAAGGGTGCGAAATGTCAAGATATTGATTTATTTTTCATAAAATTTGCAAAAATTAAAAATTTGATGTTGCATTATTTAGGGTCATCGTTTATAATACACTGTAGGAATTTTGGGCAAAGACAGAATTCCGTAAAAAAATCAGGAGGAAAATATTATGAAAATGACCTATGGCGTCAAAGACAAGCCAAAGTTTGGCCAGCTGATTGTGTTCGCGTTTCAACAGCTATTAGCCATCATGGCAGCGACGATCGCAGTACCAATGATCGTCGGCAACGGAATGAGTACCTCTGCCGCTCTGTTTGGAGCTGGTGTCGGTACTCTTATTTATATCCTTTTTACAAAGGCGAAAAGCCCCGTATTCCTCGGTTCTTCTTTCGCGTTCCTCGGCTCGATGGCAGCGGCCTTTGCGGGCGGCGTGTCCATGTCGCTGGGATACCTCGGCCTTATAATCGGTGCGATTTTTGCAGGCCTTGTGTATGTTGTAATCGCAATTATCGTTAAATTTACAGGGGCTGGCTGGGTTTCAAAAATTATGCCCGCCGTTGTAATAGGGCCTACCGTTGCAATTATCGGACTTTCACTTGCCGGTAACGCGATCGGCGATATGTTTAAGGGTAACGTTGCGACCGAAGGCGTACAAAACGCTGACCCCTACATCTGCCTCATAGTTGGTCTTATTACGCTGTTTGTAACCATGATTTGCTCGGTTTACGGCAAAAAGATGGCAAAAATGATACCGTTTATTATAGGTATCTGCGCCGGCTATGCCGTTGCGGCGGTTCTTACCGTTATCGGTAACAACACCGGCAACCAGGCACTTCAAATCATAAACTTTTCACTCTTCGAAAATATGAAATGGGTACCCGATTTCACCTTTATTAAAGCCTCGAGCGCTTTTGGTGAACTTACACCCGAGTACATTGGCACCCTTGCGGTTGCTTATATCCCCGTGGCTTTCGTAGTATTTGCCGAACATATTGCCGACCATAAGAATATTTCCTCCATCATCGAAACCGATCTTCTGGAAGACCCCGGACTTCATCGCACCCTTCTTGGCGACGGCGTAGGCTCTATGGCAGGCGCTATATTCGGCGGTTGCCCCAACACCACCTATGGCGAGTCGATCGGCTGTGTTGCCATCTCGGGTAATGCTTCGGTAACCACCACTTTTGCCACTGCAATTCTTGCAATAGCCATCTCGTTTGTGGCTCCCTTCTCGGCTTTCCTTGCCACAATTCCCTCTTGTGTAATGGGCGGGGTTTGTATTGCACTGTACGGCTTTATAGCGGTATCCGGTCTTAAAATGGTCCAAAAGGTTGACCTCGACGATAACCGCAACCTGTTTGTTACATCGGTTATCTTAATAGCCGGCGTTGGCGGTTTGTCGCTCACCTTCGGCAAAATCACCATTACCGAAGTTGCCTGCGCATTGATCCTTGGTATCGTTACAAACGTTATCTTAAACCTCGGCAAGAAAAAAGACTAATAACAATCAACAAACCGGCGGCGGGAA
>CADBUL010000060.1 GCA_902797875.1 Oscillospiraceae bacterium | reverse complement strand
TTGCGGTATCGTTTAATTTTAAGGTTAAAGATGTTGATTAAATTTGGTTTTCAATATATAATGATGTATGTATTATAACAACAGGCGATATATAAAGAAAATAAAACCCGATTACGTGGTAGTTTTGTACTCTGACGTGACCGACCTTGCGGAAACAAACGGCAAATATAATTTCTTTTAATTTCCGCTCTCGATCAAAAATTCCGATACTTAAAAAGGGCGGCAAAGTTTTTGCTCTTGATAATAAATTTATCGCATTATATAATATAAGTTAGGTACAGTTGTAATACGTTGTTCGGAGGGGGAGAATGTCTATGACGGAAGAGAAAAGATTTACAAGGGCAACATGGCAGATTATGGAACAGCTTCTTGAAGTGGATAATCTTGAAGACGCTTTATCGGGAAGTCTTGAAATAATCGTTAAAACCCTTAACAGCGAAGCGGGTGCAATATGGTTTTTAGATACAAAAACCGACCGTCTTTCTCCGCTTTTCCATATAGGCCCGGCGGATATTTCGAATATAACCGTTGAAAACGGTATGGGTATCGAGGGCGTCGTTACAAAAACCGGCAGGTCTGTTATGGTGGAGGACGTCGCAAACGATTCCCGTTTTGAAAGCACCATATTTGACGATAACGGTCTTGCCACAAAGTCTATGATATGCGTTCCGCTTAATAATCTTCACGAAGTGATCGGTTGCGTTCAAATAGTCAATAAAAAAGACGGCAGTCTTTACGATAAAGACGAGTTGCAGCTTTGCGAGCGTATGGCTTCGCTCGCCGCTATAACGATAGAAGAAAAAGGTCTTTTGGTTGATTTAGGCGAGAAAAAAGAGATACTCGCCGTGCTGAAAGACGTTATAAAAGAGTTTCCGTCGGGCGACAGCGTTTCAAGGGTGCTTAACGGTATAAACCTTGAAATTTACAAAAATGAATTTGTTGTGATATTGGGCGAGTCGGGTTGCGGTAAGTCTACAATGATGAATATTGTGGGCGGCATGGACTTTTTAACCGGCGGTTCGCTTTTGATTGAGGGTAAAGATTTTTCTCATCCGTCCGACAAGGACCTTACGGCGTTCCGCAGAAACTATGTAGGATTTATATTCCAGGCATATAACCTTATGCCTAATCTTACTGCGCTTGAGAACGTGCAGTTTATTGCCGAACTTGTGGAAGATCCCATGTCGCCGACCGACGCGCTTGAAAGGGTTGGACTTAAGGATAAGGCGAACAATTATCCCGCTCAACTGTCGGGCGGGCAGCAACAGCGTGTTTCAATTGCGCGCGCCATAGTTAAAAAGCCAAAGCTTATTCTTGCTGACGAGCCCACGGCTGCGCTTGATTATACAACGAGCATAGAGGTGCTTGGTGTTGTTGAAGAAATCGTCAGAAATGACGGCGCAACAGTTATGATGGTTACACATAACCCGGAAATTGCAAAAATGGCTGACCGCGTAATAAAGGTACGCTCAGGCAAAATAGCAAGCATCAAGAAAAACATGCATCCTCTGCACGCCGCAGAACTTGTATGGTGATTTGGCATGAAAAAGACGCAGTTCATTGATTGCATAAGGAATATTGTTAAAAAGAAGGTTTCATTCCTTTCAATCATTCTTATCAGCATAATGGGTGTTACCGCTTTTTTGGGCATCGGGTACACTTCTACCGCTCTTCACAAAAACGTTTCCGAGATTTACGACGCTCTCAATTTCCGCGATATCGAAATGGTTTCCACGCTCCTTTTTTCTGAGGAAGATATCAAAGATATTCGCGCTGTTGAAGGGGTTAAGGACGTTGAGCCTATAAGATTTACCGGCGCAAAACTCTGCCATGCGGATCAACGCGAAAGCGTTAACGTTATATCGGTTTCAAACCGAATAAACCTATCGGTACCGGTAAAAGGGCGTTTACCCAAAGGCATTGGCGAGTGCGCCGTTGAACAAAAAATCGCCGATGAATTGGGACTTGATGTGGGCGACAAAATTGCTTTACTTGACCATAATGGCAATACTGCCGAGTATCTTGGAAAAAGCGATTATGTTATCACCGGCATTGCAAAGCATGCCGACCATATAAATATACTCCCGCCCGATTTGGCGTACGTTTTTGTAAACCCGGATGCGTTTGACAGCGCGGCGCTATACGGCTGCTGTATGAAAGCCGAAGTCGTCATTAAAAAGCCCGAAAAAATAAACCGCTTTTCAAAAGAGTATGAAGAGCTTGTCGCAAAAGTGATGAGTCGGATAGAAAAACTATCGGCGTCAGCCACCGCTCGGCGTGAAAAGGAAGTTAAAGACAAGGCAAACAAGGATATAACCGACGGCGAGAGAACTCTTGATGAGGCTTTTGAAAAACTTGAAGACGCCAGGCGTCAACTTGACGAAAAGACCAAAGAGCTTAAAGACGGTGAAAAAGAACTGATTTCGGGAGAAACACAACTTATTGCCGCCAAAGCGGAACTTGACGAGGCCTATAAGACGCTTGAAAAAGCGCGAAGAGAGATAAAAGACGCTAAAACGGCGCTAACCGCCGAAAAAGAGAAACTTGCCAGCGGCAAGGCGGAACTCGACCGGGCTAAAGCTCGGCTTGACAGCGGCAAGCAGGAACTTGTAAACGGTTTTGCCGAAATTGAAGACGCAAAAGCTCAAATTCGCGACGCCATAAAAGGCGTGTATGAGCGTATATTCAAAAGCGAAGAGGACAGGGCGCTTATAAAATGGGCGTCAGTGAAAACCCCGGATACGGAAAACCCTGCCGAAACAGCCAAATATCTTTACATAACCGATACTATCCGTTTTGATTTTAGCCGTAAAATCGAGGACGTTTTGGCTCCGGTTGTAAACGCCGTAAATGTTCCGGACAAACTTCTTGTGGCCATTTATGAGGCTACGCAAAAAACCGACGCGCCGAAAATCGGAGAAGACTATGATATTGCGGCTATAAAGAGCGCTCTTTTACAAACCGCGGCAACGGTATTTGACGGTTATACTAAGCTTTCAAATGCCTGCATTGAGTGGGACGACGGGCATGAAGAATACATATCGGGACTTTCGGAATATCAAAGCGGAATAAAAGCGTATAATGACGGGCTTCAAAAGATCAGAGAAGCCGAAGCACAAATCACAAGCGCAGAAAATCAATATAAAAGCGGACTTCAATTATACAACCGGCAAAAAAGAAAATACGAACAGGGTATCGAAGAATTAAAGTCCGGCAAAAGAAGAATTGAAGAAGGAAAGGCAAAAATCACCGATAGTCAAGCAGAATATGAAAACGGCATGGCGGAGTACAACGATGGCAAATTAAAACTTGCAGACTCAAAAAAGCAGTTTGATAAACTGGAGAATTGCGAGTGGTTATTGCTTGACAACACAGGAAACGCAAGCTTTGTTCAAGCCGCTATCGGCAGTGAAAACTTTTCAAACATAAAGATGACGTTTTCCCTGTTGTTTGTAGCGGTCGGCGCTCTTGTCGTTTTTGCTACGGTCGGCAAGATTGTGGAGGAACAACGCACGCAGATCGGAACAACAAAGGCGCTTGGATTTTTTAACCGCGAGATATTTGCAAAATATACCGTTTTCGGTGTGTCTGCCACCTTGATAGGCGGATTGTTAAGTATTGCGGCGGCATACTATGTTATAGAACCTATGATGCTTAACGGTTTTGCAAAGTATTATCTGTTTGACGTTTCGAAGCCTACGGTGAGCATTTTGCCGGCGGCGGTGGCTATTATTGCGGGTATTATTCTGTCTTTTGTTACGGTTTGGCTTGCAAGCGTTAAACTTTTACGCGAACCTGCGGTTCGCCTTATGCAACCTAAGATGCCGGACGGCGGCAAGAAAACCGGCGGTAAAGGGCGTATGTCGCTTTATTCGCGTCTGATTTTGCTCAATATGCGGACCGATCTTAAACGGGTTATTGTAACCGTTGCAAGCGTGGCAGGTTGTTGTGCGCTTATAATAATAGGTATTACACTTAAATCTTCACTTAATAATTCCGAGAAAATTCATTATAACGAAATATTACAATATGATGTAAGCGTTGAGTATGACGGCGGCGTCCTTGACGCCGAAAACGCAATTGAAAACATACTCAAGACAAACAATACGGAATATGCAAAATTCCTGAAAACAAACGTTACCTACAAAATAGACGGTTTGCAGGTTGCCGAACTTTTTTGCGGCGATATAAAATCAATCGACAGGTTTTACCGTATAAGAGATTGGAAAACAGGGAAGACGTTTGAAAATATAACCGACGGCGTTATAATTCAAAGACGATTTGCGGAGCTTTACAACTTAGATAAAGGCAGTAGTTTTGATATAACCCTCGGCGGCACAAAAACCGTAAAACTGCATGTTGCGGGTGTGTTTGAAAACTATATAGGCCGCGCTATATTTATGTCGCCCGATTACTATAAGCGGGTTTTCGATGAAGATGTTACATATAATGGTTTTTTTGTCAAAACGGGGAACGCCGCTTTTGCAAATTTGGAAAAACAGCTTAAAACAATTGACGGATTTGAGGGTATCAGACCTTATGATGATGACAGATCGGTAGTCGAAGCTTCAAACTCAATGGTCAATTCGGTAGTTGTGCTGTTTATTATAATAGCGGCAGTTATGGCTCTGGTCGTTCAATTAAATCTTACAAATATGTACATAAACGGCAAAAAGCGCGAACTCATCATAATGCGAATAAACGGTTTTACGGTAAAAGAGGTAAAACAGTACGTTATGAGAGAAACTGTTTTAACAACGATACTGGGAATAATACTCGGTATGGGTATAGGTTCGACAATAGCATATCGAATTATAAGAATTCTTGAACAGGCTATCTTCCAGTTTGACAGAAGCGTTAATATTATTGCTTTAATTATTGCCGCAGTACTCACTGTGATATTTACGGCGATTGTTAACGCGATTGCCCTGCGAAAAACAAAAGATTTGAAACTAACGGATTTTTAATAAAGACATACCGCGGCGTAAACGCTTAACAAAAGCTTTTTTAAGGCTTCAATTGCGGCCAGAATACCGTAGGTGATGTGAATTACAATAAGAACCAATATGCCCAGACCTGCAATATAAAGTACACAGGGGACGGTTCTGTGTGTTGACGATTAAGTAACAGAGCCTACCTTTAGTGTTCTTACTTGAAACGAAACCGATTTTTATTATCTAAACAGCCGTTATTACGACCCGAAAACACTATCCGTCAAATACGTTCCACAGATCGCGGCGCAAGCCACCGCATAACACAAAAAGAGCAGGTTCATACGAACCTGCTCGATACATATAAAACCGCGTCCAATTCACCCCGAAAATGCAAGCATTTCCGGGGACCCCGCACAAAAGAAAATCGAGTATCTAAAACTCAAGTCCGTTATAGATACCCGATATGGTCGGAGTGTTCATAACGCAAGTGAACGGCTTCGGGGTAGAGGTTATAGATAACAATAGAGCCTAACCCGGATTGGGTCAGGCCCTGCCTGTGGTGCGGGCGACAGGATTTGAACCTGCACGGTGTTGCCACTAGTTCCTAAGACTAGCGCGTCTGCCATTCCGCCACGCCCGCGTGCACTTATAAAGTATATCACAATGTTTTTTAAGTTGCAACAAAAAAGTTAAGTTTTCATAATTTCTTAAAAATTCAGGGCGAAGCAGTAGTTTGCTTCGCCCGTTTTTTCCTTATGGAGTGTAATCTACTTGAAAATCAGCACAATATGTGCTAAAATGTATTAAATATATTATAAGGGGTTATATTGCTTGAACATTTTAGTTGTTTCTCAGCACTTTTTTCCCGATAATTTCAGAATTAACGATATATGCGCTGCGCTAATTGACGGGGGACACGAGGTTACGGTTTTAACCTCTTTGCCCGACTACGCCACTGGATTTATACCTGCCGGGTATAAAGATAAGCAAAAACGCCGTGAAGTCTACAACGGCGTTAAGGTTATAAGAACATTTTCGGTTCAGCGTCGCACGGGGGTAATTTTCAGGGCGCTGAACTACGTATCGTTTATGATTTCGTCCACATTAAAAGCAAGACGCTTAAAAGATGAATTCGATGTGGTTTTATCATACCAAACCTCGCCGGTACTTATGGCGAATGCGGCGCGCGCGGCAAGTAAAAAGCAGAAAATCCCCATGCTTTTGTACTGCCTTGATTTGTGGCCCGAATCGCTTAAAGCCTGGCATGTGGGTGAGAATAATCCGCTGTATAAAGTAATGCGCGCATACAGCCGCAAAATCTACAACTATGCCGATATGGTTGCAGTATCGTCTATGCCCTTTATAGACTATCACAAACGGGTTAACAAGGTTGACCCGAAAAATATGGTTTATCTGCCACAGCACAGCGAGGATATGTCGCTTGCGCCCAAAGCCCGCGGCGATGTTACAAGGTTTGCCTTTGGCGGCAATATAGGAAGCGTGCAGAATATTGAGTGTATTATAAGGGCGGTTAACCGTCTTAAAGATTTGCCCGGTTTTGCGGTTGATATCTACGGCGACGGCAGTGAACTTGAAAACTGCAAAAAGCTCGCCGAAAGTTTAGGTGTTACCGATAAAATCATTTTTCACGGCAGGGTAGACCGTGAAACCCTGTGGAAAGCCTACGAACAGGTTGATGCGTTTTTGCTGACCATTAAAGGCGAGGGGGAAATAGGTAATACTCTGCCTGCAAAATTGCAGGAATACATGTCGGGCAACCGCCCGATTTTCGCCGCCGCGCCTTCAGCCGTTTGTGCGGTTATACAAGAGGCAAACTGCGGTGTTGCCGTCGATGATAATAACGACCTGGCGTTAGCCGACGAAATGCGAAAATTTATATTAGATAAAGAGTATCTAAACACCGCAGGGGAGAATGGCAGAGCGTACTTTGAAAGCCATTTCACCCGCCAGACGTTTATCGGCGATTTGCTTGTTTATCTAAACAAGATCGTTGCAGACGGGAGAAAATAATGAAGGTATTTCAAATAAATTCGGTTTGCGGTTACGGTTCGACCGGCAAAATCGCGGTTGACCTTGCTCATACAATCACCGCCGCAGGCGGACAGTGCCGTATAGCCTACGGCAGAGGTACCGCCCCCGGCGACGTTGACAGCGTTAAAATAAGCGGTGAGTCCGGCGTTAGGCTTCACGGCGCACTATCGCGTTTTACCGATAAATCGGGCTTTTATTCCAAAAAAGCCACATTGCGCCTTATAGATCAAATAAAGGCGTTTGACCCCGATATTATACATCTTCACAACATCCACGGGTATTATCTGAACGTAAAACTGCTTTTCGGTTTTTTGAAAGAGTATAATAGGCCGGTCGTCTGGACTTTGCACGACTGCTGGGCTTTTACCGGCCATTGCGCATACTACGACGCGGCGGGATGTACTAAATGGCAGCGTGGATGCAACAACTGTCCTAACCTTTCTTCATATCCTAAAAGCTTCAAAGATAACAGCCGTAATAACTATCTTATAAAAAAAGCGATCTTTTGCGATGTGGACAACCTAACCCTGGTTACGCCGTCAAACTGGCTTAAAGGCGAGGTTTCTCACAGTTTTTTATCAAAGTACCGCTGCGATGTTATAAATAACGGCGTAAATACCGACGTTTTTAAGCCTTGCGATTCAAACATTAAAACCCGACTTGGCATAGAGAACAAAAAAATGCTTTTGGGTGTTGCCAGCATTTGGGAAGAACGAAAGGGACTTGCTGACTTTATAAGCCTTGCAAAAAAACTTACCGATGACTATGCAATAGTGCTTGTAGGACTTTCCGATAAGCAGAAAAAATCTTTACCCGAAAACATTATCGGCATTACAAGAACGTCCGATCAAAAAGAACTTGCGTTACTTTATAGCGCGGCCGACTTTTATATAAACCTCACCTATGAAGACAACTACCCTACAACCAATTTAGAAGCGCTTTGCTGTGGAACTCCCGTTATAACATACGACACGGGCGGTAGCGGCGAACCGGTTAGTAACGACTGCGGCGCGGTAGTGCCTTGCGGCGACATTGACGCCGTAATAAGCGCCCTTAACATGCCGAAAAACACCGAAAAAATCGCAAAAATCGCGAGTAATTTTGATAAATCGGTTTGCTTTGAGAAATACTTTGAGTTGTACAAGGAGATTTTGAATGCGTGAAATAAACCTGTCCGAGCTTAAACAAATACAACTGGACATAATGAAATATTTCGACTCGTTTTGCAAAAACAACGGCCTTAAGTACTCCCTCGCGGGCGGCTCGCTCATAGGTGCGGTTCGCCATGACGGTTATATTCCCTGGGATGACGATATCGACGTTATTATGCTGCGCGGCGACTACGATAAAATGCTCGAAATTTTTAATAACAGTAAAAGCGACTACAAGGTTTTTACCCCGCAAAACTGCGATTATTATTGCTTGCCATACGCAAAAATTGCTAATATAAAAACCGTATTGCAAGAAAACAGCAGCGCATTTTCGGGCAGAGATTTCGGCATAAATATCGATATTTTCCCGGTAGACAATCTACCGAATGACGACGGCGAAATCGAATCTTTTTACAAAAAAATTCGTAAACTGCGCGATATTCACGACGTTAAAATGATAAAAATATCGCGTTCGCGTTCGGTTATTAAAAATCTTATGCTGATTCTTCTTAAAATCGGCGCGGTCTGTTTTAATAAACACAAAATAGCGCAAAAAATATCTTACGCTATTACGGCTTATAAAGACAACGTCCCATCTAAAAGGGCTTGTCTTCTTGGGATGTACGCCCGCCGCGAAATTTTACCCGCCGATGTATTTGAGAATACCGTACCCCACAAATTTGAAGATACACGGTTTGAAATATTTGAAAAATACGATAAGTATCTTACTTCGCTTTACGGCGATTATATGAAATTGCCGCCCAAAGACAAACAGGTTTCGCACCACAGTTTTAATGCCTATTGGCTGTAAGGAGACAAAATATGATTTATGCCGGAATTTTGGCAGGAGGCACCGGTTCGCGCCTAAACGCCACCATGCCTAAGCAGTTTCTAAAAATCGGTGGTACCCCCATTTTTATCGAAACGACCAAAAAGATGCTTAAAAGCGACGTCGATGTTATTGTAATCGGTTGCCATGCAGATTATATTCAGCACGCCAAAGACGAAATAGCAAAATATCTGCCAAACGCTGACAAAGAAATTGTCGTTTGTGAGGGCGGCTGCGACCGTCTTTCAACCCTCGTCGCAATAATGGATGAAATCGAAAAAAGATACACCGTAACATCCGACGATATTTTTGTTACCCACGATTCGGTCCGCCCTTTTGTTACGGTCGATATGCTTAATTTAAGTATTAAAAAGGCTAAAGAGGTTGGCGCCTGCAACACCGTTACCCCCGCTACCGATACCATCGTTATTTCAAAAGACGGCGATTTTATTTACTCAATGCCCGACCGCAGCGAGATTTTTTTAGGCCAATGCCCGCAAACCTTTAATTTTGTAAAGCTTAAAGGATTAATTGCAGGGCTTACGCAAGAACAAAAATCGTCGCTGACCGACGCCTGCAAAATATTTACCTTTAACAATTTGCCGGTTGCGCTCATTTCCGGCGACGCCTCTAATTTTAAAATTACCACAATGGGCGACTACGATATTGCCAGCGCCATGGCAGATAAATACTTGGGGGAATTTAATGACTAAGGTTAGCGTTATAATACCGGTGTATAATGTTGAAAAGTATCTGCAAAGATGTTTCGATTCGGTTGTTAATCAAACGTTGAAAGAAATTGAAATAATTTTGGTAAATGACGGATCCTCGGATTCAAGCGGGGAAATATGTGACCGTTTAGAAAAAACCGATAGCCGCGTAAGAGTAATTCACAAGCAAAACGGCGGTCTGTCCGATGCAAGAAATACCGGAATAGAAGCGGCACAAGGCGAGTTTTTAAGTTTTATAGACAGCGACGATTATGTAGTACCCGATATGTTGGAATATCTTTATACAAATGCCGTAAACAGCGGCGCTCAGATAGCTACCGGCACCATGATAATGGTTAAAAACGGAAAAGCTAAAACCTCTTCCGATTTTACCCCGTCGGTTTTTTCACCCGAAAAGGCGCTTGAAAACGCTTTGTACGGCCCTGTCAGCTCACTGTCGGTTTGCAATAAGATTTTTAAAAAAGAACTGTTTGAAGATATTAAATTTTTAGTGGGCAAAACATACGAGGACGCATATATTGTTCCCTCTCTATTTTTAAAAGCGGACAAAATATTTATGAGCGGCAAAGCCGTATATCATTATGTTATAGACCGTCAAGACAGTATTACAAATGTATCTTTTAGCGAAAAGAATTTTAATATGGTTGACGCCTTTGAATTTAACCGTAAAAAGGTGTGTGAAGAATATCCCGCTTTATTTAACGTGTTCACTTACCGAATATATTACGCTTATGTTATGCTTTTTAAAAAATTCATATTTTCGGTTGATTTTAAAAATAATAAATACTATAATGTACTCGTTGCAAAAATCAGAAGCGGTAAGAGATTTGTTTTAAAATCAAAGTATTTTGATAACAAATTTAAGTTTTTATATGTTTTACTGTGTTTATCTCCGGGCTTATACGCGAAAATTATGCGTAAACATATGAATGGATAGGTGCTATATGGAACAAACGTCTTTGCTGTCAAAAATTATCTTTTATTACAAACATCTTATTATCGTTATAAGTTTACTAATACTTGCTACTCCGCAATATCTTATTTTTGGCAAACTTGGCTTTATAATTGTAGGGTTAGGCGCGCTGTTATGTGTAGCTGACGCTTTGTTTGACCGTGAATTTTTACGGTCAAAACGCGCAATTTGGCTTGTACTTTTTTTAATTTCTTTTGCGATTACGCTTATTATAAACCGTTCTTTGTTTTTGAATTTAAATTGTATGAGTTTCGGCTATACCGCCATAGCGTTAGTACTTTTATATCCTAACCGTCAAACAAACGCAAAAGCAACCGTAAAAGAGATGTACAGTCTTAATAATACATTTCTTATTATGACCGCGATATTTTCCACCGTCGGCTTTGTAATGTATGTAGTTTTGTTCAGTTATAGGTATAATTATGCCGAAGGAGCCGATTATATTATCGGGTGGTCTGAAGGCGGCAGGCTATTCGGACTATACAGTAATCCGGGGCTTATGATAACCGCAATAGCTATAGCCATAGCGGTAATTCAATACGAGGCAACAATATACTTAAACGGACACATAAATAAAAAGATAAAATTTCTTTTAATATACTCCATTGTTATTAATTTTTGTTGTATGGTGCTTGAAAATGCAAGCGGCGCGTACATATCACTTGCGATGTTTATCGCCATATATCTGTTTTTAAAACTGCGCAACCGTTTTACAAAGCTTGGCAGAATTAAATCGACATTTAAAGCATTGCTGTTTGCGCTTTTATCTGTCGCATTGCTTTATGTCATCATTTATATTTTAAGATTTTTACTTTCGTTTGTTCCCGGTATTTATTATTCTACGATAAATCTTTTCCAGGGTGGAAATGCAGATAATTTTGACGCAATCAAAAACTTTACAATAGAACGCGATATACCCGAAAATTACGGCGCATTAACAGGTCGTCCGCAAATTTGGGTAAAGGGAATAGAGCTGTTTCTTCAAAAGCCTGTATTCGGCTGGGGACCCGTCTCGTTTGGTCAGTTTAAAGTTTTGGAAGCCCCTCTTCGCCACCTGCATAATCTGTTTATCGAAAGTCTTGCCGGCGTTGGGTTAGTGGGTTCTGTGATTATATTTTTCTTCCTTGCTTCTTCACTGATTAATCTTGTAAAGAAAATTTTCGGCCTAAAGCTTATAGAAAAAGATAATTATTATATTGTCGCAGCGTCTTTTGCGTTTCTCATGATGCTTGCCGTCAACAGCCTGGCAGAGGTCACCATACTTTATATGACGCGCCTTTCGGTATTTATGTTCTGGTTATATTTAGGGTATGTCACAACCCTTACAGATATAGGCGATCCTTCTCACTTTGATAAGCCGTTTAATTCGCTTTACCGCATTTTGAAAAAGGAGAAAAATATTGAAAAGTAAAAAAGCGCTTGTAAATGCGATTTACGGTATGGTCGGTTACATTATTTTGATGGTAACCAACCTTGTTACGCGCTCATTTTTGGTTAGAACCCTGCAACTCGACCTTGCGGGCGTAGATACCGTATTTAAGAACTTTTTGTCATTTTTATCGCTTGCTGAACTGGGGCTTAGCACCGGGCTGATTTACAAGCTTTACGATCCGATTTTGCAAGAGAATAAAATCGAAATTAAAAAGATACTCAATTTTTATAAACAGGCGTATAAAATTATTTCACTTGTATTTATGTCGGGCGCGGTAGTATTCGCCTGCCTTACATGGATTGCAATTAAAGAGTTTAATCCCGTATATCTTGGATGTCTGTTTATGCTTTACGCGGGCGATACGGTTGCCTCTTACCTTTACGCCAACCGCAAAGCGCTTATTATTGCCGACCAGCGAAACTATATAGTAAGCCGCAATGACGCGCTTATTTCGGTAGGCTCTATGGTGGTGCAGGTTGGGTGTCTTTTATATTTGCCGACTATTCTGCCTATAGACCGCTTTGTAAGTTTTATTATTTTTGCGACGGTAAAAATAGTCTGCCGTGTTATAGGCGCGCTGTTTATCGGCAGGAAATTCAGACAGTTATACCCCGATATTTACGCCGATAAATCTAAAGAAACCATATCCAAGCCCGAGCGCAGAGCGCTTTATAAAAATATGGGAGCTATGCTTATGCACCGCATTGGCGCAGTCAGCGTTACGGCTTCGGGTTCGGCGATAGTTTCGGGCTTTAAGGACGTTAAAATGGCGGGCATATACGGTAACTATATGATAATCGTAAACGCGCTTAATATGATGCTCGCCCAAATTTTTAACGGCGTTACGGCCTCTTTCGGTCAACTTTCGGTTTCAAGCGATCGCGAATTCGTCCATAAAAAATTTAACCTTTTGCACTTTACCAACTTTTTAATAATGGCGTTTTTTACCACCTCTTTTGCGGTTATTGTTCAGCCGTTTATAAGGTTGTGGGTAGGCGATGAAAGCCTTTTTGGCGATACAACCGTATTTTTGCTTTGCGCCTACATTTATATTTCGGGTATTCGCAGGGTGGTTCTTATGGCAAAAGACTCCGCCGGACTGTTTCGTCCCGACCGCTATCTTGCGCTTTTAGAAGCAATAATAAACATTGTTTTATCCATAATTCTTATTAATATACTTGGTGTTGACGGGCTTATAATAGCCAACTTTGCAAGCATGATTATAGTACCCCTTTGGTCGCAACCTTACCTTGTATTTAAGTATGTAATGCAAAATCTTAAAAAGTATAAGTTTTATTATTATCGGTATGTTATTTATTTAGCCGCCGCGGCGGGCGAAGTGTTTTTAACCTTCTACCTTGCCAAAACCTTTATCGACCCGTATATTTCCAATATACTTGTTAACCTTATCGTAAGGGCGGTGCTTTGCATAATAGTACCTAATGTTATAAACCTTGTACTTTTCTTTAAAACAAGCGAAATGAAGGATTTACTGCAAACCGTAAAACAAATATTACAGTCCTTCAAAAAAGCATAATTGGTGATACTATGAATATTTCTAAAATTCTAAAAGCGGTTGACCATACCGCGCTTGCGCAAACCACCACGGCGCAAGATATTATAGACCTTTGCGCCGACGCTAAAAAATACGGCGTAGCAAGTGTTTGCGTTTCGCCCTGTTATGTACAGCTTGCTAAAAAAGAACTGAAAGACAGCGGGGTAGCCGTTTGCACCGTAATCGGCTTTCCTAACGGCGCCAATACTACAAAAAGCAAGGTTTTTGAAACCCAAGACGCGATAGAAAACGGCGCTGATGAAATAGATATGGTAATAAATATCGGTATGCTCAAAGATAAAAACTATGGCGGCGTTCTTTCGGAAATCCAACAAATAAAATCTGCTTGCGGTAATAAAATATTAAAGGTTATTATCGAAACCTGCCTTTTGACCAAGGACGAAATAATTAAAATGTGCGAAATCGTATCAAATTCGGGCGCAGATTATATCAAAACTTCGACCGGTTTTTCCACCGGCGGCGCTACCAAAGAAGATATAGCCCTTATTGCCAAACATATTGCGCCTCACCTTAAAATTAAGGCGGCGGGGGGAATTTCCACCATAGAGGACGCGCAAGATTTTTTAGATCTGGGCGCCAGCCGTCTTGGTACAAGCCGCATTGTTAAAATAGTAAAAAAGGAGAGTTCACAGTGAGTATACCTACACCTCATATAAGCGCAAAAAAAGAGCAAATTGCCAAAACGGTACTTATGCCGGGCGATCCGCTGCGCGCAAAGTTTATAGCCGAAAACTTTCTGAAAAACGCTGTTTTGGTAAATGGCGTAAGAAATATGTTAGGTTATACGGGCATTTACAAAGATACCCCCGTAACGCTTATGGGCAGCGGGATGGGCATGCCCTCTATCGGCATTTATTCTTACGAACTATATAATTTTTACGATGTAGAAAATATTATTCGCATAGGTTCCATCGGCGCGCTTCAAGAAAACTTGAAGCTTAAAGATATAATTGTGGCAGTGGGCTCTTGCACCGATTCAAACTATGCCGAAAACTTCGGGCTTCCCGGTACTTTTGCCCCCATTTGTTCGCCAATACTCTATGAAACGGCTGTTTTATGCGCCAAAGAGAATAATATAGAAGTTAAGTGCGGTAATGTGTTGTCAAGCGATTGTTTTTATGGTGAAAATGCTAAGCAAAAAAACCTGCTGTGGAAGGATATGGGTGTGCTTGGTATAGAGATGGAAAGCGCCGCCCTTTATATGAACGCCGCAAAAAGCGGCAGGAACGCCCTTTGCATTTGCAGTGTTTCGGATAATATAATCACCGGCGAAGAACTGAATTCTACCGAACGCGAGCAGTCGTTTGTTAATATGATGACCCTGGCGCTTGAAATCACCGCAAAGCTGTAAAAGGTGAGTTATGAATACAGAAGAACTTTTAAGTAAAGCCGCAAAAGCCCTGGAAAATTCCTATTCGCCCTACTCAAACTTTAAGGTCGGGGCGGCGCTGCTTTCCAAACGGGGTAAAGTGTACACAGGCTGCAATATCGAAAACGCATCTTTCGGCGCTACCAACTGTGCCGAGCGCACCGCCTTTTTTAAGGCGATAAGCGAAGGAGAAAGGCAATTTGAAGCCATAGCGATTACCGCTGTAAATAAAGATGGTAAAGAGGAAGCCGCAGCGCCTTGCGGAATATGCAGGCAGGTTATGGCAGAGTTTTGCGGCCCTGATTTTAGAATTGTGTTAAAACAAAACGGCGAAATAAAGGTGTATACGCTTTCTCAGCTTTTACCAAACGCTTTTAACATCAAACAAATATAACCAAAACAAAGACCGTGCAAGCCTTTAGGTTTGCACGGTCTTTTTATGCTGTTTTTATCTTACGATTATATTAAGATGTTCAATACCGCTTTCGATAAGCTCGTAATCGTCGGTAAATTCTTCGCCCTCACTTACAAAGTGCTGCGGTCCGTAAGATTTACGGTATTTCGGCGTAAGATGTAACGGTCCAAAGGTATTTCGCCTTGTTGATACCAGCGTAACGGTTATATCTTGCCCCGATTTTACGGCGTCGGTAATTTCGCACTCAAGCGGATCAAAGGCGATGATCTTTTCGCTGTTGCCGTATTTAACCTTAAGAAGCGCGCCGGTGAATTTTTCGGCAGACAGGAAAAGCCGCGCGCCATCGGTTTTATCAAGCGCGGATTTAGCCTGGGCGTAGTCCTCTTTTGTAATAATATAATTCAAATTGCCGGTGTAGAAGGGTAGAGCAGCTTTTGAAAAGTCGCCAAAATCAATGGCGGTCGGTTTTTTAACAAGCGTAATCTTTGCGGTATCGCACCTAACGCCGAAATCGCCTAAAAGATAAAGCGCCTCGATATTGGTATTGCGCGCAAATTTGGTTTTTACGGTAATTACATTTTTACCGGTTTTCAAAATACTTTTGGGAATCGGCATTTTCTTAAAGCAGATGTCTATCCAAAAACCGTTTGCTTTATCGCTAAGGCTGACGCCGTTTACAAAATACTGCATTTTTTCGGGTCTTTCGGCGGCAAGGACAATGTCTGTGGACGGAATTTCGTCAATATAAAACTCGTATTTTAACTCTAAATCGCCGTAGGGTTTTTGGTAGTGCATTTTAGAATACCACGGTTGAAGCATTTCACCGCCGCGGCGTTCAATTCCTATAAGGTCGCGAACCTGACGGTCGATTTTAAGCACTTCCGCCTTTTTGCTTTCGGTACTCCCGTTAAACGAGAAGGTGCAGTAGTCAAGCGGCGCAACGTTGGTTTCATCCATGGTATAGGCGAGATTTTTTCCAATTACCGAAATCACGCTAGTGTTACCCTTAAAGTTTGGCGAAAGGGTATCGCACTCGTCCCTAAGGGGAAGATCCGCGGTACGGTCGGTAATTATAAACATACGTGTTCCGCCTACGGGGATACTTATGTCAAACGAAAAGATATTATCGCTAACTGTCGGCGTTTTCGCCGCATTTATATCGTAGCGTTCACCGGTTAACAAATCGAGTTCATAAAGATTTAGCTTTTGCGCGTTATCGCAGCCAAACTCAACCGTCAAACAGTCAAAACCGTTTTCAAGGTCGGTATTAAGAAGGGTAAGGGTTACGCTGTTGTCGGGGTTTTTACGCGCTTGCGCAAAAACTTTTTTCGCAACCTCGCCGTTTTGCTTTTTAACCGAAATGTAATTCACGGATGTTTGGCGTATTTTGTCGCATAGTGCGTCGCCGTCAAATTCCACCTGCTCGCATTCTGCGGCAAACTCTTTACAATCGCGGCTTTTTTTGGCGTTTACATATTCGGGTGTATTGCCTGCGAAAATAACGCTTCCGCCTGCGTCCTTAAACTCTTTAAGAAGTTTAAGTGTAGACTCTCTTATGGTGAGCATACCGCCTATAACCGCGGTGTGATAGACCATTTTGCCAACCCTTAAAACCGGGCGGCCGTCCCCGTCAATTTCGACGCTTGCAAGTCGGGTGAGCATTTCCTCTTCGCCGTAATCAAAATCAATTTGGCGGTCGACAAGAAAATGGAACATATCTTCATAGTATTTATCGTACTTTTTAATTTCGGGGTCCTTGTTAAAAATCCAATCAGCCCAACCCATATAGGTCTGCGCCCAAATAGATTCTATCGGGTTAAGTACCAGGACGTCACACATCGGCTCGCCAAACGTAGCAACCGAAAAACGAGCGAAGTAGTTTTCAATATATGAATAGTCTTTATACCAGGGGGACTGGTGCAAAATAGAAGCGGGGTAGTCGCGCTTACTTTCGCCCTCCATGGTGTACCACGAAAGGTGAGGGCAACGCGAGTTTATGCCGAAAAGAGCCTGCCAGTCGCCGACGTTCTTATGGCCCTTAAAGTCCATTTCCCAGCCGCTGCAACCGTACAATTCAGATAATAACCACTTTTTGCCCACCTGCCGCGCAGTAGAGGTTAACTGTTTTACTATCCAATAACAATAGTTAAATTCGCCCAAAACGTCAACGCCCGGCACACCCATATGCTCATAAAAACGCATAACCGAACCGTGCGGAGCGGTCTGCATGGTAAGGGCGTCCTCGTGTAGCACATGCCCGGTAAATATCATATTGTTTTGCTCGCACCAGCGGTTGATCGGGTCGGCAAAGCGTTCAATAAACAAATTATCGGCAAGGTCCAAATAATCGACCTTAATGGGGGCTATGGCTTTGCCGTTTTCGCGGTAGAAAAGGGTAGGGATAATGGGCATCGGGTCGTAACCGTAGCGCTTTACAAACTCCTCAAAAAAGTCGTTTGTGTAGGCAGTTTGGCAAATTCGGGTGCCGTCGTCTAAAATCTTCAAATTGTCCATCGAGTGGCCGCGGTGCGGCTCGTCGGTAAATATGCCCTTAATACTGTCGCCAATTCGCTTGCCGCAGTTTTTCTTGTAGGCCTCGTGTGTAATTTCAATAAAACGGTTAACCGCCGCAAAAGACATTGTATCGATATAGGTTGTACCATTGCAGTTGCTTGTGCAGGGGTCGTCCTCTATCCTAAAACGAAGTATCTTCCAGTTACCGTCCTTTTTCTGAGGGTTTTCGGACATAACTTCCTGCGCTTTTGACATACCCGAAAGCGCGGTATAAAACCATAAACTAAGCTTATCTTTTCCGATATACGCCAAAAACAGGGCGATATCGTCATCGGCCGGCAGCGCTTTGTCCACATCGCATTCAATAAGGGTAAGCGATTTCATACGGTACTGTTTTTCGACCGTAACCTTACCACCCGCGCAACCCGAAGGCCACCGGTCTTCGTCGTAAAGCCAGCTTTCAAGGCCGATTTTTTGGCTTTCATCGGCGGCGGCGTTAATAATATCAAACCACTCGTCACCTAAATATTCGGTAATAAGTCCGGCGCGGCTGTGCATATAATGGCCGCCAAAACCCATCTGTTTTATAACGTGAACCTGGCGGAGTATCTCGTCCTTTTCAAGCTCGCCGTTCCAACTCCAGAAGGGCTTTCCGCGCCATTTGATTGACGGATTTTCAAACTCTTTTAAGAATTTACTGTCCATAAAACTCTCCTTAAAATATTACCATTTATGACTTACTGTCAAATTTACATAGTTTATAAAATGTAAACGAGATTGCCGTTGATACAACCCAACCTATGGGCCAGGCAATCCAAATACCTGTAGAACCAAGTGCGGTTTTGCATAGTATTGCGGCAATGCCAACACGCAGCAGCAAATCGCAAAATGTACTTATTAAAAAGCGGCTCATCATTTCGTTACCGCGCAAAATACCGTCGGCAAGTATTTTTACCGAAATAAGCGCGTAAAAGGGTGATATGATTCTAAGCATGGTAATTCCGACCTGCGCCGCATGACCCGATAGGTCGTTTATAAACAGCATTATAAGATATTTTCCCGCAAAGCAGTATAATAGCGTTATGGGCACCGCCATAATGCATGTCAGCATAATACCCGCCTTATACCCCGATTTAATACGCTCCGGCTTTTTGGCGCCGATGTTTTGCGCCGTGTAGTTAGACATACCGTTGCCAAGGGTTATAAACGATGTAATTATGAAGTTGTTAAGTTTTATGCCTGCCGAATATCCGGCAACAACACTTGCGCCAAAACTGTTTATAATGCCTTGCAGTACAATATTTCCTACCGATATAAAACTTTGTTGCAAGGCGCTTGGAACCGCTATCGCGGTAATCTTTTTGAACAGTTTCCACGAAAAGACTTTGGGCTTTTTTTCGGTTTGCATACTTTTAAGGCGGTTAAACACCACTACAAGGGCTAAAACACAACTAACGCCCTGACAAATAAATGTGGCATACGCTACACCGTCGACCCCGCGCACAAATAAAGGTCGTAATGCGGTAACAAATAAAATATCGAGTAAAATATTTGCCACCGACGAAGCCGATAAAAACATAAAGGGGGTTTTTGAGTCGCCGAGTGCGGTAAATATACCGTTGCAAACATTGTAAAAAAATACAAACGGCAACCCTAATATGTATATCATAAGGTACAACGCCGAGTCCTCGTAAATACTGCCCGGTGTGTTAATTAAGCTTAAAAGGGGGCGCATAAATATAATGCCTGTACACATTAAAACAGCTACAAGTATTGCGGTAGAAATAAAGGTTGTATAAACCGCCGATTTTAATTCGGTTATATTTTTTTCTCCGAAAAGCTTTGATACAACCACCGAACACCCCATATTGCACCCAAAGGCAAGCGCAATAAAAATAAGGGTGATTTCGTAACTGTTGCCCACCGCGGCAAGGGCGGGTTCGCCAATAAATTTGCCCGCCACAAGACTATCGGCAATATTATATAGTTGTTGAAAAATTACACTGCCTATAAGCGGCAGGCAAAAAGCCAACAAAACCCGCGAGGGCTTGCCGACCGTCAAATCTTTATTCTTCAATGTTGTCCACCCGTAATATAATGTTTAATTATACTATATTTATAAAAAATAATCAACCGTAACAGGCTGTAAAATCGCAGGTTATTTCACAATCGCTACCGATACCTCGCCAAAGGTAAGGTTGTATTCTTTATTGCCGTTCACAACGTTCAGCGAACCGTCGCCGTTTACGGCGGTGCAGCGCCCATTTACGGTTTTGCCGTTTTGAGTGAAGGTTACGTTTTTGCCTACATTATACGATAAAGCAATATATTCGCTCATAAAGTCGCCGCTGAAAATACGGTCAAATTCTAATAAATACTCGGCTATAAACTCGGCTTTTTCTTTGGCGGTTACGGTGTCTTTTATAGCCCCCGCAATATCTGAAATTTCGGGCGCAAAACCCTCCTTTGGCGGCGCTATATTAACCCCTACGCCAAGTATGACGGTGTCGCTTTCACCGGGCAAACCCGCCAAAATACCGCATACCTTTTTATCGCCGAGCATAATGTCGTTAACCCACTTGATTTTTGTGTCTTTACCGTACAGTTTTTTAATAACCCTGACTGCGCAAACCGCGGCAGCGCAGGTAATGTGTTTTAATTCTTTGGCATTTTTTATTATTACGGTAAAATATACGCCGTTACCGCTATTTGAAATAAAACTTTTACCCGTCCGTCCTACGCCGCACGTTTGCCGTTTTGAAATTATCGTAAAACGGTCGTTAAGCTTTGCATAATGCTCTTTGGCATACAGGTAGGTCGAGTCCATTACAGGGCGGTAAATATAAGAATTTTTATGCAGTTTTCGGGCTAAAAAATATCTGTACATAAAACCTTTGCCTTTAATAATATTATTATTTAATTATATTGTTCTGCATACGGTTTGTCAACAAACTCATTTAAGTATTTCGCCAATGTATAAGGCGTACATAATGGCGTCGCTGTCGCTAAGGTTAGGGTACATAATTGTCAGTACCTCCATGGTTTGAATTTTCTTTTCGCTGTCTAACAAATTGTCTGATAAAATCAGGTTAATCACACGGTTTTGAATACCGGCGTCTTTAAGATTTTGACGTAACGTTTCTTTGTGATTTGACATTAGTTGCCCCTCCTTTTTATACAATAATTATAATACCATTACAGTCCTAAAAAAGGGACTTCGCGAACAAATGTTCTTAGTCGTACGTAAAAAAACGGTCTGCACGAGAAGATCGTACAGACCGCAATAGTCTTATATTATTTTGCTTTTTTTAAGCTTATGGCTCTTATTACAAACAAAGTAATAATCATAAGTGCAAGCGCTATGGGCAGCGAAATATACCACTCATCTAAAATTCCTGCGATAAGGTAGGATACAAACGAAACGCCTGCGACCGTAAGCGCATAAGGCAGTTGAGTAGATACGTGATTAATGTGGTTGCATTGTGCGCCTGCCGACGCCATAATGGTGGTATCCGAAATAGGCGAGCAGTGGTCACCGCAAACCGCGCCTGCCATACAGGCCGAAACCGCAATAATGGTTATGTTGCCGCTTTGGCCGCCAAATACGGTTAAAACAATGGGGATAAGTATACCAAACGTACCCCACGAAGTACCGGTGGCAAACGAAAGTCCAACCGCGACAAGGAAGATAACGGCAGGTAAAATCTGGCCGAATTCTCCTATACCGCTTTCAACAAACTGCGAAATGCAAATCTTTGCGCCAAGGCTGTCGGTCATAGCCTTTAAGGTCCAGGCACATACCAAAATCATAATGGCGGGTACCATAGCCTTAAAGCCTTCGGGGA
>CADBUL010000059.1 GCA_902797875.1 Oscillospiraceae bacterium | reverse complement strand
CAAAGCCAATATTCAAAGCACAAAAGTCCCCATTTAAGTTTTGCCATAATAAACGCTTCGTGTACGGATAACGACGTTTTCCCCACTCTCGGCGGGCCTGACAATACTTTTACCACGTTACCGAAGTCCGCGCGCAAATCGTCGGCGTAAACACGTAAAAACCCCGCATAAAACCCCAAGAAATAATACAGCCCGAAAACTATGAATACAAGTTTAATCGCAAACGGTAAATAAACCTTGTCGTATAATCCGGGAATAAGCCGCCCCAAAAAATACAGCCCGATATTTACGCCTATTACAAGCAGAAAAAACAGTAATCTGAACAGTATTGTTTTATACCGTTTTATAATTCTGTAACAAATCACTACATCTGCCACGGCAAGCGCGGAAACTATTACGTTTTCTAAAAACGCGTACTGCGTGATATTCAGAATAAGCAAAAGTATATTTAATATTAACGGTACAGTATAATACAAAAATCCGTTCTTGCAAGCAATAAGTTCGGTTATAAAAACGTATCTCGAAAGCCCCTGCGGGTTTTTATTCTTTACAACCTTTGCCGTGTTTTGGCGCAAACGCTCGTTCGTTAAAACCGCATTTCGGTATTGATAGTATTTTACCGAGTGCTTTTTCGATTCTTCTACCGTCTTTGTGATAAACTCCGGCGGTGTAAAGACGGGCGCAAGAAAATTCTTCTTTTCTTTAATTTTATATGTTTTGAATTGATGAAAGCCGTTGCCCGTCCTGTTGGAGAGTTTCTTCGCGCCTTCAAAAGTTTCTTCCGGTTTTAACGGTTCAAACGCTTGTTTTTCTCCGTCCGGTTCTTTACGCTTTAACGGCGCTATCTGCGGCTTTTTTTGCATAGCGGCGGCTCGGCGCGGCGCATTACGCTCTATAAACTCGGCAAGCGATTCCTGCATTATATAAGCCCCCCGAGCCCGTTAATAATGCCATATACCCAAGTGCCGCCAAAGTATCCAATAACTACAAATACCGATAACGCCGCTAACATAAGTAAAAGTTTAATAATAATGTTGCCGATATTATTTATTGCCCTTAAAATGACAAACAAAAGCCAAAGCAGTAGAACACCTACGACGATAGATACAATCAATATTACCCACGCGGCAGTCTTGTTGCCGAGATTTTTTAATCCGTCCAGCCAATTCGGCAATTCGATTTTAGGGGTAAGCGCTGGCGTAACGTCTTTATAAATATCAACCGGATCGGAAACCACGGGAATAACTTTATATTTGTTGTTTGCGTCCTTAAACGTTAACTGAATTATTTTGAAATCTAAAAACACCGTTTCAGTTGAAAGTTGACAATCGCAGATATAGTCTTCATTATTGCTATTATAAACTTTCTCCGACCAAGCAAAATAATCTGTTTTAGCAAAATGGAAAATAACCGTCCTTTCGCCATTGTCTTTTGCGTTATGATAAAATGTCCTTAATTTACTTGCGTCCTTACTGTCGATTAAGAGTATATCTGCAAGATTATTATCACTTAAAGCAATTTCACTATCCTTTATGTCTGCATTTATAGGTGATATATCGTAATACTCTGTACTCGTATTTGCTCCGCCCCATGTCCATTTTTCCCATGCATTCATACCGGCAGTATCCCACGATAAGAGATTTACTTTATCATTTGCGTCTATTTCCTGACAATTATACCCGCGCGTTCTGCCGTCATCTACCGTGTCTTGAAATAAATCTGCGGAAATTTGCCCGTTCTTAATATCTAATTTCCCTTTTACATAAGACGATGTATATGCATTAACATACGCTTCTAATAATTCTTTTGACACCAAAGTTTTATCCGATAAATTATTATTGTAAAAAGCATAATTTATTGAATCTAAATTGCGGTTAGCCGACTGAACTTTATAATTAAAAACATAATGTCCGTAAATGCTGGTAATGCTCCCGTGTTTTTCTAATGTACAGATAGAATATGGGAATGATGAATTATATCCTTGTCCTATTACTTCTCCTAAATGATTGTTTAAATTATCTTTTACAACCGAATTGTTTACTACAACAATCGGTTGCGTTTTATACTCCCACCATTCCGCCTTTACCCGTTGCAAATTGCCGTATTTGGTAAAATATACTTCCGGTACGGAAAAATACACGGAAGTCAAATCCCATTGAT
>CADBUL010000058.1 GCA_902797875.1 Oscillospiraceae bacterium | reverse complement strand
GTGCGAGAACAGTCCGCAAAACAGTCCGCAAAAGGCAAATAACACCGAATAAAACAGAGCCTGTCCCGATAAAAACGAAATAAGCGACAGCACGCAGCCGGCTATTGCGCAGGTTGAAACACCGCCGAATTTCGCCGCCGACAAAATCAGCAAAACCGATAGAGCCACACCTAAATTAACCGACTTTACTTCTATTTTATCAAAACTTAATATGCCTATTCCAAACGTAAAACAAACCGCGGCGATTTCAAAATTTTCAAGTCCGCTGTTAAAATCGGAATCGATTTTGAAGGTTTTGGCAATAAAATATGTACCGCCAGAACATAAAAAAGATTCGGCGACAATAAGCGGCATTACCGATAAATCGTTAATATTTACAGCAATAAGGCAAGCCGCCGCCGAAAAACCCGAAACGGTCATATAAAACCACGCCGTATTAAACGGCTTTTGCGAAGGCAGAATTAAACGTATTGCAAGAGCCCCCACCGCTAACGCCATATATGCAAAGCCGCTCGCGAAAGAAGACGGAAACAAATACCCGGCGAACACCCCTAAAAATACCGAAAACAGGTACTTTTTGGGCGTCGCGAAAATAAGTGCAATTCCAAACGGAGAATTAAGGCTTAGAACACTCGCACGTGAGAATAAAACGCCGACCAGGAACAGTACAAAGTTATAGACAATATCTTTCGAAATACTTTGGCTTTGCCGTATAGCCGAAAACCGTAAAATGCGCTTCATATTATCAGTCCTTTCATATCTATTATAAAAGGCAGGCGCAAAAATATTTGGCGCATTTTAGGGTAGTAAGAAATGTTAAAAAATCGAAATAATCTCTCTTTGGCAGCATTTTGGCGAATATTGCCAGGTCTTTAGCGGTTGTGCCACATCAAAATACTTTACAGGCCTGTCGATTTGACCGCAAAAGCAATCGATAATACTGAGTTTTATCTTCATTTTTTCGGGTATTATGCTTTTAATATAGACGCTTGCTATGTCGCCTATGCGGCAGTTTTCTTTAGGCTCGGCAAGTCCGGTAAGGTTGGGGGCAAGTTCAACAAAAACGCCGTAATCTTCTATGCTTCTGATTATCCCGGATACGGTCTGCCCCGCCAAAAACGCGGCGGCGTTTTCTTCCCAGGTGCCCAGCAGTTCCTTGTGAGACACGGTGATTTTGCCATCGTCGTCGATATTTTTAAGCAGCACCTTTATAATTTGTCCGTTATAAAAGCGGTCGCAGCTGTGAGAAATGCGCGAAACCGAAATCATATCAATAGGAAGCAGCGCAATGTTTCCGCAACCAACATCGCAAAAAGCGCCGAACGAATCAAGGTGGGTTATCTTGGCGGTCAGGATGCTGCCGAAAGAAACCTTCATTATCTTTTTAAGACACTCGATTTGCGCCTCTTTGCGCGAAAGCAGGGCGATTTTTTCGCCCTGTTTGTTATTGGCAAAGCCCTTTACCTTAAAACAAACCGATTTGCCCACGCGCGAGATTATGGCTATATCTTTTACCGCATTTCCATCGTGAGAATAAGCCGTTTCTTCTTTGCGAATTACGCCCTTTACAGTGCCCAGGTCTACCCATAGGTTATACTCGCCGTCGCAGACGGTTGCTCTGCCCTCGAGGGTCGCGTTATTCTCCATTGCGTTTGTAAGGGTTATAAGGTCGTATCCGTTTTTAGTGTTATTTGAATATGTGCCTTCGGGATAAAAATCCATTATTTTGACCGCCTTTCGTTTTACTGTTAAATACTATGCAAAAGGACGGCTAAAATGAACAAAAAATGCCTTCGCTGTTTACGAAGGCATTTTGCAACAGATTTTACAATATTATAAGTTCTTTTTTTGATTTGGTTATATTTTCATAGCCGTTATCGGTAATAACCACCGTATCTTCTATTCTGACGCCGAATTTGTTTTGAAGATAAATTCCCGGCTCAACCGTTACTACCATACCGGGTTTTAGGGCGTCTTGATAACGCGGGCTAAGGCTTGGCGCTTCGTGAATATCAATCCCTACGCCGTGCCCGAGTCCGTGCCCGAAACACCCCTTAAAGCCGTTTGCGTAAATATAATCACGGGCGACTTTATCTACATCACAGCATTTTGAACCGCTTTTAATTGTATCCAGGGCTTTTTGCTGTGCGTAAAGTACGGTATTGTAAACCTTAATTTGTTCCTGCGTGGGTTTGCCAACCGCCACCGTACGGGTCATATCGCTGTGGTAACCGCCCGACACCGCGCCGAAATCCATTGTAACAAAATCGCCTTTTTCAATCGACTTGGCTGTTGGTACACCGTGCGGCAGCGAGGTATTTTTGCCCGACACAACTATAAAGGGAAAGGAAACCCCTTCGCTGCCCTGCTTTCGCAGATAAAATTCCATATCTAACATCAACTCAATTTCGGTTTTGCCGGGTGCGATTTTACCTAAAATATAATCAAAGGTTTTATCGGTGATTTTTTGCGCCGCTTTTATTTTTTCGATTTCACAGCTACTTTTACACTCGCGGTGTTTTTTGAAAAGTCGGGTGGCAAAGGCTTCATCTGAAACAACAATGCCGTCAAGTTTTTGTTTATATGCGTTATAACGCGAAAGGCTTATATAATCGTTTTCGGTATATACGGTTTTTACGTTGTTTGCTTTTAAGATTTCATTTATTGATTGAAAAAGATCGTCAAACAGTACGACTTCGCAATCTTTGGCGGTGTTTACCGCTGCTTCGAAATACCGAAAGTCCAACAAAAAGCAGACCTTATTCGGCATAAGGATAACTGTGCCTTCGCTGTCTTTAAGACCCGTAACATAAAAAGTGTTAGATGGGCTTTCTAAAATAACGGCGCTGTTTTGCGGTATTTCGCTTTGAATTTTTGATATATGATCACTCACGGTATCACCCCTGTTTTATTACATTTATATTTTAACACAAATAACCGTAATTTCAATATGCGCGGGTATATAAAAATTTACTTGATTTTGCGCGAAATATGAAATATAATGTTTTTGTATTATTTTTATGGCATTTCAAAATATTGATTTGGAGGAAAAACAATGAAAAGCAGGTCAAAACTGTTTGTGTTTGGCTTATTGGCAATTATGATTATGTCTTTGTGCGTATTCTCTGCCTTTGCCGACACAACCCCCGCTGACGATACTACCAAAGACACCGAGGTTGTAAGTCAGTCGGAAGAGCCCGTTACCACCATCGGCGCAACCGAAGAGGCTGCCAAAGAAGAGGCGGCCGACTTAACCGACAGTGAAGCCGCGCAGGAGTATCTCAATGGCTACGCTGACAACGTAAACCAAGACGAAGCTTTTGAAACCAACGTAAAAACCGCGCTTGACACCGTAAGAAAGGATATTCCTTTTTACGCCACGCCCTGGGCACTGCTTCCGCCGCTTATTGCAATAGTGCTTGCACTTATAACCAAAGAGGTTTATTCTTCTTTGTTTGTAGGTATTTTGGCGGGTGGTCTTTTGTTTGCGAACTTTAACCTTGAAACCACCATGACCCACGTATTTTCAGACGGTTTTATAGCCAACGTCGCCGATTCCTACAACGTAGGTATAATCATATTCCTTGTAGTTTTAGGCGCTTTGGTTGCCATGATGAATAAAACCGGCGGCTCGGCGGCTTTCGGCAGATGGACCTCTAAACATATTAAAACCCGTCTTGGCGCCCAGCTTGCCACAATTGCGCTCGGCATTTTGATTTTCGTTGACGACTACTTTAACTGCCTGACGGTAGGTTCGGTAATGCGTCTGGTAACCGACCGCAACAAAATAAGCCGTTCTAAACTTGCTTATCTTATTGACGCTACGGCGGCTCCAGTTTGCATTATCGCCCCGATTTCTTCATGGGCGGCGGCGGTTTCGGGCTTTGCAAAGGGCGCCGGCGCTGAAAACGGTATGTCGCTGTTTGTTCGCGCAATTCCATATAACTTTTATGCCCTTCTTACCATCGCGATGATGATTTTCTTAGCTGTATCGAACTTTGATTACGGTCCCATGAAAAAACACGAAGTTAACGCCGCTAACGGCGATCTCTTTACTGCAGGCGATAAATACGCTGAAGCTAAAGAAGCCGAGGTTGGCAACAAGGGTAGGGTTATTGATCTTGTTATTCCGGTGGTATTCTTAATACTTGCTTGCATATTCGGTCTGATTTATTCGGGCGGATTCTTTAATGCGGGCGATAGTGACAACTATATGAACTTTATTTCGGCGTTTTCTAACAGCGACGCTTCGGTAGGTCTTGTTTACGGCTCGTTTATAACCCTGATTTTTG
>CADBUL010000057.1 GCA_902797875.1 Oscillospiraceae bacterium | reverse complement strand
TGGAGCTGGTGGTCAGAATCGAACTGACAACCTGCTCATTACGAATGAGCTGCTCTGCCATTGAGCCACACCAGCAAAAGTGTTCAATAGATTATATCAAAAATAACCATTTAAGTCAATACCCGAAAGGACATTTTTATGAAAGAAAAAGAGAGCATGACACGACTCGCAAAAAATTTATACCGACTGCGCCACCAACTTGGACTTACCCAGCAACAGGTTGCCGACGCGGTTGGCGTAAAGCGTTCTACCTACGCTTACTACGAGCGCAACACCACACCCCCAACCGATGTGCTTGAACGTATTGCAAAAGCATTTGGCATAGCGCCGGGTCTTTTGCTTTTCCCCGACGACACCAAATACGATACCGGCACCCTAAACGACTATACGGCTCAAAATAACAGCAATTTTCAATTTCGTTCACTTACGAGCGACGAGCAGAACATAGTTCTTAAATACCGTCTTTTAGACGATATTCAAAAGGTGGAAATAGGCAAAAAAATCGACGAAATTCTCGACATTCAAGAGGAAGAATAAACCAAACAAAAAAGGGCGGAAGATTGATTTCCGTCCTTTTTATTTGAATTTTTACGCGTTATAAAGCTTTGCCTATTTTTTCAAAATAGGCGATGCGCTCGCTTAAAGAGGGCATTCTTTGCACCGTTTTGGGCGAGAAAAATGCGTCTTCAATATTTTTAGTCGCCGCTTTTTCGTGGCCGATAAGCGCCCAAGCCGCCGAAATAAGATGGCGGAACTCGGGTTTTTCGAGCGCGGCGCAGACAAACGACTGGCTGGGTGAGTTTACGTCCTCGCCGCAGATCTGGAAAAGGTCGTTCTGTTTGGCGAGCCTCATTATTTTTTGCGCCTGGAACTCGGTATTGCGGGTGGGCATAAAGGTAATTGCGGCAAAGCCGAATTTTTTAAGTTCGGGGACAAGTTCGTCGATAAATTCGTCCTCGAATTTCTGCGCTTTTTTATCGCCGGTTACGCTCTCCCCTACGTCGCCAAGGTAGGCGTAAGCCGAAATGGCGCCGACGTCCGCCACCGCCTTTACAAAGTCGCGAACATCGGGGCAGTCGTACTCGCTGTTGATGTAAAACTTGGGTACAAGGTCGCTTTTAAGGGCGCCAAGCAAGGTGTATTCGTAATACTCTTTTTCGATGTTTAGCAGGTTGTCGATAACCTTTTGCGACAGCGAAATGTTAAGTTTATTCTGCAAAAATTCAACAAGCGGCGCGCCCTTGCCGAGTTTATCGATAAGTTTAAGTGAAAGGGCGTACAAGATGTGGCGTTCGGTTACGCTGCCGCCGTTTTGGTACTCGGAAATGGGCAGAACGTCCTTTTCAAAATCGAGTGTAACGCCGCTATCGACAATAAGCTCGTTGATTTTTTCGACCTCTTTTTTATCGCGCTCGTTTCGTTTTGCGCGATACGGGGTCATAAACTCCTGCATTTTATCGATATTCTGGTGCGGAACGCCGTGGCAGGCAACGTAGGCGACCGAAGGTTGGTCGGGGTTGTTGTAGCGGCGGTCGAAGAACTTCGAGCCGTTCATTTTAACCCTTACCTCTAAACCGACCGTTGTGGAAATGCCGGCAATTTCGCCGGCTTTTATAAACTCTTTGGCGCCTGCGATAGAATCGTGGTCCATAATGCCCGCCGTTTTAAGACCGGCACAAAAAGCCATATAAACCGCCTTGGTGGGCGAATAGGGCGAAAATGAATAGGTAGTGTGAATATGGTTGTTAACGCTTTCGACCGTTTTAGGGTACGGCAGCGTGCCGTTTTTATAAAGCTCCATTATTTGCGACAGGGCCTCAAGGCGCTGCTGAGCGGTTTTGGCGTTAAGGTTTTTTATAAGCGTTTCAAGTTCCATTATTTGAGCATCTCCTGTCCGCCGGTTACCGGGATTGCCTGGCCGGTTTCGTAGGGTTGTTCAACCGCGTACATAATCGCTTTGGCAACGTCAGATGGGAAGCAGCCGCGTGAAAGCGGAACAAGGCTTTCGTAGTGGCGGCGAACGTCCTCTACCGATTTGGCGCCGGGCACCTTGCCTGCGTTAAAGTACTGAACAAACAGACCGCGCTGCGGGTCGGACCAAAGCGGTCCGTCAAGGTAGTTGCCGGGGCATACCGCGTTAACCTTAATATTAAAGGGCGCAAGTTCAAGCGCAAAGCTCTGGGTAAGACCGAGTCCTCCGAACTTACTGCCTGCGTAGGCAAAGTTTTTGTTTGAACCTTTAAGACCCGATTTTGAGTTTACACAAACGATGTCGGACATAATTTGCGGACAGATTTCAAACTGCGCTTTCATAGGTTCAATCGCGTATTTTGCGCAAAGGAAATACGCGGTATAGTTTACGTTTGTTACAAGATCGAAATCTTTTTTGGTCATCTGTTCAAGCGAGCCGGCGCGGGCAATGCCCGCGTTATTTACGAACACGTCAAGACCGCCGTATGCCAAAACGGTTTGCAGTATAAGGTTTTTAACCGAGTCTTCGTCGGCAACGTTTACCGCAACCGCCATTGCGCGACCCGCTCCGTACTGCGCGTTCATCTCATCGGCGACCTGCTTGGCGCCCTCGAAGTTCATATCGGCAATAACTATGTTGGCGCCCTCTTTAATAAGCTCTTGCGAAATGCCGAGTCCAAAACCCTGGGCGCCGCCGGTAACGATTATGATTTTACCCTGCATACGACCCGCAACGGCGGTTTTGCCCGCCTTGGCGCGGTAGCTTTCGACCTCCCAGTTAACAATGAAGTCAACAAACGACTGCTCCATCGGTTTTTTACCGCCGAAGTTTTTAGCGTAAACCGAAATTTTAACCGCGTCAAGCAGCAGTAATTTTGCGGTTTCGACGTCCTTTTTGGTGTCGCCCAAAACAAAATAGCCCTGGTTTTTAAGATAAACTACCTTGGGCGCATAGCCTTTGGCGGACTTAAAGGCGTTAAATTTTTCTTTCAAATCGTCCTGCGCCGTAATGTAAAGATATTCGGCTTTAAGATAGACGATATGGTCGGGAGAAAAGGGAGCTTTTATATTTTCGAAGGTTTCGGGTTTTACGAGTTCTTTATTTGTGATAAACGAACATACGCTCCCCTGTCCGTAAAGCATACGAAGTTTTGGGGCGATGCCCTTTACAAGGTCGCTATCAAACTCGGCGTCCGAAAAATCGGGTATAGCCGAAATTTGCGACTCGATTTTTTCTAAAACGCCGGCAAAAATTTTGTCGATTTCTTCTACCGAATTGCCCGCAACGAAAATGCCGTGATTTTCAAGAAGAAGTATCTGTGCGTCGGCGCCGTTTTTCGCCTTGTAATCGTTAAGCGCGTCGTAGCAAACCTTGGCAAGTATGTAGCCCGGTTTTGTAATGGGTATCCACACTGCTTTGCCGCCGAAAAGTTTTGCGGTCATTTCCGCGCCGTTTTGACAGCAGGTTAAGCCGTTGATTTTGGCGGGGTGAACGTGCAGAACATAGCTAAACGGGAACAGGTTGTGTAAAAGCGCCTCTACCGAGGGTCTTTTGCCGTTTACGGTATCAAGACGTGCGTTCATCATATCTACAAGTGCCTCGGCCTCGCGCCGGTCATCCTCTTTAGAGTATTCTTTTTCCATCATAGCGTTAAGTTTCGTACGGTCGAGCGCAACAAAACCGTCTTCGGTAATAGTGGCAAGCGAGGTACCGCTTCCCTTTACATAAAGGGTGCTATCGTCTTTGAACGAAGTGTTTCCGCCGCCGGCAAGAACATACTCGGGGTTTTGTCCGTAGGTGTTGGACATTTTAATAAGAGCATCAAGATTCATAATAACATTTCCTTTTTACAAATTATTATTTTAGGTTAAATGCAACCTCTATTTCATCTACTTCGTTATCGGATATTTTTACTATCTCGCCTATATTTGTAGTATCTACAACACTTCTTGCGCTGTATTCCATAACCTCAAGGCGGTCGAAGGCATTAAGCAAACTTGTACCTGTTATAAGCACGCCGTCGTTTTCTATTATTGCAACGGGGTTGCTCTCGCTAATCTCCTGCGCCATTTTTTCGGGCTGCATAAATGTAGAGCCAAAGGGGTATTTATGTACGGTTCTAAGCATTATGTAGCTTTCGGGGATTAAGCGGGCGTCGAACTCTTTTTCGGTTACGCCAAACGCCATAATGGTCGGCGGGTGCGCCATAATAACGGCGTTAATTTCGGGATGTATGTCGTAAATTGCCTTATGAAACGGCACGCCGCGTGAAGGCAGTTTGCCCTTTTCGGCTTTGCCGTTTTCTATTCTGACCAGGTCCTGCGGTTCAAGATATTCGCGGTCCATACCGTGAGGGGTTATAACAAAGTTGTTGCCGTCTACTCTGCGGGAAAATGTGCCCTGACTTGATGTGAACAGGCGGTTGTCGTAGGCGCGTTTTATAAGTTTGCACATTGTACGGCGAATATCGAGCTCGGTTGAAGAGTAGCCGTTTGGTTCAAAACTCTCCAAATTCGGGTGGGTACGGTTTTTGTATGTTTGCAGGTGCTTTTGCGATATTCCCCTTGGGGTTCCTATGCGCTGTGCCGCAACCTGAAGTCTTGCAAGATAATCAAAGGTTTCGAACATAAAGAAAGCTTTGAAAAGGCTTTCGGCGCCTATGCAAACGCCGTGATTTTCAAGCATCACGGTATTAAAACCTTCTTTGAATTTTGCGCCTATGTTTTCGCCAAGTTTTGTACTGCCCGGTACGGCGTAGGGAGCTATGGCAACGTCGCCAAGCACCAGTTTTGCGTTAGGGATAAGGGTCAGGTCTGGTATTTTGCGGACGATGGAATATGCCGTAAGGGCGGGCGGATGGGCGTGAAGCACCGCCTTTATATCGGGTCGGTTTTTGTAAACCGAAAGATGAAAAGGATACTCGCTTGACGGTTTGTGACGGCCCTCGATAGTGCCGTCGGGCAGGATTTTCATAATATCCTCGCGCGTGAGCGAGCCTTTATCTACCCCCGACGGGCTTATCCAAACAACGCCGTCGCTATCTATTATCGACAGGTTTCCGCCCGAAGTGGTGGTCATGGCGTAGTAGTAGATGCGGTTCATTATCATTACTATCTGGTCGGCCGGGTGAAGCATTTCAAAATTCATATTTAACTCCTCTCTTCTAAAAGACGTGACATTACGGTGTAGCCTTGTTCTATGTATATACCGCTTTGTTTGGCGGTTTCTTCGGTGAAAGTGTGAGCGCCGTTATACTTTTTTCGACTGTCGTAAATAAGAAACGGCACCGGGTCGCGCGAGTGTGTTCGAATTGAAAGCGGTGTTGGGTGATCGGGCATAATAAGAACCCTGAAATCGCCCTTACTTTCAAGATATTTAATAATCGGTCCTACAACCATACTGTCTATTATTTCGATAGATTTTACCTTATTTTCGATTTCACCGCGGTGACCGCACTCGTCGGGGGCTTCCATATGAATATAAACCATATCGTTGTTATCAAATAGCTTTTGTGCGGCTTGCTCCTTGGCGGTAAAGTCGCTGTCGATATAACCGGTGGCGCCCTTTATATCGGGTACCTCCATCTTGGCGCATTTGCCAATACCCTTAAGTAAATCAACCGCCGATATTACGGCGCCTTTTTTATTATGCAAACCGAAAAACTCGGGAATTTGCGGTTTTTTACCCTCACCCCAAAACCAAACCGAATTTGCAGGGCGTTTGCCGCTTTTAATGCGTTCAATATTCAGCGGATGCTCTTTAAGCAGATCGTAGCTTTGTTTCATCATATCGATAAGCTCTTTGGCGTTTTCGCTGCGCGAGAGGTACTCCCCTATTCTTTTGCCGCTTATATCGTGCGGCGGGGTCATATTGCCAAGGTCGGTCGTGCCGTTTTGAACCACAAGGCAGTGTCGGTAACTAACCCCGGGATAGAACGAATACCTATCGTTACCTAATTTGCTTTGAATAAATTTTATAAGCTCTGCGGCGGTTTTGGTGTCGATATCTCCCGCGCAGTAGTCAACCATGGTTTTGTCCCCGTAATTATCTTCGTCAGAAAGGGTTACGAGGTTGCAGCGCAGGGTAACGTCGGTATCTTTTAGGTCGATACCGATACTTGCCGCCTCAAGCGGCGAGCGGCCGGTGTAACAGCTTTGAGGATTAAAACCCATAACCGAAAGGTTGGCAACGTCGCTGCCCGGTTTGAAATTATCGGGCACGGTTTTTGCAAGACCTATTTCGGCTGTTTGGCAAAGACGGTCAATATTGGGTTTATTCGCCTTTTGCATGGGGGTTTTGCCGCCAAGCTGCGGGCAGGGATAATCCGCCATACCGTCTAAAAGTAAAACTAAGTATTTCATACAAACCACCGTTTAATATTATATAATTATTATATTAAAAAATCAACCTGTAAGCTCAAAAAAATTCGATAAAATGCGACCCGTAAAACCATAAAAAACACCGGAAAAGATCCGGCGTTTTTATATTTGAGTATTTTGTGTCTTATTAAAACTTTTTTATGGTCTTTCCCCTGTTACATACTTTCGTTTAATATTCTGACAAGCGCATTTTTATCGAGCGGCGCGAACATCCACGGCTCGTTGGTGCTGTCGTTATTAAGAATATGATCTGCCATTTCATCAATCGCTTCGGCTTTTACTCCAAGTGTTGAAAGGTGCATCGGAATACCGGTTTCTTCAAAGAAGCTATAAAAGGCGTCTATTACCTTTTGCGCCATTTCCATATCGGACAAA
Source organism: Oscillospiraceae bacterium (assembly GCA_902797875.1). Lineage (GTDB taxonomy): Bacteria > Bacillota > Clostridia > Oscillospirales > Acutalibacteraceae > UMGS1279. The sequence goes on along the minus strand of CADBUL010000057.1, from coordinate 1,149 downwards.
TCATTATCGAAGCCGAAAAGGTCGGTGCCGAGTTTTACAAATCTTTCAACCGTTTTTTCGGATAGTATTTCCTTCATCCAGCGGGGGGTGATAACGGCAAGTCCCGCGCCGTGGGTAATGTCAAAATATGCCGAAAGAGCGTGTTCGATAGAGTGCATCGGCCAACCGGAATAACCTGAACCGTTTGCAAGAATACCGTTGCAACCCCAACTGCAAACGTACATCAGTTCGCTTCGCGCGGCGTAGTCGTCGGGTTTTTTAAGCGCAATTTTTACATTCTTCATAAGTGAACGCAGCGCCGAAATCATAATGCCGTCGTTAAAGGTCGAGTGGGGTGTTGCAAAAAATTGCTCTAAAACGTGGTTGATGGCGTCAGCGGTACCGCAGGCGGTCTGCCATTTGTCGACCGTATAGGTGTACTCGGGATCAAGAAACGACGCAGCCGGATATAAAAGCGGATCGAGATAACCGCGTTTATCGTTAATTGCGGTGTTTGATATAACACAGCCCATATCGTATTCGCTTCCGGTTGCGGCAAGTGTAATAATGTCTACAACGGGCACTGCCGCTTTTGCTTGCACCTTGCCCGAAATAAGATCCCATCCTTCGCCGTCGTACTTTGCGCAAACCGATATTGCTTTAGAGCAGTCAAGCACCGAGCCGCCGCCCACCGAAAGAATGACATCGATATTATTCTCTTTACAAAGCCTGGCGCCGTCAATAACCGAAGGGTCATACTTGGGGTTTGGCTCGATACCAGAAAGTTCGATAATCTTAAAATCTTTAAGCAGCCCTTTTACTTTGTCGTAAAGTCCCGTTTTCTTTATGGAACCGCCGCCGTAGGTAAGCAGAACATTTTTGCCATACTCTCCCATAACTTTTGGCAGGTCTTTTATGCAGTCTTTTCCGAAATATAGTGTTGTGGGAGTGTTGTAGGTGAAATTCGCAATCATTATTGTACCTCCGAATTTGTAGTATTCATCTGCCTTTTATATTGTACACAAAAATTGCAAACAATTCAATAAAAAACAGCAAAAATGTAAAAAACCGGCGGTGGGAGAATTCCCGCCGCCGGTTTGTTGATTGTTATTAGTCTTTTTTCTTGCCGAGGTTTAAGATAACGTTTGTAACGATACCAAGGATCAATGC